>JACKDJ010000044.1 GCA_020633625.1 Myxococcales bacterium
CGACGAACGCATCCGCCGGACCCTCAGCGCGGCGGGCCTCGCCAGCGCGGAGACGGTGCGCGAGCTCGAGGGTCTCGCGCTTCAGCGTGGGACCTCGCTGTATCGCGCTGCCGTCCAGTCCGGACGCGTGCAAGAGGCCACGCTGGTGGGGCACCTCGCGGCCGCGCTCGCCGTCCCGAGCGTATCGCTCGAGAACTTCACAGCGAAGAAGATGCTCGTGGACCTGCTGCCCGCAGATGTGGTCCGGCGCCATCGCGTGCTCCCGGTCGGGCTGAAGCCTCGTGACGGAGAGCTCACCCTGTTTGTTGCGATGGAGGATCCGCAGGATCTCGACGCGCTCGAAGCGGTTTCGGTGCGTTGCCCATACCCGCTCGTGCCGCTGCTTGCCGGTCCGCTCGACCTCGATGGAGCCGTGCGGAGGGTCTATCCCGACGCGATCAAGGCAGCAGGCTCCGCCGCGCCCGCCGGCGCGTCCACGGCGCCCGCCGCTGGCACCGTCGCGGGCAGCGCCCGCTCTGCTGCCCGCGACCGCCACGAACGGAGCGTGCATCCGGACCTGTTCGGGAGCGTGCTCGACGACCTCGAGCAGGCCCAGCCGTCCGAGATGCTCTCGGCCCTGAGCCTCCTCGACGACATCCCCCGAAACCGCCACGAGCAGGTGACCTCGCCGACCGGGTTCAGTCCCATCGACGACCAGCCGACGGACACACACGCCGCTGTGGAGACGAGGTCCGCCGCGCCCCCCTCGGCGGAGCAGCGTCCCCGCCGCGGCGTCGAGCCGTCGCGACCTGCCGAGTCCGTGCGTGGGTTCACGCGTCGCGGCGCGCCGTCCGAGAGCGCGGTTCCGGCCGCTGGCTGGGAGTCGCGACCGCCCGATGTGCTGGTGCGTGCGGTGGTGTCGATCCTGCTGCGCCGCGGCGTCATCACCCGCTCCGAGCTCGACGACGCGCTAAACGAGCGCTGACGTGGGCCTGATCGACCGTCTCGGCGAGCGGCTCGGGGAGCTGATCGACGACGTCTCTCTCCCGGGGGACCTTGTTCGGCGCCTCGACGATGCGGAGCAGCGGCTCGCCGGTGGCGATGCCGACGGCGCGCTCGCCCTCGTGCGGGCCGTCGACGCCGTGCGCCCCAACACGTGGCGCGCACGAGTGCTCGCCGGGCTGGCGCTCGAGGCAAGGGGCGACCTCCGCGCCGCTGCGGACGAGCTGGGTCGCGCCGTCGAGCTGCGTGACGACACTCTCGTGCGCGTCCAGCTCGGTCGGATCTGGACGGAGCTCGGCGCGTTGCGAACTGCGCGCGAGCACTTCGATCGCGCGCTGGCGCGGAGGCCCGCCGATCCCGAGCGACTCGAGCTCTTGCTCGCTGTGGCTGCACTCGACGAGCGAATCGGTCCACCGCAGCGCGCCATCGCGGCCCTTCGCCTGGCGCACCGATTGGCCCCGACCGACCCCCAGCTGGCGACACGTCTCGCTCGCGCGCTGGAGGCGGACGGCGATCTGGACGCCGGCCTCGCAGTGCTCGCGCCGCTCCTGGAGCAGGAGCCGGCCTCGCTCGAGGCGCTGCTGCTCGCCGCGCGGCTTCGGCGCGAGCGGGGCGCCGCGGGCGATCGGACCGCTTGCCGCGGGTTGCTGGAGCGGGTCCTCGAGCGGTCGTCCGACAACGCAGAGGCGCTGGAGGGGCTGGGGCTGCTCTTGCGCACCGAGGGCGACGTCGCCGGCGCGATGCCTCTCCTGCGGCACGCGCTCACGATGGCACCGCTGTCCTCGCAGGCGAGACTGCAGCGCGCGGTCGCCGGCTGTCTCGAGACGGGCGGCGCATGGGAGGCCGCCGCAGACGCCTGGCGTGCATCGCTCGTGTTCGAAGACGCGGCAGACGGCTGGGTTGGTCTCTCGAGGAGCGCCCTCGCGACCGGAGCGACCGCCGAGGCTCTCGACGCCGCGCGCGAAGGTGTCGCGCGGTCCGACCGCGGGCGGGCGGCGATCGCCGCTCTTGGGCGTGCGGAGCTCGCGTGCGGTGATATCGAGGCCGCGACCCGGACGCTCGCGGGGCTACGCGCGGCGCGGATGAGCGCCGACGAGCTCGACGTACTGGGCGAGCTCGCGCTGCAGACGGGCGACACGGTCGAGGCGCTCGCGCTGCTTCGGGAGGCATCGGTGCTCGCGCCGTGGCGTCGTGACGTCGCCGCGCGGCTGGCATCGGCCGTGGCGCGGCTGGCGCCGGCGCTCCCTTCGCTACCCTCTGCGGCCGAGCTCGACGCGGGCACGCTCGTCCCCTTTCTCGATGCGCTGGGGCGCGCAACGGCGTCGCACCCTCTGCTCACCGCGCTGCTCCCGCGCGTGACGGCGCTGCGGCAGCGGCTAGACGCGCCGCTCGCGGTCGCTGTGCTGGGTGAGTTCAACGCCGGCAAGTCGACGTGGATCAACGCGTTCGTCGGCGAGGCGATGCTGGCGACGGGCGTGCTACCGACGACGAGCCACGTGAACGTCGTGCGGTACGGACCGCGCCGCGTCGCGCGGTGGACGCGGCACGATGGCTCGGTGGTCGAAGTTCCGTACGCCGAGGCGGCGCGCCTCACACGCCGGGAGCCGGAGTCGATCGCCGCGCTGGAGCTGTGCTACCCGCACCCGGACCTGCGGGCGGTGCACCTATGGGACACGCCGGGCTTCAACGCGCCCGACGCGGCGCACGAGGAGCGCGCGGCGACCGCGCTGCGGACGGCCGACGCCGTCGTATGGGTGGTCGACGTGAACCAGGCGCTGTCGGGGACGCAGTTCGCACGGTTGCGCGAGATCCCGAACCCGGCGGAGAGGCTGCTCGTCGTGCTCAACAAGTCGGATCGAATCGATCCCGAGGCGCGGGTCGAGGTCGAGGCACACGTGCGTAACTACCTTCGGGAAGACGTGATCGGGGTGTATTGGCTGTCGGCGCTGCGGGCGCTCGAGGCCCGGCGTCCCCGGGAAGACGGCGAGGAAGCTCCTGCGGATGACGGAGGCTGGGCGACGCTCCGCGAGGCGCTCGACGCGCGGGTGTTCGAGCGGGCCGGTCGCCTCAAGGCGCTCGAGCTGACGACGGAGCTCGCAGCGCTGATCCGGTTGGCCGTCGAGGCGGGCGGGCGCGCCGCGGCGACCGTGGGGGAGGGCGCCGCCGCGTTGACCGCGCTGCGCGACGAGCTGGGGCGGCGCGAGGCGCGTTGGCTCGGCGACGTGACGGGGACCTGGCGGTCGGTGGTCAACCGGCGCCTGCAGGATGGGCGCGCGCGGGTCGCAGACGAGCTCGCGCAGATGGTCAGCCCGGGCTCGGGGCTGTTCGCGCGCCTGGAGCTTCACGCAGACGACCGGGCGCTGGCGAAGGGGCGGCTGCGCGAGCGGGCGGCGTCGGCCTACCGCGAAGGCGCCGAAGTGGTGCTGGCTGGGGCCGAGGGCGTCGACGCGGCGGTCACGGAAGTGATCGAAGAGATCGCGATCCGTCTCGGCCCGCCGGAGTCTCGGACACTTCGGCGGCGGCTGGAGGGCTACCTGTCCGAGGCCGAGGCGCTCCGAGGGGCCGTCCGTGACCGACTGGTGGAGCTGCCGCTGGCGGCGGTGGACGCACGGCTGGCTGAGCTGGGCGACGCGGTGATGGATCGCGTGGCGACGGAGGCTGGCTGGGGGGAGGCGGAGCGCGACAGCCAGATGCAGCGGCTCGCGCCGCCGGCCCCGGCATCGCTGGCCGAGCGGGTCGGCACGTTCGGTGCGGAATACATCGCCGCGGCGCTGCGATCCTGTGATCATCTGGCGCGAGACCTCGACATCCTTGCGCTCGACCTCGACCACCGTATCATCGGCCCCTTCGTGGCCGCCGGCGCCGTGTTCGGCGTGGACGAGCGCGAGCCGGGGGCTGGCCCGGCTCGGGTCGACGGAGAGCAGTATTGAAGACGAGCATGGAGCGACATCGAGCGGCGATCGCGCTGGCCGCGTGGTTCGGCCTAAGCGCCGTGGCCTGCGACCGGTGCTCGGGCGACGCGGATCCGGCTGCCGTCGGTGAGGGGTCGGCCGCGGAGGCGAACGAGGCGTCTGCGCCCGAGGGCGAGGCGGCCGCGACGCCGTCCGACGGGAGCGAGGCGGTGGGCGAGGCGGCGCCGACCCCACCGCCGATCGCGCCGCCGGAGCTGCGCGCGGTCGAGCGACGGCCAGAGGTCGAAGCGAGCCGCGAGCTGGCAGCGCGGCTGGGGCTGGCACCGCCCGATCCGCTGTTCGTCGCCGACCTGCTGACGCGGGCCGACATCCGCGAGCTGACCCGCTTTCAGGGCGAGCTGATGGAGACGACGCTGGAGGGGATCGCGCCGAGCCCGGACTACAACGCGATCCGCATCCAGGCGAACGGCGGCTTCGGCTTCGCGGTCCAGGTGTGGGAGTACGCTGACCCTCGCGATCTGAGCGCTCAGTATCGACGTCTGAAAGAGACCTACTTCGACTCGACGCTGGAGAACTCGGCGGTTGGGAACGAGGCTTTCTCAGCCGACTTCGAGGGGATCCGACACTACGCGTTCCAGCACCGGGCGAGCAAGAGCATGGCCGTCGTTACCTGCGACCGCGCGCTGTGCGACGCCGCCCAGCTTCGTGCGCTCGCGCAGCGCGTGGCGAACCGCCTCTGAGCAGCAATTCGCCGCGGTTTGCGTCCCTGCCGGTTGCGTGAGATAATGCCACGCGCGTTCTCCCCGATCGGTACTGATGCAGGTCGACCCCAAGGCGAGCTTCACGCCGCGTCGGTTCGGTAAGTACCTCCTGCTCGACCGGATCGGTCGCGGGGGTATGGCGGAGGTCTATCGCTCGAAGACCTTCGGGACCGCGGGCTTCGTCAAGGAGTGCGCGATCAAGAAAATCCTGGCGACGCTGCTCGACGACGAGCAGTTCGTCAGCATGTTCGTCGACGAGGCGAAGCTCACCGCCTACCTGACGCACCCGAACATCGTGCAGGTGCTCGACCTCGGCGACATCGACGGGCACCTGTTCATCGCGATGGAGTACGTCTCGGGGAAGGACCTCCTCGACGTCCTCGCGCGCTCGGCGCGCCGCGGAACGCGCCTGCCGATCGAGATCACGCTCTACATCGTCACCGAGATGCTCAAGGGCCTCGACTTCGCGCACGGCGCGGTCGACGCGCTTGGCAAGCCGATGCACATCGTCCATCGCGACGTGTCGCCTTCGAACATCCTCCTGTCCTACGACGGCCAGGTGAAGGTCGGCGACTTCGGCATCGCGAAGTCGCAGATGCAGTCGAGCCACACCGAGGTCGGGACCCAGAAGGGGAAGACCGGGTACATGAGCCCGGAGCAAGTGACGGGGAGCCTGATCGACCGGCGCTCCGACGTGTTCGCGGCCACCGTCATCCTGTTCGAGATGCTGACGATGACGCGCCTGTTCAAGGCGCCGAACGACCTCGACGTGATGCTCAAGATCCGCGACGCCGACATCGAGGAGGACCTCGAGCGCGTCGGGCGGATCTCGGAAGGGCTCGAGCAGATCATCCGGCGCGGACTCAAGCGCCGACCCGACGAGCGGTTCCAGACCGCCGGCGATCTCCTCGACGCTCTGCGTGACTACGCCGTCGAGAACCGAATCAAGCTGAGCGCCGCGCCGCTCGCCGCCTACCTCGCAGAGCTGTTCGCCGACAAGATCGAGGCCGAGCGCGAGCGGCGGACCCTCGATCCTGCCGATGACCACGGCTTCGGCGTCGTCGCGAGCGCGAACCAGGCCGCGTACCGGTATCGCGACCGCGAAGGCGTGATCCACGGGCCCATGCGGGTTGGGCTCATGGAGGAGCTGCTCGCGTCCCGAGTGCCGAACGACATCGAGGCCATCGCGCTCGGCGCCGCCGACTGGAAGAGCGTCGCTGCGTTCGCCGAGTTCGCCGACGTCCCACGACCCGGGCCCGCGCCACAGCTCGACGACGCGAGCGGAATGGGCGCGCGGGCAACCGGGACAGACTGGGAGGACTTGTCGCTCGCCGGCATCAACCCGCGCGCCCGCCGGCGCCTGCGCGTCCGCGGCGCCCCCGGGTCCGAGTCCGGCGCGAGCGGTCGGGTCGAGACCAGCGGCGCGCTGCGCGACCCGAACAAGCAGGCAACGCGCGAGAGCGTTGCGATCGAATCGACCGATTCGCCGATCATTCGCGGCCGCCCAACCACCAGCGGCGCCCAGTCCGCAGCGCGCGCCGCAGTGGTCGAGAGAACCGGGCGCGACCGACAGGACGCAAAGACGCCGACCGGTGTGTCCATCTCGCTCCCGCCGGCGATCGAGCGTGAACCGGTCCCGGTCCCCGCTGCCGCGCCGCGCCCGGAGCTCGAGTCCGGTCAGTTCCGCCGCGCCAGCACCTCGGGCCCGCAGGCACGCGTCGGCAGGGACTCAGGTCCCGCGCCTGGCCTTGCAGATTCGGGCGCCTCGCTTCGGATCGGCGCCGGCACCGCCGCGCGCGGCGACTCCGGGCGCGCTGCGGCACCCCCGTGGAGCGACGCCCGGGGCGGGCGCGCACCCGACCTCTCCGAGTCCGGTGCACAGCCCGCCATCGACGCCTCCGACACCCGGCCGCCACCGGCGGTGCGCACGGGCAGGACGACCTCGAATCACGCGATCACCGAGCCGACTCTCTCCCAGCACGAGGCCGAAGCGCTTCGACGCGATGACGCGCGACGGGCGCCCCGGCCGACGCGTCAGGGGAGCTTCGGCGAGGCGAGCGTCTTCCGGCTGCTGCATCGGCTGCACATCCGCAAGGCGTCCGGCCGACTGCGGCTTCAGGCAGACGGCCTGACCAAGGACCTCTACTTCGCGGCTGGCGAGCTCCGCACCGTCGACAGCGACGATCCGGCAGATGATCTCCTCGCGCTCCTGCGTGAGTCCGACACGATCTCGCTGCACGAGGCCGAGGCCGCCGCCGCTCGCGCCCGCGCCGAAGGGCTGTCCGACGGAGAGGCGCTCGTCGCGCTCGGCGGAGTCGCCGCGTCGCGCCTGTTCCAGTTCCTGCAGATGCAGCTCAGCGAGAAGCTGCTCTCGTGTCTGTTCTGGGAGGAAGGAGCCTGGTCATGGTGGGCCGGCGCCGAGTTCGTGCCCGACCCGTTCGCGATCGAGGTCAGCATCGGCGATCTGCTGCTACGCGGCGTGGCCGAGCGGGCCGAGACGCGGTACTTCAGACGATTCTACCGACCTCACCGCGCCGCGCTCCTCGAGCAGCGCCGCAGCGGCGACGAGCTCCGCGGGTTGAGCCTGTCGTCCCGCGCGATGCGCGTCGTCGCGAGCCTCGCCGAGGCACCGACGCTCCCAGAGATCGTCCACCTCTTCTGCGACCGCTATCGCTGGCCCGAAGGTGACGTGTACCGGACCGTCTTCCTGCTCACCGAGCAAGACGTCGTTCGGTTCGCAGGCGAGTCCGACGCCGGACTCCCGTAGCGCGGCGCGACCGCTGGCCGTGCTCGATCCCATGTCGCGGTGGCGGCCGCGCGCGACCGCGGTCGGTCAGAACCGCTGGCCGACGCCGATCGAGACCAGCGGCCGCCGTGACAGGCCAGCGAGCGGGAGCGAGATGTCGCCGGCCCGGACGATCGTGCCGAGGAGCGGGAGCATCAGCCTCAGGCCCACCCCCACGCTCGGGTAGAGCGCAACACCCTCTCCGTCGCGCCACGCGCCGCCGGCGTCTGCGAAGGCGACGGCGCCAAGCCGCGCCTGAAACAGGCGCACCGGTCGCGACCGCCACTCGACGTTGGTCTGCAGGCGTCGGTTCCCCTCGACGAAGCCGATCGGGTAGCCGCGCAGACCGCTGTCGCCGCCGATCGAGAACAGCGCGTTGCGCGTGTCGCGCTCGATCGCGGCGAACCCGGCGCGTGCGACGATCCGACCCTGCATCACCCGGGGGGTCACGACCCGCAGCGACGCGCTCGGCACCAGGTCCGTCGCCTCTGAGCGCAGCCGAAGGCCGAGTCCCGCCGCGCCAGAGATGAAGGCGTCGTCGCCCATCGCGACGAGCACGTCGTAGCCGACCGACGCATCGGCGCGGCGCTCGTCGGCGCCAAGGCCCGGCTCCATGTACGAGATCGTCGCGCTCGCGCCCTGCCCGCGCCGGACCTCTTCGCCAACGCCGTAGGTGTCGAGCTCGACCAGACGCAGGTAGCGGCTCTGGAAGATCGAGTAGGTGATCGTCGGGCCGACGCGGCGCTCCGCGACGGGGAGGCGTGCCTCGGTGTAGGCCCGCACTGCCTCGGCAGAGAGAGTCGGGTCGCGCGGCTCGGCGCGGACCTCACTGTTCGAGACGATGAACCCGGGCGACAGGCGGTGGCGAAGGTCGGTGCCCCACTGGCGCGTGACCGAGCCCTGCGCGCCGGTCGCGGTGACGCGGTAGCGCTCGTCGACCCGCTCGTCGCCGTACTCCCACGTGTCGAGGACGGCGCCGGTGTATCGGCGCCGCAGCGTGTCGGAGTGGTCGAGCTGCGCGCTCCAGGCGAAGCGCTGCCCGGGCTGCGTGAATCCGCGCGCAACGCTCGTCGAGGACGCCACGCCCTCGACGCCGCCGACCTCCCGGTCGAAGTAGACGTCGAACGCTTGGTACAGGCTGACGCGCGACCCCCCGAGCCGCGGCGCGTAGAGAGTCGGGCCAACGCGCCACGAGCCGAGCCCGCGCGACGTGGTCAGCGCGAGGTAGTTTCCGGTCCCGAAGAGGTTGGCCTCGGACACGCCGAAGGTGAAGTCCGAGACGGCCGATCCGTTCGACGTGACGACGGTGTTGAACAGGAGGCTCCACCGGTCGCGCGTGGCGACCAGCAGCTCGACGCAGTCGGGCTCGAAGCGCCAGGTCGTGACCACGGTGGCGACGGAGAAGACGCCGAGCGCGCGGAGGTTCCGCTCGGCCTGGAGCCAGGCCTCGCGCGTCAGGATGTCGCCCTCGTCGATGTCGAGCGCGTCGCGCAAGACGCGCGCGCGGGTGTTTCGGTGGAAGAGGTTGGCCCAGCGGGGGATGAGGTCCTCCTCGCGGAACACGGGCTCGGCGACGGCCGAGACCCCGCAGACTCGCTTTCCCCACGGGTCGTGGTCGGGGACGGCGGCGCGGGTGGCGAGCGCGTGCGCGATAGCGTCGAGCTCGGCGGCCCCGCGGTGGGCGTAGGGGGAGCCGTCTGGCGCCTCGAGCCCGAGCGGCTGAAGGCGGGCCTCTAGCCCGATGGCACTCCCTAGGGCGTCGTCTGCGGCGGCGCTGGCCGGGGTGAGGGCGGCGAGCGCGACAAGGACGGCTACCAGCGGGAGCGGCTGCCGGGGGAGCCTGCCGCGCCGAGAAGTCGAGCGTTCGCGAGCGGTTGGGAGTAGCTCCGGCGGGCGCGTGTTGTGGTTGGACATTCGGGTCAAAGCCAGCTAAGGGGCGCCGGCCTTCTTCTCACCTGGACCATCAACGCTAAGGCCCTGACATGGCGAAGCCCCGCGAACTCGTTCGGAACATCGGCATCTCTGCGCACATCGACTCGGGAAAGACGACCCTGACCGAGCGCATCCTGTACTACACCGGCAAGATCCACGCGATCCACGACGTGCGCGGCAAGGACGGCGTCGGTGCCAAGATGGACTCGATGGATCTCGAGCGCGAGAAGGGCATCACGATCCAGTCTGCGGCGACGTACTGCAACTGGGGTGAGAACGCGATCAACATCATCGACACCCCCGGGCACGTCGACTTCACGATCGAGGTCGAGCGGTCGCTGCGCGTCCTCGACGGCGCGATCCTGGTCCTCTGCTCCGTCGCGGGCGTGCAGTCGCAGTCGATCACGGTCGACCGCCAGATGCGCCGGTACAACGTCCCGGCACTCGCGTTCGTCAACAAGTGCGACCGCGCCGGCGCCGATCCGCTCGGGGTGTGCGAGCAGCTTCGCGAGAAGCTCAAGCACAACTCGGTGATGATCCAGCACCCGATCGGCCTCGAAGAGAAGCACAAGGGCATCGTCGACCTCGTCACGCGCGAGGCGTACTACTTCGACGGCGACAACGGCGAGAACATCCGCAAGGAAGAGGTCCCGGCCGACCTCGTCGACGTCGTGAACTCGCAGCGCGCGAAGCTGGTCGAGGCGTGCGCGGACTTCGACGACGAGGTCGCGATGCTGTTCCTCGAGGGCGAGGACGTGCCCGCAGAGCTCCTGTACCCGGTCATCCGTCGCGCGACGCTTCTCCGGAAGCTGACGCCGGTGTGCCTCGGCTCGGCGTACAAGAACAAGGCCGTACAGCCGCTGCTCGACAACGTCATCCGCTTCCTGCCGAGCCCCCTCGATCAGGACTACGACGCGCTCGACCAGCGCAACGACGAGGCCCAGGTGACGCTGACCTGCGACGCCTCCAAGCCGCTCGTCATGCTGGCGTTCAAGCTCGAAGACGGCCGCTACGGCCAGCTCACCTACTGCCGCGTGTACCAGGGGACCCTGTCGAAGGGTGACACCGTCCACAACATGCAGAACGGCAAGCGCGTGAAGGTCGGTCGCCTTGTGCAGATGCACTCCGACGAGATGCACGACATCGACAGCGCCCAGGCCGGCGACATCGTCGCGCTGTTCGGCGTCGACTGCGCGTCGGGCGACACGTTCACCGACGGCAACCTCCTCGTCACGATGACGTCGATCTTCGTGCCGGAGTCGGTCGTCACCCTCGCTGTCGAGCCGAAGAAGAAGGAGGGTCTCCAGAACTTCTCGAAGGCGCTCAACCGCTTCTCGAAGGAGGACCCCACGTTCCGCGTCGGTCGCGACGAGGAGTCGGGCCAGACCATCATCGGCGGCATGGGCGAGCTGCACCTCGAGGTCTACATCGAGCGCATTCGCCGCGAGTACGGCGTCGAGGTCGAGGTCGGCGCGCCGCAGGTTGCCTACCGCGAGACCATCACGCGGCACGCAGACTTCACGTACACGCACAAGAAGCAGACCGGCGGCTCCGGACAGTTCGCCAAGATCGGCGGCTACTTCGAGCCCACCGACAACGGCGAGAACTACGAGTTCCTCAACTCGATCGTCGGCGGTGTCATCCCGAAGGAGTACCAGCCCTCGTGCGACAAGGGGTTCCAGGAGGCTCTCACCAAGGGCACGCTCATCGGCTTCCCGGTCGTCGGCGTCCGCGCGTGCATCAACGACGGTCAGTTCCACCCGGTCGACTCGTCCGACATGGCGTTCCGCCTCGCCGCCCGTCAGGCGTTCCGCGAGGCCTACGACAAGTGCGGCCCGCAGATCCTCGAGCCCGTCATGAAGGTCGAGGTCGAGACCCCCGAGGAGTTCTCCGGCGCGGTGCTCGGCGGACTCAACAAGCGCCGCGGCATGATCGTCGGCAACACCACCCGCCAGGGCTACGTCGTCATCACCGCCGAAGTCCCCCTCAAGGAGATGTTCGGCTACTCGAACGACCTCCGCTCCAGCACGCAGGGCAAGGCGGAGTTCTCGATGGAGTTCGAGAAGTACCAGTCCGTCCCGCGCAACGTGCAGGAAGAGCTGATCAAGGAGTTCGCCGAGAAGCGGAAGGCGGCGCAGGACTGAGCCTACCGTGACGACCTCGCGGATTCGGAGCACGCGCCGGCTACCGTCGGTCGGCGCGGCTCCGTCTCCGACGCCCCTGGCAAAGGTCTTCGCGTTCGGTCCCGACGGATTCGTAGAAGAGCAGGTGGACTTTCACCGGCTCGACGCTCTGCGCGCGACGTACCCGGTCGTCTGGGCCGACGTCGACGGACACGGCGACCTCCAACTCCTCGACGCGCTGCGCGACTCGCTCGGGCTGCACCACCTGGCCGTCGAAGACGTCGTCAACCTCGGACAGCGCCCGAAGCTCGAGGAGTACGACGAGAACCTCTTCGTCGTACTCCGCGAGGCGCAGCTCACGGACGCCACGCTCGTCACCGAGCAGCTCAGCATCTTCCTGGCCGACGGGCTCGTCGTCTCGTTCCAAGAGGCACCCGGCGACGTGTTCGACAGCGTGCGCGAGCGAATCCGCTCCGCCCGAGGTCGCGTGAGGCGTAGCGGCGCGGACTACCTGTTCTACGCGCTCATCGACGCCGTCGTAGACAGCTACTTCCCGCTCCTTGAGCGCATCGGAGACAACATCGAGGCCCTCGAAGACGCTGTGCTCCTCGAGGCGACCGACGACGTGATCAGCCCGATCCACGTCGCGCGACGCGAGCTGCTCGTGCTGCGCAAGTGCATCGACCCGCTCCGCGACGCGCTCGGCCGCGTCCCGACAGAGGAGTCTGCGTTCATCGGCGAAGAGAGCCGCGTCTACTTCCGAGACGTCGTCGACCACCTGAACCGGGCCCACGACCTCGTCGACACATACCGCGACCTCTGCCACAGCGTCATGGACTCGCACCTGTCGGTCATGAGCGCGCGGCTCAACGACGTGATGGGCCTGCTGACGGTCATCTCGACCATCTTCATCCCCCTCGGCTTCCTCGTCGGGGTGTGGGGCATGAACTTCGATCCGGCGGTCTCGAAGTGGAACATGCCCGAGCTGCGCTGGGAGTACGGCTACCCGGCCGCGATCGCGGTCATGGCGTTAGTAGCGGGCGCGCAGCTCTGGTTCTTCAGACGCCGCGGCTGGATCCGCCTCCGTCGCCGCCGTGCGGCGATGAAGCGGGGGTAGCGGGGCCGCGGCGCACTACCGTCGGGCGGAAGGCCGCGGCGGCCGGGGCGGAAGGCCGCGGCGGCCGTCAGACCGTCGCGCCGCTCTTCGCCACGACCCAGTCCCACAGGCGCTGCCGCTCGCTCGGCGTGTCGGCGCGGCGTGTCTTCGCGAGCCGGTGGGTTGGGCGGGGGCGGCGGTCGTGCCAGAAGCGGCCGGGCTGCTGCAGCGGTGCGCCGTCGGCCGAGGCGAGCCAGACAAGGGTGTCGGCCGCGTCGTCGGGCGTGCGCAACAGGGGGCCGACCACGCGCCGGAATGTCGGCAGGGAGCGGGCGACGCCCGGCGTGTCGGCCCACCCAGGATGCATCGACTGCACCACGACGCCGCGGTCGCGGAGCCGCTCGTCGAGGAGCTCGGTGAGCGTCACCTGAGCTCGCTTCGCTCGGGCATATGCGGTGACGCCGTCGTATGCAGAGGCGGGCATCTCGAGCCTGTCGACCGCCAGCGGTTCGCTGTACATTCCGCCCGACGACACCCAGAGCACCCGCGCTGGCCCTGCCGCCTCCAAAGCTGGCAGGAGCAGCGCGGTCAGCAAGAACGGGCCGACGACCTGGCTTGCGACCGTTTGCTCGATGCCCTGCGGGCTCTCGCCGCGGACATCGTCCAGCGCGCCGGCGTTGTGAATCAGGACGTCGATGCGCGAGTGCCGCGCCAGCAGCTCGGCGGCCGCTCGACGCACCGCTTCGAGATCGCCCGTGTTGGCGACGACGTGGCCGACCGAGGCGCTGCGTGACTCCTCGCGAAGCGCCTCCGCAGCCGCGGCGGTCCGAGTGCCGTCGCGGCCGACGATCTCTACCGACGCACCAGCCCTCGCGAGCGCCAGCGCGGCCGCGCGGCCGATGCCAGAGGTCGCGCCCGTGACGACCACCACGCGTCCGCTCAGGTCTCGTGTGGCCGCCGCCTCCCAGTGGTCTACACGACGGCGCACCGCGGCCCCGACGCGCGTGAAGCTGCCGACGACGCTCCACTCGAGGGCGCCGTCGATGGTGTCGCCCAGCGCGCTCATGCCGCGGCGCTCGCGAGCGCGGTCCGCAGCCCGGCCGCCGCGCGGTCTCCCACCTTGCGGAACGCGTGGCCGAGGAAGCCGTCGAACCGGCCCAGACGTCCGTTGAGCGTCAGCACCGCGTCGTAGGTCACGCGGGAGCCGGCGCCGTCGGGCTCGACGCGGATCTCATCGACCGAGGTCAGCCACCGCGTGCGCGAGACCAAGACCATCCGGTGCGGCGGCTCGTACTCGGTCACCTCGTAGATCATCACCGACGTCGTACCGGCATCGACGACCAGCTCGTAGGCTGTACCGACGCCCCACCCGTCGCCGCGCACGCGCCGCGCGCGCTTCACACCGGGATCCCACTCGGCGAACCGCGTGATGTCGCGCATGAACGAGAAGGCGCCGTCAACCGAGAGCGGAGTGGCGATGGTGGTCGTGTAGCGTGCCATGTCGGGAGTCACCGGGAGCGAGGCCCCGGTGACGTAGGTCCGCGCCCGTCTGTGTGCAACGTGCGCCGCGCGGGCGCGCCGAGTCTGACCCCGGCCCCGCTCCGGTCGGCGGCCGCTCCCGAGCTACTCGCCGACCTCGAAGCGGAGCTGCTCGGCGGCCGTAGCGGCCTCTGCGGCGTAGTCGAAGCCCAGCGCGACCGGCTCGTTGTGGAGCCAGCGCAGCAGGCCGTCCTGGTAGTTGGGCGAGTCGCGGTAGTGCCGCTGTCCCCCGGGCATCTGCACCGTACAGTCGACGCCCGCCGTGGCGACGTGGCAGACGAAACGGGTCGATGCGCCCGCGCTGTGTGTGAAGTCCCCGCCGGTGAGCGAGCGCGGCGCCGCGACGTCGACCGTGTGTGTGCCGCCGTTGTTGACCCAAGGCCCGTTGTTGTAGACCGCCACACCAAACGAGTCGAACAGGTCGGCGCGCAGCGTCACCGTGTGGAGGTAACCCCAACGCCAGCCATCGGGGTCGTCTCCCAGCCGTGTGACGAGAAGGTCGGCAGCGTCGATAGTCGCGGCGATCACGGTGTCCTGCGCCGTCTCGAGACCGTCCGTCGAGACGTCGTCCCACCACGCGTCATAGGCGAGCGACTCCGGTCGCAGCAGCAGGCGCACGAGGGTGTCGAGGTCGGCGCCCATCGGCGCTTCGTTCGCGGCGAGCTCGTCGCCAAACGCGTGCTTGACGAGCTGCCCCACGACCGCGTGGAACGCTGCGCAGCCGATGGACGACGCGGCCTCGCCCGCGTCGGCGACAGGCGGTGAATCGACAGTGTCGCCGTCGACTCCCGACGGGCACTCGTAGTCCCACGCGCGGAGCGCGTCTGCGACGTCGGCCGAGGCGCCGGCCAGGTCGATGTCGCCGAGCAGCTCGAGGATGCGCGGCGTGATGTCCCGACCAAACGCAGAGAACACGTCGCCGACGATATCCTGCATCGCGTCGGGGTCGAGCGAGCCTCGTCCGGCCTCGAGCAGCTCGACGATGCGGGCGTGGCGGTAGCCTGAGTCGACGTAGACCTGGAGCGGCGTCGTCCCGTCGTTGAACGGGTCGCCGTCGGACAGCGCCCCGGTCATGTCGTTGTTCGCCGTGGCGATGTAGCCCTGCTCCGGGTTGTAGAGCTGCGGGAGTGCAGAGTACGGCAGCCACTCGCCCCACTCGGCCGAGCCGTCGCCGGGCAGCGGCAAGAACGAGGGGAGGTCGATCGAGGCCCAGTCCCGGCGTGGGACATGATTGTATGGGAACCAGCCGATCGAGCCCTCGGTGTCGACGATGACCCAGTTTTGACCGATCGTCGTGATCTGCTCACACGCGGTCCGGCCCTCGGCGACCGTCGACGCCCGCATCAGCTCTGTCAGGAAGTTCGCATCCGTCGTGACGCGGTTGCCTGTCCACGCCAGCGAGATCGCGGTGCCCGTCTCGGCGTCGAGCTCCAGCACGGGACCGTGGTGCGGAACAAACAGAAGGTCGCGCGTCTCGGGCGGGCCGTCGCTCGGCTCGAATGTGTGTGGCACGCGCACGAACGGTACCTCGGCGCCGTCGAACATCACACCGGTGCCGTCTGGTGTCAGCGTCTCGACGTAGACGTCGGACTGATCGAGCGTCGTGTTCGTCGCTCCCCAGGCGATGTGCTCGTTGTGGCCGATCACGATCCACGGCATGCCAGCGAAGCTCTGACCGGCGACGTGGTAGTCCCCGCCGCCGTTCGTCTTCGAGTCGAGGTGGGCGTAGTACCAGACGGCGGGGTTCGAGAGGCCCAGGTGCGGGTCGTTGGACAGTAGGCCAGCCCCGTCGGCAGTGAGCGCTGGCGACACGACCCAGTTGTTCGAGCCCTGCGCGCCGTCGAGGTCGAAGTCTCGCAGGATGCGAGACCCGCGAACCCGCTCGAGCGCGGCGTGGATCGCCGGTCGCGCCGCACGCAGTCGAGCGCCGACGGCAACGTCGAGCCCGGGCGTCGCCGGTGCGTGGCCGGCCTTGGGGAAGACGAAGCCCGGCTCGATGATCGACTCGATGGCCGGCGCGGGTCCCCAGAGGTCGGCGGCCATCTCGGCAGGCATGCTCGCATACGCCTCGCCGAGTGCGAGCTCACGGTCGCTGTCGTTGGTCAGGTTGTCGATCAGCGCGAGCACCGTCGACAGACTGTCCGCGGGGGTCCACGGCGGGATCACGTCCGCGCTGACGAGGGCGAAGCCGTACTCATCGGGGAGCACCGCGCCGTTGCGCCCTGCCTCGCGGTCCGAGAGCCACGCGTTGACGCCGTTCGCGTAGGCCTCGAGGAGCGCTCGTGTGTCGGCCGACGCGTTCTCGAGGAGCACATCCTCGGCGAAGCGACCGTCGGGAGTGGCGTACAGGTTACGGTTCGCCTGGTCGACGTCGAGCGCGAGCGCGCCGACCAGCTGATGCAGCCTGCCCGTCGTCACCCGGCGACGGATGTCCATCTGTGCAAACCGATCGCGCGCGTGCAGGTAGCCGAGCACCGCCGCGCAGTCCGCGTCTGTCGCGCACGAGACGTGCGGGATCCCGTAGACGTCGATCGCGACGTTCGCCGCGGCCGACAGTCCAGGGATCGAGAACCCGTCGATCGATCCGTCGGGAGAGTCTACCTCCACGTCCTCGGTGTCGCCGAGGTCTGCGTCCGCACCGCTTCCGTCGCCGACATCGTCGCCCGCGTCGGCGTCGGAGTCGGTGCCGACGTCAGCGCCGTCGCTCGCCACGTCGCCGGTCTCGGTCGAGGCGTCCGATGACGGATCGTCGTCTCCGCCGCAGCCGGCGGTGATCGATGCCACGGCGAGCGCGCCCAGTAGAGCGCGATACGAGACGGAGCGGGATGCGTTGTGGCGCATGGGTCCTCACACGTGTCGAGGCTGAAGGCATGTCGAAGCGGACGCCGGCAGGGGCGTCGCGCATGGGCTAGGACGCAACAGTACCATTGGCCGCGCCCGGATCACAGAGCCCCGGGGCCGCGCGCGGTCCGAGTGTCTGTGTGCCTCTGTGTCCGGCTGTCCGTTTGTCCGCGCGTCTGTGTGTCTGGGGCGCTAGCGCTCGTGCGACGCACGGTCCGTGTGTCCGCGGCGCTAGCGGCGCTCGTGCTCTGCCCAGCCGCGAAGGTGCGCGCGCACCCGGCGCGACGCCGGCACCAGCTGGTGCAACAGGACCGGGACCTCGGCGTAGTGCCCGGAGGCGACGACGCCGAGGTCGTCGAACTCACCGACACCCGCCGCGCTCGCACAGGAGACGAGCCCGTCGGTTCGCAGCCGTGATGGCCGTGCACCGGCGGTCGGCCAGAGCGACCCGGCCACAGCAAACGTTCGCACGTGCGGCGGTGGAGGAAGCCGCCGCCGGTGGCTCGTCAGGAGCGGGTCTCCGGCGTCGGCCGCCGACTCCCACTCGGCGCGCAGCATGTAGCCGTAGCGAACATCGCGGATGCCGTCGGAGCGGAGTGCGAGGAGCGACTCCAGCGACCGCGCAGGGAGCGAAGCGGTTGCGCCGGCTCGCACGGCGAGGCGCTGCGCGAGCTCACCGACCGCTGGGGCGACCAGGGCCGGCGCCACGGCGCGGGCGCGTACGGCGAGCGCGCCGCCCTGGCCATCGGGCTTCGAGAGCTGCGCCGCGCGTCGCAGGCTGACCTCGATGAAGTGCCCCAGCCGCTCGAGGTCCGCACCGTGATTCGGCGTCGCCAGCAGGAAGAGTCGCTCGACGCGTTCGAGCACTGCGGCGTTCTGCCGCTCCAACGCCGCGAGCGCGCTCCGCGACACGAGGCCGCCCATCGAGTGACCGACGACCTGGATCCGTCCGAGCCGCGGGCCCCACGCGTCGTGGAGCTCTACCAGGAGCCGCGCGAGCGCCTCACCGTTGTCGGAGATGTGGAGCCCGGTGTTGAACCTGACCAGGATCGGGCTCCAACCAAACAGCGCCTCGAGACGACCCGGCAACGGGTCGGGCCCGCGCGTCCAGTTCTGCTCGTCGACGAACAGCCCATGGACGAGCACCGCGACGTCGATCGGCCGGTGGTTTCCGCGGCGGGTCCCGATCGTCGCCAGGAGCGCGTCGGCGTCGACGTCCCGCCCCGCCACTCGGAAGGCCATCTTGGGGAGCCAGCCCTCACCCGCGTCGACGCGGTGGCCGACCATGCCGGCGAGCGTCGCGGCGGCCAGCGAGCGCGCGGCGACGACGGGGGAGATCGGCGCGACCGCGCTCACGCCGCGGCACCCACGAGGCGTGTGCTCTGGTATCCAAACCGCTCGCGCAGGTCGACGACGCGAAACTGGCCGTCGATCAGGGCGAAGTCGTCGAGCGTGACCTCGGCCGGGTGGCGCTTGCCGGTCGCGTTCGCGAGCCAGGTCAGCTCCTTGCGCAGGGACACCAGGTAGTTTGCGAGACGCGCGGACTTCTCGGTGGGGTCGAGCCCACGCATGAGCCACGCGTTCTGTGTGGCGACGCCGGTCGGGCAGTGACCCGTGTGGCAGCGCTGCGCCTGGATGCACCCGATCGATAGCATCGCCTCCCGCGCCACGCCGACCAGGTCGGCGCCGAGCGCCATCGCGAACAGGGCCTCGACAGGGAAGCCGAGCCGACCAGAGCCGGCAAAGACGACCCGGTCGGCCAGGCCACGCTCGGCAAACACCCGGTAGACCTGAGCGAAGCCGACCTTGAACGGCAGCGCCACGTGGTCGGCGAACACCAGCGGGGCGGCGCCCGTTCCGCCCTCGCCGCCGTCGATCGTGATGAAGTCGACGCCGCGGTCGCTGGCGGCCATCAGGTCTGCCAGCCGCTCCCAGAAGCGCAGCTCGCCGACCGCGGACTTGATCCCTACGGGCAGTCCCGTCGCGTCGGCGATGGACTCGGCGAAATCGAGCAGGCGGTCGGGACCGTCGAACGCCGAGTGCCCGGCGGGAGAGATACAGTCATGTCCGACAGGGATCCCGCGGATGGCGGCGATCTCGGGAGTTACCTTCGCGGCGGGGAGCACGCCGCCGCGGCCCGGCTTCGCGCCCTGGCTCAGCTTGATCTCGATCGCGCGGACATCGTGTGCGGCGACGCGCTCGAGCATGCGGTCCATCGAGAATGAACCGTCCGGCGTTCTCGCGCCGAAGTAGCCGGTACCGAGCTGCCAGATCAGCGGTCCGCCGTGGGCGTGGGGAGGGGCGATGCCGCCCTCCCCGGTGTTGTGGAGGCCGCCGGCGATCGCGACGCCGCGGTTGATCGCCTCGACCGCCCGCGACGAGAGCGAGCCGTACGACATCGCGGATACATAGAACACGGACTCGGGGCGGAAGGCGCGGCGTCGGCCCCGCGCGCCGCCGAGGACCTTCGCGCAGGCGACGGGCCAGAGCGGGTCGACGCCGGGCTCGCCGTCGTGTGGCGACTCGACGGGTGACGCGGCGTGCCTGACGATCAGGTGGTTCTGTGCGCGCTCCAGGTCGTTGTCGGTACCGAAGCCGAAGTAGTTGTTCTGCTTCTTCGACGACGCGTAGACCCAGCTCCGCTGGTCGCGCGAGAACGGTCGCTCCTCGTCGTTCGAGGTGACGATGTACTGGCGCAGCTCTGGGCCGATCGCCTCGAGCATATAGCGAAAGTGCCCGATGATCGGGAAGTTGCGGAGGATCGCGTGGCGGCGCTGCGTCAGGTCGTAGATGACGACCGCGGCGAGGGCGATCACGACTCCGATTGCAAACATCAACATGGGCTTCGGGCAGACAGGGGTTCGGACATCGGTCGGACTCGGCGCAGCCTACCAGCGGTGCTGTGGAAGCGACGCGGCCAGCGACGGGGTCAGCGCCTGGACGTCTCCGTTTGGGAGCTGGACGTAGACTCGGTCCGTCACCCGCGTCAGGTCGAAGCCCTCGGACCGGAGCGCCGCCCGCTGGTGCTTGAACGTCTCGGTGGTGTCGAGCGCGTCGCGAAAGCGCAGGAGGACCGGCACGGCGTACGCAGGCAGCGCGGCTCGACACGCGGCGAACAGCGACTCCGGGGTCGGCGTGGCGTCGAAGTCCAGCGTGACCGCGGCCATCCCCGCGCGCCCCTCCGTTCCGTCGATCTCGACCCCGTAGACCACCGAGGCGCCGACCCCGGGGATCGCGTCGAGCACGCGCTCCACCTCAGTCGTGGAGACGTTCTCGGACTTCCAACGGAAGGTGTCACCGACGCGGTCCACGAAGACGTAGTGGCCCCAGCCGATGTGCCGGAGCAGGTCTCCGGAGTGGAACCAGACATCGCCCGGCTCGAACACGTCGCGGAGGAGCCGTCGCTCGCTGGCGGCGCGGTCGGTGTAGCCGTCAAAGCCAAACCGCTCCGTCACCTTGCCGATGAGCAGCCCGGCCTCGTCGCCCTTGACGCGCGTCAGGCGTCCGCGCCGGTCGCGCACCGGCTCGCCCGCTGCGACGTCGAACTCGACGATCGCGTGCGGGGTAGGGCAGAACCCGACCGTGCCGTCGATGTTGAACGCGTTGAGGAAGACCGTGTTTGCTTCGCTGGCGGCATACGTCTCGTAGATGCCGGTCACGCCGAATCGGTCCTTGAACGGTCGCCACAGCTCCGGGCGCAGGCCAACACCCGTCATCCGGTCGACGGCGTGCGAGCGGTCACTCGGCGTGGGCGGCGTCTGGAGCAGGTACCGCGGCATCTCGCCGATGTAGACCAGCGCCCGCGCGCCCGCGGCCGCGCACTCGCGCCACGTCGCCGATGCGCTGAACTTTCGGCGCAGGACGACAGCCGACCCCGTCGCGACCGCGCTCCCCCACGCGACCGTCAGTCCCATGTTGTGGTAGAGCGGAAGCGGCGCATAGATCGCGTCGCCGGGCGACAGACCGAGCAGCGCGTGACCGTATGCGGCGGCGGCCTTCGTCCACCGCATGTTCGTCATGATCGACGCCTTGGGCAGACCCGTCGTGCCGGAAGTGAAGATCGCGAAACAGGGGGCGCCGAGCGTGACGTCCTCGGCGCCTGGGACACGCGCGCGGATGTGACGCGCCGCCTCTGCGCCCAGCAACCGCGCCGAGGCCGGCGCGCCCTCCGTCGGCGCGGCGGCTTCGCCGCAGCCGGCGGGGCGGTCGGCGACCCACCAGACCGCGTCGACGGACGAGAGGCCTGCTGCGTCGCGGACCGACTCGAACACCTCGAAGTGCTCGGCGCCCACGATCGCGCGGGTCGAGCCCGCGGCCCGCAGGCTGTGTGTGAGGACCTCGCCGCGCTGGGCGACGTTGATCATCGCCGCGACCGCCCCCAGCCGGGAGAGGGCGGTGACGATGACGAGCACCTCGGGGCGCGCGTCCATCATGACCGCGACGACGCTCCCGTCGCCGACGCCGGCAGCGCGGAGCGCGCGCGCGACGCGGTTGGCGCGGGCGTCGAGCGTTGCGTAGGAGATGACCTGGTCTTCGAACCGGATGGCGGGCAGAGCGGGGAAGCGGCGCGCCGTCTCCTCCACGCTCGCACCGATGGAGCCGCGCGCACCGCCGTCCGAGCGCGCGGCGTGTACGGCCGCGCGCACTCCGCCGGGGAGTCGCGGGAGTCCGCGGGCCGCAGCGCGGACCACCTCTGCTAGGCGAAGTGGCGCTCGCGCGCTCACGAGCGGCTCCGCTTCTTCTTGCGACGCCCCTCCTTCGTTGCAGAAGCAGGCTCCTCGGCGCGGTCGGTGCGCTCTGCGGCCGCCGACGAGTCGCTGGCGCCGCCGCTGGGCGCGGGCTCGCCGGCGTCGCCGGGTTCGACGTGCGCGTCGAATCGAGCACGTAGGGCGTCGAGCGCGTCTTCGGTCTTGCGCAGCTTCGCGTGCAGGGACGCGAGCTCTTCGGCGCGCGCTGCACGCTCCGCGCCGGCGCTGTCGACGAGGCCGTCGGCGACGCGGCTCAACGTGACGCCGTGCTGGTGCGCCATCGCGCGCGCAGCGGCCCGGATCGCCCCGGCGGCGTGCGTCGCGCCCATCGAGCCCAGCGCCTGCGCGGCGGCGATGCGCACCCGCTCGGACGGCGCCCGCAGCAGGTCGACGAGGTGGTCGACCGCGCGCTGTCGGTAGGGCTCACCCGCGTCGCGCGCGGCCGTAGCGATCGCGGCGACGGTCGAGCGCGCCTGCCGAAGCGACACGCCCGCCGGAAGCGTCGACGCGAGGATCGTGTCGAGTACCGTGGGGTCGGCGGTCCGGGCGAGGCCGACGATCGCGCCCGACTCGACGAGGCCGTGATAGGTGCGCTCGGCAGAGGCGGCGATGAGGGTCGCGCGGTCCTCGGGGCGTCGCTGCGCGCCCAGGGCGAGGAGCGCCGCGCGCCGTGCGCGGTAGGGGAGGTCTCCGTCGAGCCGTGCGCGGAGGGCGTCGGCGAGCACCTCCTCGCGCATCGCGCCGGCGGCGGTGAAGACGGACTCGAGTGCGGCGGGGTGGCTCTCGATAGAGACCGCGTGGGCGAGCGCCCGAGCGGCAGCCCGCGAGTTCGCGTCAGCGAGCGCGCGCGCCATCTCGACGCGGACCCCCCAGAAGGTCTCGGCGACGTACCGGCGCTCGACGTGCGCGATGTTGGTTGGCTTTCCGGTGCGGACGAGCTCGCGAGCGGCGACGATCCGGCCGACGACGTCGGGGGCCTGGGCGAGCTGCGCGACGAGCTTGTCGTCGCCTGGGTTGAAGTCGAGCGTGTGCAGCACCTGCAAGTGCGGATCGATCCGCACCTGCGCGGGGTCGGCGTCCATCGAGAACGCGAAGGTGTGCTTTCGGTTGTGGACCGAGACCTTGCGTGTGTGCACACGCCCGTCGACGCTCCATGCGAGGGTCAGGTCGAGGTCGAACAGGCCGATCCCTCGCGCTGCGCTCTCCTGCTGCTGCTCGATCTCGAAGGTTCCGGTCTGTTGCTTGGTGTCGTAGCGAAACGTCGCGCGGAGCTGTGGGTAGCCGGGCCGGTGGAACCACTGGTCGAAGAACGCGGCGAGCGAGCGGCCCGTCGACTCCTCGAACGTGCGCCGAAAGTCGTCGGTCTCGACCGTCTTGCCGGCGAAGCGGTCGACGTAGAGGCGTGTCGCGCGCCAGAACGGCTCGTCGCCGATGAGCGAGCGCAGCGTGTGCAGGCGGCACGCGCCACCCGGATACAGGTGGGCGTCGTAGAGCTGCCACGAGCTGTCGAAGCGGCGCGTGACGATGGGCCGCGCGTAGCGTGCGTCTGCTTCGGCGAAGTAGGTCCCGGCGGCGGCGTAGAGGTAGTAGTCGCGCTCATCGACGCCGGCGGAGTCCTCGAGCCAGCACGCCTCGATGTAGGTGGCCCACGACTCCTTCAGCCACGCATGCGCGAAGTCGCGGCACACGACGAGATCGCCAAAGTACGAGTGCGCCATCTCGTGGATGTTGACCGTGTCGACGACGCGCGCCCACTCGTCGGCGAGCTTCTCGTCGAGCACGAACATGTCGTCCCAGGTGACGAGCGAGATGTTCTCCATCGCGCCGCCGATGTCGGGCAGCGCAGCCTGGAAGTACTTCGGGAACGGGTAGGGGCGGGCGAGCTTGGCGGTGATCCAGCGCAGCATGTCCGGCGTGCGGCCGAACGAGCGGCGCAGGTGCTCCTCGGTGTACTCGCGCGTCGTGTAGTAGGCGACCGGCAAGTCGCCGACCGGCTCGTCGGTCGCGCAGACGAGGTCGCCGACGACGAAGCAGGTCAGGTAGCTCGGGCACGGGCGGTCGAGGTGCCACTCTACGATGGTCGTGCCGTCGTCTTGTGGGTGGTCGGCGACGTGGCGCCCAACGGCCAGCGCGGTGAGGCCGTTGGCGACTCGCAGGGCGATCGTCAGCGTCGGGCGTACGGCGGGGAGGTCGACGCACGGCATCCAGTAGCGCGCGCGCTCCGACTCGTTGTCCGTTGCCGCAAAGACCGGAGCGTCGGGGGCGTCTGGCGTCGGCGACGAGAAGTAGAGTCCCGAGACGGGGTCGCTCACCGAGTACGAGACCACGATCTGGGCGGTCTCGCCGTGGGCGAGCGGGGCGTCGAGGGTGATGCGGAGCTCGGAGCCATCGTAGGACCAGCCGCGGACGGCGCCGTCGATCGCGTGCACGTCGACACCGGTGAAGGCCTCGGCGTGGAGGACGAGCTCGGTGCCGGTGCCGCCGTTGCCGCGCAGCGTCAGGGTGTTGGTCCCCGAGAGCGTCGCGCCTGGGACGTCGACGCGCAGATCGAGCCGCATGTGGATCGGCTCGATTCGGAGGTCGGCGGCGTAGTGATCCTCGGCCGACGCGGTCGCGAACGGTGCGGCGGAGTGGTGATGTCGGCAGCCGAGCTGGTGCATGGCGGGGCTCTGTGCGGGGGCGCTCGCCGCAGACCGTACTCGTTCTCGGCGGGACTTCCCAGCGAACGACCGGGGGCACGCGGGGGGCGATCGGTCGGCGCGCCGGCGGCGCCCTTGTGCGGGCGCGGCGGCGGCGGTAGGGGGGGCCCGGACCGCTCGGAGTTGTCGGCATGGACGTCTTTACTGGTAGCGCGGCGTGGTCGCCGGCGCGCGCGACGCGGTGGCTGGCGTCGCTTCGCGGGGTGAGCAGCTCGGTCGTGGACGTCGGTGCCCGGTGGGTGCACCTGGTCGCCACGCGGGGGGCGCTGACGGATGGGGAGCGCGAGGTGCTGTCGCGGCTGCTGACGTACGGCCCGCGAGAGCCGTGGCGCGAGGTCGCGGGGGCCGTCTTCGTCGTTGGCCCGCGACCGGGGACGATCTCGCCCTGGTCATCGAAGGCGACCGACATCGCGCGGGTGTGCGGGCTGTCGTCGATGCTGCGAGTCGAGCGGGTGCTGGAGGTGCGGGTCGCAGGGGCGGGGGACGCGGATCGTCGGGCGATCGCGGCGCTTCTGCACGACCGGATGGTCGAGTCTGTGTTCGCGTCGCTCGCGGCGGCGTCGGTGCTCTTCGAGGAGGCGGCGCCGCGACCGCTGAAGCGGGTGTCGGTGCTGGCGCGTGGCCGTGCGGCGCTGGAGGAGGCGAACTCGGAGCTCGGGCTGGCCTTGGCAGAAGACGAGATCGTGTACCTTGCGAATCGGTATGCGGGGCTGGGGCGGGATCCGACGGACGTGGAGCTGATGATGTTCGCGCAGGCGAACTCGGAGCACTGCCGTCACAAGATCTTCAACGCGTCGTGGACGGTGGACGGCGAGCCGGCGGACCGCTCGCTATTCGCGATGATCAAAAATACGTACGAATGTCACAAGGACGGCGTCCTGTCTGCGTACAAGGACAATGCGGCCGTGATGGCCGGCTCCGTCGGTGACCGGCTCGTCGTCGATCCGTACGACCGCCACTATCGGACGCAGCGTGAGTCGATCGACATTCTTATGAAGGTCGAAACGCACAACCATCCGACCGGCATCGCCCCGCACGCGGGCGCCGCCACCGGCGCCGGCGGCGAGATCCGAGACGAGGGCGCCACCGGCCGCGGCGCCAAGCCGAAGGCGGGGCTCGCCGGCTTCACGACCTCCAATCTCCACATCCCGGGACTCACCCACCCGTGGGAGCAGAACCTCGGCCGCCCGCCGCGCTCGGCCACTCCGCTCCAGATCATGACCGACGGCCCCCTCGGCGCCGCCGCGTTCAACAACGAGTTCGGGCGCCCCAACCTGTGCGGCTACTTCCGCACGTACGAGCAGGACCTAGGCGCCGAGCCCACGCTTGGGCGCCGCGGCTACCACAAGCCGATCATGCTGGCCGGGGGCATCGGGAACATTCGCCGCCCGCATGTCGCCAAGCACGCGCCGCCCGGAGGCGCGCCGATCGTCGTCCTCGGCGGCCCCGCCATGCTCATCGGCCTCGGAGGCGGCGCGGCCTCGTCGATGGCGACCGGCGACTCCGACGCCGAGCTCGACTTCGCTTCGGTGCAGCGGGCGAACCCGGAGATGCAGCGGCGCTGCCAGGAGGTCATCGACCAGTGCTGGGCGCTCGGCGACGACAACCCGATCGCCTCGATCCACGACGTCGGCGCCGGCGGCCTCTCGAACGCCATCCCCGAGATCGTCCACGACGCGAACCTCGGCGCGCGCATCGACCTCCGCGCCGTCGCGTCCGACGACCCCGCGATGTCGCCCCTCGAGCTCTGGTGCAACGAGTCGCAGGAGCGCTACATCCTCGCCCTCTACCCCGACCGGGTCGACCGCTTCACCGCGATCGCCGCGCGCGAGCGTGCGCCGTTCGCCATCGTCGGGCACGCGACCGAAGAGGAGCGGCTCCACGTCGAGGACGCCCTGCTCCAGGACGACCCCATCGCGATCCCGATGGACCTGCTGTTCGGCAAGCCGCCGAAGATGCACCGCACCGCGACGCACGCCCGCCGCCACCTCGGCGCGGTCCGCCTCGACCTTCCACTCGACGAGCTCTCCCTCCGCGTGTTGCAGGCGCCGGCGGTCGCGTCGAAGCGGTTCTTGATCACGATCGGTGACCGCACGGTCACTGGGCTCGTGGCGCGAGACCAGATGGTCGGCCGGTGGCAAGTCCCAGTCGCCGACGTCGCCGTCACGTCGTCGACGTTCGGGTCCGCGACCGGCGAGGCGATGGCTGTCGGGGAGCGCACGCCCACCGCGCTGATCGAGCCGGCAGCGTCGGCGCGTCTGGCCGTCGGCGAGGCGCTGACGAACCTCTCGGCCGCCAACTTCGGGGGCATCGAGCGCGTTCGGCTCTCGGCCAACTGGATGCACGCAGCCGGCGAGCCGAGCGAAGACGCGGCCCTCTTCGACATGGTGCGCGCCGTGGGCATGGAGCTGTGCCCGGCGCTCGGCATCTGCATCCCGGTCGGAAAGGACTCAATGTCGATGCGGTCGGTCTGGGAGGAGGGCGGCGAGCGCAAGACGGTCACGTCGCCGTCGTCTCTCGTCGTGTCCGCGTTCGCGCCGGTAGTGGACGTTCGTAAGACCGTCACACCGTTCCTGCGCTCCGATCTGGGCCCGACCGACCTGATCCTGGTCGACCTTGGGCGCGGACGAAATCGGCTGGGTGGCTCGATCGTCGCTCAAGTCACCGAGCAGCTCGGCGACGAGACGCCAGACGTCGACGACGCCGCCGCGCTGCGTGCGTT
>JACKDJ010000045.1 GCA_020633625.1 Myxococcales bacterium
CGCTGGAGTTCGACGGCCTCGAGGCGACGCCCGGCGAAGCGTGCGAGGCGGGGTGCGGCGCGGGGCGCCTGCTCTGCGATCCCGAGACGCAGTCGCTGTTCTGTGATGGGCCCGAGACCAACGACTGCGGTGGGTGCGAGCCGCTCGCGGGACCGGTCGATGGTCGGTGCGGCTGTGGCAACGGCGGCCGCTGGGTGTGCGACGGCACCGGCGTGATCTGCGAAGGGGGCGACACGAACGCTTGTGGCGGTTGCGGCCCACTCGGGGAGCAGCCGGGCAAGGCGTGCACGGACGGCGCCGTGCGGATCTGCGTGTCGCGCGACGCGACCGCATGCGTGACCTTCAGCGCCGGCTCGAACGCGTGCGGCGGCGTGGTAGCTCTCGGCAACCTCCCCGGTGGCGAGTGCGGCGCGTGCGAGTCGGGGACGTTCGCGTGCACCGGACCCGATGAAGTCGGCTGCTCCGGCGATCGAGCCGCGGCGGCCTTCAACGCGTGCGGCGGCTGCACGCCCTTGGTAGGCGCCGACGGCGAAGCGTGCGGAACCTGCGGTCTTGGGACGCTGACCTGCAGCGGCGAAGACGCGCTGCGGTGTGATGGAGACCCGGGCGCGTCGGCCCTCAACGCTTGCGGAGGCTGCGCGGCGCTCGCGAACGCGCCCGGCACCGGCTGCGGGACGTGCGCTACTTGGCGCTGCGTCGGCGGCGGCGTGCAGTGCCTCTCCGACCCTGCGGCCGCCGGCTGCGGCGGGACGCGAGTCACGTGCGCCGAGCTGAACTGCGGCGGCGAAAACCGGCGCTGCACCGAGGCCACCGCCAGCGACGATGCTGCGTGCGGAACGTGTCTCGATGGGTACGTGGAGCGGGCGGGCTCGTGCGAAGAGGTCGGCGTTCTACCGACGCCTCCTGTCGGCGTGGCGGCCACGACGTCGCGACCGAACGACGTGCGTGTCACGTGGGAGCCAGTCACCGCAGCGACATCGTACGAGGTCGAGATCGACGGCTCTGGGACGTGGATCGCGGTCGCTTCGTCGCCGTACGACGACAGCGCCGCGCCCCCGCCGACGCTCACCGCGTGTGTGGCCGCTGCGAGCGACGGGGCGAGCGGCACCGAGGTCACGCTCACCTGCACCGGAGATGGCACGACGCCGGGCACCTCCCGGTCGTACCGCGTTCGTGCGGTCGGGACGGGAGGCACGAGCGGCGCGTCGGCCGCCGCGACCGGCAACCGCGTGGCCGGCGCACGCTCGTACCAATGGCAACGTTCGGCCGACGACAGCGACGCCGCCTACACGGACATCGGAGGTGCGCTCGCGGCGGCTGCGTCCACCGACACGATGAGCGGGATCACGCCGCCCGCTGTCCGGCGCTATCGAGCGGTGGTTTCGGCGTCGGGCGCGACGTCGGTCACGAGCAACGCCGACCGCGGCAACATCGCCGGCCTGCCCGACATCGTCACGCAGTCGGTGTCGTCGGCCACAGTCACCGACACCGCCGTGCAGCTGAGCGGCAGCGTGTCGAGCCTCGGCGGCGCGCCGGAGCTCGTCGACCACGGGTTCTGCGTCGGCCCGACCTCGAGCCCGACGCCCGGCGGGTCGGGCGTAACGTGCTCGGCGCTGGGGAGGCGGAGCACCGGCGCGTTCAACGAGACCGTGACGGGGCTGACTCCGGCCACGACCTATCACGTCCGCGCATTCGGCCGGAACGTCGCCGGCACCAGCTTCGGCACATCGCGCAGCTTCACCACGCTCGCCCCGGCTCTGGGGCCGCTCGGTGCCTCGTGCACGACCAGCGCGGACTGCGCGTCGGGCCTGTGCTCGTCCGACGCCGTCGACCCTGCGAACCACCGCTGCGTGCCGCTCGAGCTGCCGAGCGCGGCGGGCGGCGCGATGGAGTTCCGCTACGTCCCGGCCACGCCGCCTGGCGGGTTCACGCAGGGCTCGCCGGTGCCAGAGGCCAACCGAGGGGCCGACGAGGTCCAGTGGCTCTCCAACGTCACCCGCGCGTACTTCGTCGCCGAGACGCCGGTGACGCAGGGACAGTGGAAGCAGGCGACGTTCCTGAGCAATCCGTCGTACTATCAAGACACTACCTGCGTCGAAGGCACGTGCCTCTCGGCAGAGAACGCCAACGACGCCGGCCCGGTCGAGCGGGTGGACTGGTGGTCGTCGGCGGCGTACGCGAACTGGCTGAGCGAGCAGGTCGGGCTCCCTCGCTGCTACACGTTCACGCCATCGAACTGGGACCGGACCGTCTCGAACTGGAGCGACGGGTACGGCAATGACGAGGTCACCGACGTAAGCTGGGCAGGTCCCGGCTGCGCCGGATACCGACTGCCGACCGAGAGCGAGCGCGAGTGGGCGACCCGCGGCCCCGTCGCATCGGGGACGCTGACCACCGCGTTCTACTGGGGCCCGTCTGCCGATGGCGCCTATATGTGGTACAACGAGAACGCTGGACTTCGCACACAGACGCCGGGTTCCAGGCTTGGCAACGCCTACGCGTTGCGGGATATGAGCGGGAACGTCTGGGAGTGGGTGTGGGACTGGTACGGCGACTACCCGGTGGGATCCCGCACCGACTACGCCGGACCGTCATCGGGGTCCGACCGAGTCAGTCGAGGCGGGAGCTGGTACAACTTCGGCTTGTATGCTCGCTCGGCGTCTCGCGGGTACGGCAATCCAGGCGAGACTCATGGAAACGTAGGCTTCCGGCTGGCGCGCACCGTAGTGGTTCCTGGCCTGGCACTGGGCGAGGCGTGCACGGCCAACGCGGAGTGCACATCGAGCTTGTGCTCGACCGATGCCGTCGACGCTTCGAACCGTCGCTGTGTGCCGCTCGAGCTGCCGAGCGCGTCGGGCGGCGCCATGGAGTTCCGCTACGTACCCGCGACACCGGTCGACGGGTTCGCGCAGGGCTCGCCCGACGAAGAAGAGGGGCGCGACTTCGACGAGTCGCAGTGGCAGTCGACGATCACCCGCGCCTACTTCGTTGGGCGCACAGAGGTCACGCAGGGCCAGTGGAAGGCGGCGACCGGCACGGTGAATCCAGCCGAGTGGACCTCGTGTGGCGACGGCTGCCCGGTGGAGCGCGTGGACTGGTGGTCGGCGGCAGCGTACGCGAACTGGCTAACGGAGCAGGCGGGTCTGGAGCGGTGTTACGCGTTCACGCCAACGGACTGGGATCGCACGGTGGCGAACTGGCGCGACGGCGACTTCGACAACGGCACCGCCGCGGTCTCGATCACGTGGGCCGACCCGGCGTGCTCAGGCTACCGCCTGCCGAGCGAGACGGAGTGGGAGTGGGCAGCGCGCGGCCCGGTCGCTTCGGGCACGCTCACGACGCCGTACTACTGGGGTGTGGCCCCAGATGCCGCGTACCTGTGGTACATCGGGACACCCAGCGCGCAACCCGCGCCCGTGGGGCTGAAGCTCGCCAACGCGTATGGTCTGCGCGACATGAGCGGCAATGTTTGGGAGTCGGTGTGGGACTACTTCGGCGACTACCCGTCGGGCGCGCGTACCGACTACCTGGGCCCAGCATCGGGCTCGGGGCGCGTGACGCGGGGAGGCGGCTGGAACGGCACCGCGTCGCCCGCAAGGTCCGCCGGACGAGACTGGGGCGGCGCCGGCGACCGGTACGACAACCTCGGGTTCCGTTTGGTGAGGACCGCCGAGCCGTGAGGGAGCGGGCCCGCGGAGCGGCGACGGGCCGCGGCGAGGCGAGGCGCTCGGAGCAGGCTCGCGGTTGTCGTCGTCTCCGACTGTGACGGTCGACGTCGTGCTCCGCAGGCGCGTCCCGCTGCTCAGGGAAGGGGGCTCGCGTGCGACTTTAAGCAGGACTTGATCGACGCTCCCACGCGACCGAACGAGCGCCTGCAGGCGGCGTTGTCCCAGCCAGTGCGGCCACACGCAGCCTCCGCCGCCGCTCACCCCTCACCCAAGAACCACCTCCGCCAGCTTCGCGACCAGACGTGACCGCGGCGGGAGCTCTCCCGGCCGCACCCAGCGCGTCTCGTCGTACCCCGCCGGCGTCCACTCCGACGCGTCGCCAACCTCGGCGACCATCGCGACGACTCGCATCTGTATGTGACTGAACGTGTGCTCGACCACGCCCGCTTCGCCGAGCCCCGGCAGAGGTTGACCAAACAGCGCCGCTGCTACCGCGCCTGCGCCGTCGTTCGGGTCGACGGGCGGCGACATAGGGTATTGCCACAGTCCGCTCAACAGGCCTCCGCCGGACCGGCGTGCCATCAGTGTTGCGCCGTCTGAGCGGCGCAGCGCGAAGGCGATCCGGGTCTCGGGCCTCGGCGCGGTGCGTGGCGGCCGCACTGGATAGGTCTCGGGGTCGCCCGCCGCATGCGCGGCGCAGCGGTCGGCGAGCGGGCAGTCTCGGCAGATGGGGGCGCGCGGCTTGCACACGGTCGCGCCGAGCTCCATCAGCGCTTGGTTCACGTCGCCCGGCCGCGTACCGGTCGCCACAGAAGCGGCAGCGTCCCAGATCGTGGCGTCACCCCCCGACGGCATCGTCGCGCCGTGGGCGAGGACCCGGGAGAGCACGCGCGCGACGTTGCCGTCTACGGCCGGCGTCGGCTGTCGAAACGCGATCGAGGCGATCGCGCCCGCGGAGTAGCGGCCGATGCCGGGTAGCGTAGCAAGCTCGTCGGCGGTGTTTGGGAAGCCGCCGCGCGCGTGGATGTCGGCCGCCGCGCGGCGCAGGTTGCGGGCGCGGGAGTAGTAGCCGAGGCCTTGCCAGAGCTCGAAGACCTCCTCCTCGGAGGCCGCGGCGAGGGCGGCTACGTCGGGAAACCGGGCCATCCAGCGGCGAAAGTAGGGCGCGGCCGTGTCGACGCGCGTCTGCTGGCACATGATCTCGGAGATCCAGACCGCGTATGGGTCGGCCGTCTCTCGCCACGGCAGCGGGCGCTTTGCGCCGTCGAACCAACGGAGCAGCGCATCGCGGAGCGCCGTAGCGTCGGCGACGGGTCCGGACGGCGCAGAGCTCGGACGCGCGCTCGGCGTGTTGCCGCCCCCGTCGCTCGACCGGGCCCGAGCCATCAGTGGCAGTCGCCGTCGTGCGCGGGTGCCTCGTGCAGCGTGGGGATCGCGTCGATGACCTCGCTCGCGCGCGCCGCCCGCTTCGGCGCGACGACGACCGGGTTCGTGTACACACACTCCTTGCCGCCGGGCGCCGTGTAGCCGTCGCCGTCTACGTCGACGTAGATCGGGTTCGTGACGACGCGGGGGATGCCCCAGCCGTCGAACTGCGAGAACACGCGTGGCAACGGGTCGAGGCCGTGCGCGACGACTACGATGTGGGCGTCTTGCGCGAGCGTCAGCGGAACGACGGTGTCGAGCTTGACGACGCCGTTCGGGTCGGTCGCCTCGATCCACGCGACCTCGTCGCAGTTTGCAAACACCTGCACGGCGGCGACGTCGACCTCGGGGAGCGCCTCGACGTGGATCCGCAGCAGCGCGCGGCCGCCATCCGCGACCACGGTGTCGCCGAGCGTCCCGGAGCCGATCGAGACGCGAGCGAAGGCGCCCGTCGAGACGAGGGCGCGCCCCGAGAGCATCGAGTCGACGAGCATCGCGTCTTCGAACTGACCCGGATCGTCGGTCGGTGACGCGAAGTACGTCGCCGGCGTCGACTCCGTCGGGACGTCGTGTGTGTCGGTGACGCCGGTCGCCGTGATCGCGTGGCCGAGGTTGAGGTAGCTCATCCAGTCGTCGAAGATGCCGGTCTCGCGGGGGCGGGCCGGGTCGACGAAGATGACGCGGTGGCCGTTCACGAGCTCGATCGTGTCGAAGTCCCAGCTCCACAGGTCCGCGTCGGGCTCAAAGCCCAAGAGCGTCGGGTCCGGCAGGCGCGGGAGGCCCGTGAGGCGGTCGTAGTCGACCAAACACATATAGCTGCAGCCGAGCCGCGGATGGTTCAGCGCGACGACCTGTGCGCCGCGTGCGCGCGACGCCGCGAAGAGCTCCCGCATGTCGGCGTAGTGCCAGTCGACCTGAAGGCCACGCACCGCCTCGCTCGTACGGTCCGGGAACGGATACGCGTTCGAGTGCTCCGGCAGCGGCGGCGTCACCTCCTCGCCGAGTACCGTCGCGACAAACGGACTCAGACCCGCCCGCGCGAAGTCCGGCGCCCAAGGGATGATCGCCTCGTGGTCCGTGCTCACCGCTACCTCGACACCTTCGGCCGCAAGGCTCAGCGCGCGCATGGGCACCGTCACGGCGCTGTCGGGGCTCGGCCCGCCGTGCACGTGGCCGTCCATCAGCATGTAGTCGGTCGTGTCGACCACTCGGGGCAGGAGGGCGGCAACGGTCGCGACGCCACGCGAGGGCACCGTGACCGCCTGCGAGTATGGCGCGTGCTCGAAGCCACGAGTGACGACGACGTCGTATGTGCCGGGCGGGAGCGGCGTCTCTGTCGGGGTGCCCAGCGAGAAGGAGGTCGCGACGCGGCGGGGCCCGTCGAACACGGTCACCCGCGTCGGCATCGGCTGGCCAAACCCGTCGGTCGACGAGACGGACAGGGCACCCGGAGGGCCGAGCTCGATGCGGGCGGTCGTCGCGTCGGCCTCGAGGGCGAGGGCGTCGGGGGCCGCGCGGCCCGGGGCGAGGGCGCGGAGCCGTGTGGCCCGGTTCGCGAGGCCGACCAGCGTGCCGTCGAACGCGCCGTCACCGACGTAGAAGCCGTCGATCGCGCGCCACTCGCCGCGTGGGCTCTGCTGCTCGAACACCACCTCGGCGCCCGACACCGGCTCGCCCGTCTCGGCGTCGACGACGTCGATGTGCAGGTCGCGCGGATTCCAAGACGCGCCCGGCAGCGGGCGCTCCATCGCTGCGACGAGCGGCTCCATCGCGCTGTGGATCCCGCCGCGGCCGACGGAGAGCAGGAAGGTGTCGGTGCGGCTCGTCCCGGGCGCGATCGGCGCGCTCGACAGGAACTGGTCCGCGTCGACCAGCGCGTCGACTCCGGCGATGGAGACGAGCCCCGTGCGCGCGCCGGGGATCGCCACGCCGAGCGCGTGGTCGCGGGCGAGCGACACGATCGCCGGGACGCCGATGTCCACTCCGATCCCGCCGAAGTCGAGGCGGTCGTCGACGTAGTTCGTGCGCACGGCCGTGTCGCCGAAGAAGTTCACGAGGCCGGTCAGGACGGCGACGGGGGCGGTGCCCGGGTTCGTCAGCGACACCTCCATGCGGAGCGTCGGAGAGTCCGGCTCGAGCACGTAGTCCACGGCGACCCCAACGCCGAGCGGTCCGCTGTAGCCGTGGGGAGCGTCGGCGAGGAAGGCGCGCTTGATGAGCTCGAGCTCGATGAGCCAGAAGTAGTCGTCGGCCCCGGTGACGCGGACGCGCGCCTCGCCGCCGTCTGCGCCGTCGTCGACGACCTCGATTGAGTCGACGCGCAGGCCGCGCAGCGACGAGCTGGTGAACTCGCCGAGGTTCAGCGAGCCGAGGATGACGCCGAGCTCGTCGAAGCGCTCCGGGGTGACCTGCGCGCAGGCGTCGAGCGCGACGGCGTCGATCGGCTGGCCCACGTAGTACCAGTACGTCTTTCGCACGTCGTGCTGGCCTTGGATCACGAAGGCGGCGCGGTCGTTCATGAGGACGACGTCGCCCGGCCCACCAAGCGCCGACGGACCGGAGAGTGGCCGGGCGCCGTCGGGGGCGAACGCGGCGAGCGCGCGGCCCGGCGCCTGGCACGGCAAGCCGAGGATCGCGGGGTCGTCGCTGGCGCCGTCTGCCGAGTCGCCGTCGCCGTCGGGGGTCGTGTCGCCGTCGCCCGCGTCGCCGTCGCTCGCGTCGGCGGTGGCGTCGGTGGAAGCGTCGCCAGGAGCGTCGACGGTGACGTCGGTGTCGTCAGCGGGCGCATCGTCGTCGCACGCGGCCAACGCCACCAGTGCGCCGGCTACGGCGAGGCCGAGTCGCCATCCCGCGCGCGGAGGTGCAGCCCCGAGAGTTGAAGCGAGGGCGGTGGGTCGAGGCTTGTTCATGGGTCCGACTCGCGGCTGTGACAGGGCCGTCACAGTACACCGAGTTCCGCGACACACAAGCTGACGGGGGGCATCGGTGGTCGAGTCAGGGCGCGGCAGGGCGTCGCCTAGTCGGGCAGCCCGACGCGCGCTCGCAGATCGAGGTCGAGCAGGTGCGAGACGTTCACGTTGCCGAGCGCCGCCATCATGTTCCCCTTGATGCGCGGGTTCTCTGCGGCGAGACCGTTGAGCAGCGCCTTCATCTGCTGCCGCTGAAGGTTGTCTTGCGAGCCGCATAGGTCGCAGGGGACGATCGGGAACTGCTTGGCGGCGGCGTACGTCGCGATGTCGTCTTCGTCGCACAGCGCGAGCGGGCGGATCACCGTGTTGCGCCCGTCGTCGCTGTAGACCTTCGGCGGCATCGTCGCGAGCTTGCCGCCGAAGAAGAGGTTGAGCAGCGCCGTGTGGAGGATGTCGTCGCGGTGGTGGCCAAGCGCGATCTTGGTGCAGCCGAGGTCGACGGCGACGTCGTAGAGGATGCCGCGGCGCAGGCGGGAGCAGAGGGAGCAGTAGGTCTTCCCCTCAGGGATCTTCTCGGTGACGACGGCGTAGGTGTCCTTGCTGACCATCCGGTGCTCGTAGCCGTGCTCGACGAGGTAGTCGGAGATCACGTGGGCCGGAAACCCGGGGTGGCCCTGGTCGAGGTTTACGGCGACGAGCGACATCTCGAACGGGACGACGGTCTGCATGAGCCGCAGAAGATGGAGCATCGCCCACGAGTCCTTGCCGCCCGACAAGCAGACCATGATGCGGTCGTTGGGCTCGAAGAGCCGAAACTGCTTCGAGGCGCGCTGCACGTGTCGAAGGAGGCGGCGCTCGAGGGCGTCGGTGTCGGTCGCGTTCATCGGTGGCGTGGTGCGAGGCGGGCCGAACAGGCAGCGCGGCAGGTAGCGCGGCCGGTTTGCGATGGCAAGGCGAGGCTGGGGTGGTGCGGGGTCCCGGGCGGGTGGGGGTAGGCAGACGTGGCACCAGGTCGGTGACGCGCGCAGGGGTGGCGTCATGTGTGTCTTGGTGGGGCGTTGTAAATCACTGTAAGATGCTGAAATTGCAACAGAATTGCTCTCAAATTCCTGGACAGTGGCGCGCGGGCTGCGTACGGTGGCAGGACCAACGAGAGCCCGTCAGCGGGCGCCTCCGTGCACCGGCATCACGATGAACAGCCAACGTCTCCGAATCCTGTACATGGAAGACGACGCCGATACCGCGCGTCGTGTCCAAGAGCGGCTCGAGTCGGTCGGCTTCTCTGTCGATCTCGCGTCGAACGGCGAGGGCGGGCTGATCATGCATCGCGTGAAGTCGTACGACTTCCTGATGATCGCGCAGGACATGCCCGTCCGAACGGGTCTCGACGTCGTCTGGACGCTGTCGGCGAAGGGTGAGCTGCCGCCCGCGGTCATGCTCGCGTCGCGCGGCGACGCCGAGGTGGCCGTGCAGGCGCTGAAGCTGAAGGTCGGCGACTACATCCTGAAGGATCCGCAGGGCCTGTTCATCGATCTTTTGCCGGGGTGCATTCACACGGTGCTCGAGCAGCGCCGGGCCGAGCTCGAGAAGGACGCCCTGCTCGAGGCGTTCCAGCAGGCGCGGCAGCAGCTCGAAGAGAGCCACACGGCCCTCGTTCGGCTCGCGGCCATGGACGGCCTCACGGGGATCGCCAACCGGCGCCTCTTCGACGAGGTCCTGGAGCGCGAGTGGGTGCGCGGGATCGAGACCGGCGCGCCGCTGTCGCTCGTCCTCACCGACGTCGACAACTTCAAGAAGTACAACGACATCTACGGCCACCTCGCCGGCGACGACTGCCTCAAGCGCGTGGCGCAGGTGGTCGGCCGCATGCCCGAGCGTCCGACGGACATCGCCGCACGCTACGGCGGCGAGGAGTTCGCGCTCGTGCTCCCCAACCGCACCGAGCCCGAGGCCGCGCGGATCGCCGACGCGATGCGCCGCGGCGTCGAGTCGCTCGGCCTGCAGCACAAGGCGAACCCACACAACGGGCGCGTCACGATCAGCGTCGGCGTCGTCACTCGGATCCCGACCGAGGACTCCACGCCGGCCGCCCTCATCGAGTCCGCCGACACCTGCCTCTACCGCGCCAAGGAGGCCGGCAGAAACTGGGTCGTCAGCGCAGACCTCAGCAAGAAGCAGCGGCGCGCACCCGCGAGCGGTCCGTTCCGCAGCGCCAGCTACGCGCGCTGATCGCCGCGTTGCCTCACGCCCGCTCCACGACGCACGTGATCGCGAGATCACGCAGCCACGCCGCCAGACGACGGACGAATTGAGTCTCGCAGACCAATTTTCGCTGTTCGGGGCGAAGATCGCGTGCTAGCCCTCGACTCGCTGCGGGATTGAACTCCGCAGTGACGTCGTTTGCGTGAGGATGCGGACGAACCGAAGTCCAGCCGCCATCGCGACCCTCGCCGCCGCGGCCCTGCTCGTGCCGGGCTCCGTCTGGGCGGTGATCGCGACCACCGAGGCGAACCGCGCCGCGCAGCTAGACGCCGCGTCCGCGCGCGCTCAGACCACCGTCGCGACCGCCGTCAGCAGCGCCTTCGCCGCCGCAGCCTACGACCGCGAGGCCGCCGCGCAGGCGCGCGAAGCTGCGGCGGGGATCGCCGGCTTCGTCGCCGCCGAGACGTCGGCGATCGGTGAGCGAGTCGGCCCGCTCAGCTCGCGCCGCGTCGAGCTCGGCGACGCCACCTCGGTTGCCGCGATCCAGGCCAAGTGGGGCACCGAGCCCGAGCGCCTTCAGCAGCTCAACCCTGACGTCGACCTCAACGCACTGCAGCCCGATCAGGAGCTCGTCGTCTGGCGCTACGACCCGGCACGGCCCGCGCAGTCCGTCGGCAAGCCGTCGCGAGGCCGGCTCGCAAACGGCGTGCCGATGCCCGAGGGCGAGTTCTGGAACGTCGGCCGCCCCGAGAACGCGTGGGGCACCGAGCCAACGATCCTCGGCCTCGTCGAGGGGCTCACCCACGTCGGCCGCGAGCTCCCCGGGGGCGGGACCCCAACCATCGCCGACATCAGCCGCCGCAACGGTGGCTCGCTGCGCCCACACCGCTCGCACCGAAGCGGGCGCGACGCCGACGTCACGTACTTTCGCACCGACCCGACGCTCACCATGGCGTGGGGTCACGTCTCCGCGAGCGCCCTCGACGTGCAGCGCCAGTGGGCCCTGTTCCGCTACTGGCTCGACAGCGACGCCATCGACTACATCTTCATCGACACACGCCTAAAGCGCGCGATCCGTGACTACGTGGCCTCGACCGGCGTCGACGCCGAGACGCTAGCCCGCGTCTTCGGAGGCAACGGCCGCGAGGGCGTCCTGCGCTACGAGCGCGGCCACTCGGACCACTTCCACGTCCGCTTCCGCTGCGCCGAAGGCGATGCCGCTTGCCACTGAGCCACGCGTCCGAGCGCGACTCGTGATAGACAAGCGGCGATCCGCAGGACGCGGATCCGCCGCGCGCCGGAACCCACCGCACTCCGCCGTCCGCAACGGCGCCGTCGAGGCTCCGTGCCCCGAGCCTCGGCATAGCCCGCCTCTCCCGTAGCCGCCCGCAGAGGATCCGATGTCGCTCCGCTTCGCAATCGCCGGCTACGGCTACATCGCCCACTACCACGCCCGCGCCGTCGTCGCCGCCGGTGGCACCGTCACCGCCGTCCTCGGTCGCGACCCCGACAAGGCGGCCGCGTTCGCGCAGCAACACGGCGGCGCCGCGGTCTTCACATCGCTCGACCGCCTGCTCGCCGCCGACGTAGCCGACGCCCTCGTCGTCGCGACGCCGAACTCCCTGCACGCCCCGTCCACGATCGCCGCCCTCCGCGCAGGACTGCACGTCCTCGTCGAGAAGCCGATGGCGCTCGACGGCACCCAGGCGCGGCAGATGGCAGCCGCCGCGACCGCCGCCGACCGCCAGCTCCTCGTCGGCCACATGTGGCGCTACGATCCACAAGCCATCGCCATCCGCGACGCCGTCCAGGCCGGCGAGATCGGGCAGGTCGTCAAGACCAAGGGCTACGGCATCCACGTCGCCTGGGGGCCGGGCGGCTGGTTCGTCGACCCGCAGCTCGCCGGCGGCGGAGCGCTCGTCGACATGGGCGTCCACGCCATCGACACCGCCCGCTTTCTCCTGGGCGATCCCCGCCCCGTCAGCGTCTACGCCCGCCTCTCCACGCGCTTCGGCAGCTACGCCGTCGACGACCTCGGCGTCATCGTCATCGAGTGGGAGGGCGGGGTCACCTCGGTCATCGAGTCCGGGTGGTGGAACCCACACATGGACGGCCCCGAAGCCTCCACGCAGCTCTTCGGCACACAAGGGTACGCCCGCCTCTTCCCCAACGAGCTCCGGCGCACCGGCGACGATCCAAACACCAACCGCGCCGCACAGTTCCCCCCGCGCGCCGAACACTGCGCGCAAGAGATCTACGACGCGCAGCTCGAGGGCTTCGTAGAGTCGATCCGCACCGGCGTGCCCCCGCTCGCGAGCACCGACGTCGGCACCGTCGTGATGGACATCTGCGACGCCGCCTATCGATCGGCAGCCTCAAACGAAGTGGTCCTGGTGGGTTGAGGAGGGATCGCCGGAAATGCCGCCGACCCACCAAACCAACCAGAAGCTCTCTCGCGAGTCCCCGACTCGCGAGAGAAAGGGGTCAAGGAGACAAAGTCCCCTCGCGGGTGCTGGGCGGAGCCCAGCATTCCCGGACTATGCCTACCTAAGCCGCTCGCCCAGTTGGAGTACCCAGTAAGCGAGCTCTGGGGCGCGGAGGTCTAGGCGTCTTAGGTGCTCCAGGTCGGCGAACGCGTCGTCTGCGCGGCCGTCGGCGATGAGCGAGGACGCGTGCGAGAGCGTCGCGGCTGCGAACGCCGGGTCGACCGCGAGGGCGGCCTCGGCTCTTGCTATGGCCCGGGTGGGGTCGCCGGTTAGTCGAAGGCGCTCGGCGTCCACCCACGCGGAGTAGGCGTCGCCGCCGAGCTCGGTGGCGCGGATGGACGGGTCGAGCGTGGCCACCGCGTTGGCCGCGCCGGCTGCCAAAAGGCGCAGCATCGCGACCTCCCGGGGGGAGGCTCCCGCTCGCTCCTGCGCGTCGGCCAGGGCGTCGAGGGGCGCCGCGTCGGTCTGGAGATACCAGCGAGTCGCTGCGCGTCGGGCGATTCCGGCGGGGACGAAGCGGGTCTCGTGGAGCGCCAACAGGCCGTCGAGCACGGCCGCGGGGTCGTCGTAGGCGGACCATCGCGCCGCCGCGTCGACGAGGGCCAGATCGCAGGGGGCGGCGCTGTAGGCGCGCCCCGTCGCGGCGTGGTCGGCGACGGCGGCGAATGTGCAGGTGGCCTGGACGGCGATGTCTGCGGTCGGGTCCGAGCAGCGGTCCGGCGGAGCGGACCCGTCGGTGGCGACCGGGGCCCGGTATGTCGTGGGCTCGAGCGCCTCTGCGACGGCGAGCGCCGGGCCCGGATCGTCGGGCATACATGCCGGCGGAAGCAACGCGGCGGCACTTCCGCGGACCGCGAGCGCGGTCCACACGACCAGCTGCGGTACACTGGGCAGCTCAGCGGCGCTGGGTTCGTCACCGGCTGCAGTGTTTGGGGCTTCGAAGGTCCGTGCGGCATCGAGGACGGCGCGCCACCGGTCGGCGGTCCATGCGTCGAGCTCGCCGATGTCGACCTCGGCGGAGAGTAGCGCGCGCTCTCGGTCGAGTGCGTCGGGGGTCTCGGCGAGTGACCGCAGCGCGGTCGCGAGCCGGCGGGGGTCGGCGGCTGCGATCGAGTGGTCGCCAAGTCCAAGGCGGTCGCGCGCTTGGAGCCACGCGTCGATCGCTGCGTCGTCTGGGACCCTGTCCGCCCCCGCATTAGCGGAGGCGGTGCGGAGGCGCTCGACCCCCGGGCTCTCGGGGGGGGCCGTCGCGTTGACCGCGAGAGGTGCCAGGATGGCCATCGCAGCGAGGATGCCGCGGCGGGGCGCGCTCAGCATGTGCTCACGCAGTCGCGGCCGACTTGGCCGGGACGTGCGCCATCGCGCGCTCGGCGAGCGCCGTGATCGTCAGCGACGGGTTCACGCCGAGGTTTGCTGGGATCATCGAGGCGTCGATGACATACAAGCCTTGGTAGTTGAACACTCGGTTCTGAGCGTCGATCACGCCTTCGTTTGGTGTGGCGGCCATGGGACATCCGCCGAGTATGTGTGCGGTCGTCGTGGTGTCAAAGACGACCTCGGGGAGGACGGAGACGGGCATCCCGCCGAGCTTGTCGGCGAGCTTGCGGGTGACCTCGTCGGCGGCGGGCATGAAGGTCGGGGGTGGCTCGCGATCGCCCCAGTCCGAGGTGACGGTCTTGCCAAACGGCCAGTACCAGCGGCGGCCCCACCGCAGCTCCATGGAGTTGTCGAGCGCCTGCATGGCGAGGACGATCGCGCTCTTACGCGACCAGCCGACGGGCCACAGCACGTGGCGGATCGCCTTCCACGGCTGACGTGCCACGGCGGCGAGCCAGTAGAGCGGTCGGGGGAGGCTGCCTCCGCCGGTGTGCACGGTCGCGATAGGCGCGATCGCGTCGGCTTCGCGGCCGTACCGGACCATCTCGATGTGTGTTCCGTCTGGCGTGAACCCGCCGGAGGAGATCGCGACGCCCACGCCGAGCCGGTCGTCGTTCGAGGTGACGCCCTGGATGGACTCGGAGTTGGTGCGGACGAACGTGCCGAGGGCGCGAGAGATGTTCGGGAGGGAGCCGCGGTCGCGGCACTGGAAGAGCAGCGGGACCGTGCCCAGGACGCCGGCTGCGAACACGACGTTCTTTGCGGTGATCTTGTCGCGCTGCCCAAACATTCCGACGCGGCGTGTGTGGATCGTGTAGCCGTCGCTCCCGTCGGCCGCGCCGATGGGCCGGACGTCGGTGACCTTCGTGTCGGGCACCACGCGCGCGCCGGCCTTCTCGGCGAAGTACAGGTAGTTCTTGTCGAGCGAGTTCTTGGCGCCGATGGTGCAGCCGACCATACAGGCGCCGCAGTGTGTGCAGCCGGTGCGGGCGGGGCCTTCGCCGCCAAAGTAGGGGTCTGGGACGGTCTCGCCGGGTGCTCCGAAGAAGACGCCGACCGTGTGGCGGTCGAAGCTGTCTCCGGTCCCCATCTCGGTGAGCACCTCGCGCAGGGCGTCGTCGACCGCGTACGTCTGCGGCGCCTTTACGCTTCCCAGCATCCGCCGCGCCTCGGCGTAGTAGGGGGCGAGCTCAGCGCGCCAGTCCGGTGAGAGGTCGACCCAGCGCGGGTCGGTGAAGAACGCGTCGAGGGGCTCGAGGTGGGTGTTCGCGTAGACCACCGAGCCGCCGCCGACGGCAGACCCGTGGAAGATGACGACGTCTTTCAGCGTCGTGATCGACAGGATGCCGCGCCAGCCGAGGAACGGGGCCCAGATCGACTTCTTGAGGTCCCAGTTCGACTTCGGGAGCGCCTCCGTGGGCAACCGCTGCCCCTTCTCGATGACGACGACCGAGTAGCCCTTCTGCGCGAGGCGGTGTGCCGAGACGGAGCCGCCGAAGCCGGAGCCGATGATCGCGAAGTCGTAGTCGACGGTGGCCATGCGAGAGGACCGCGGAGAGGGCGATGGCTGAGCGGCGCGGCCGGCGCGCCGACGTGCGCAGCAGCATAGCACAGGGGCGCCGGAACCGAAGATGCTGGCGTGTTGGGCTCGATGGCCGGGCTCGTGCGCGGGTGTGCCGCGCCGAAGATGGCGGCGTCGCTCCCGGGTGAAGGACGCCGCGTCGCCTCTGCGCCGTGGGCCCAGTGCGCTCGCGGCATGCAAGTCACCACCCGGTTCGGGAGCGTCCCTACTCCAGACTTGGAGTAGCTCTAGTCCAAACAGAGCGTTGTTCGCCCGCGTCCTTTTTTCGAGATGAGACACCCGCTACCGTGAGCCTCGTAGCAACACAATTCGGTGGCTGCGCTTGGGTCGCACCGGCCGGCCCGCATCTTGATCCCGCGAGGTGAGTCATGGGTCCATACGTTCGGCGCGCGTTCACGGTCGTGGTTCGCGATTCGCTCCTGCGTCTGACGCGAGTCTTCGCAGCCGCGGCGCTGCTGGGCCTGCTCGCGGGCATCACGGCGTGTCTCCCGCTCGAGGTCGAGGTGGAAGGCGAGCGAGCGGAGTTCGGCGCCTGTCCAGAGGCCTTCTGCTCGGAGGCGACTCCGCAGGGGCTGATCTTTGTCGGCGTGGGCTTCTGGGACGACGATCGGTTGCGGCTCGGGCCGATCACGCCAGAGGGGACGATCCGCGTCGGCCTCCGGCTGCCAGACATGGGTGAGCTTCCACCGCTGCGGGTAGAGGTAGAGGACAACGCGGCGGTGCGCATCGGAGAGGTCACCGACGACGTGAACCTGTACAGCGGCGTCCCGATGAAGCGCGTGGAGCTGGTCGGGTGCTTCGAGGGCGAGGTCGTTGTGCGGGTGGTGGAAGCCGAGACCGGATACCTGATGGACCGGCTTCGCCTGACGGTTGACCCGGTCGGGGAGCTCACGGTCGTCAAGGTGGACGGAGCCGACGACGGCGCGCTGGTCGCGGGCGAGAGCCAGCTGATCGGAGTCCGGATTCTCAGCCACGGCGGCTTCGGCCGCATCGTCGACCAGGCGCTCAGCCTGACGGCCGTCGGGTATCCGACCCAGCCAGAGAACATGTACTGGGACTGCTTCAGCTTCACGCCGGAGCCGGGGACCGACAGCGTCACGTTCGAGGCGAGGTCGGGCGGGCAGGTCGTGCAGAAGACGTTCCGGGTCGTGGAGCCGAGTTGGTAGGTGCGGTGGGGTTGGGGGGCGGGGAGGCCGGACAGCGGCTTGCGCGAGTTTGTGCCGAGGCTGCGTCACGAGCCGCGACGACGCAACTGCCCCTTCCCAAGAGGCCAACCGACCGCTACTATCGAGCGGCAACGTTCAAGCTTCGCGTGGAAGGGTCATGCCGTACACAACCGTCATCGTGCAGCACAAGAGCGGCACGCCGGCCTCCGGCGTCCGAGTGGTGCTCTCTTTTGGCAGCTTCTCGGGCCAGACCAAGCCGGTCCTCACGGATCGCGACGGCCGTGCTCTGATCGAACACAGCCACACCGGATCGGCGACGGTCTATGTCGACGGGCGGGACCGGGGATCGGTGCGTACGCCGGGGAGTGCCGCGTTCACGATCTGAGGTTCGGGTGGGTGGCGGCATGGGCATCCAGCGAAGGCGACACCAACGCTCGCCGATCCGCCACCCCGCTCAACTCGTCTCCTGGCGAGGGCGACGCCCGTGGAAGTCCTGATCGCAGTTCTGGTTGTAGTCGCGGCCATCGTCTGGCTGCCGCACGTCGTCTGGCTGCTTCGATACCCGTTTTGCGCGCTCAATCAGCTCGAATGGGCGGCACTGGCGCCGGCTCGGTTCGTCCTTGCCGCCCGACGCTACGAGAGGTTCACTCTGCGTCCGTTCGTTCGCTATCTCCTGCTGCCCGCCCGCCTTTGTTGGGCGCTGCTGAACTGGCTCTTCGCCGCACCCGCACGATTCGTGTCGGCCGTGTACTGGGACGGACTTCTCTTCAGCGCGGGAGCGGTAAGGGACGCCCTGATGCAGTTCATGCTTCCGGCGCGCGGAGCTCAGCGTCAGCGCCGCGGACTCACCTACCTTGTCAACTGGTTCGTTGGCGCCCCTGTCCGGCTTGTCTCGTTGGCAAAGGAACTTGGCCTCGTGCTCCTCTCGTCAGCCGCGAGGATCGTGGTCAGCACCGCCGTTCCGACGATAACCGCGTACCACGGGACACGGTTCGCGGGTGGAGCCTCCGACATTGGTCAACAGGGCCGCTGGCTCGTGGGCGACCGCCAGTACGTTGGGGCGGGGCTGTACTTCGCACCGACGATGAACGGCGCACTGCACTACGCGAATCAGAGAGGCGATGACGCGATCATTGTGGCACGCGTCTCGCCGGGCTGGATCACGTGGCCGTCTTCGTGGCGCGACGGCTTGCGCGCGACACTGGAGCGGCCGAGCGGCGGTACGGAGCTTGCTCGGTATCGGCCGCACCCTTTCTCTGCATTCGAGCACCCTCGAGAGCGGTGGTGGGAGATGTGTCTCCCATACCACCGAGAGGCCGGCACGATGATCCGCCCCTGGCGCGTGCGGGGCGTCTGCGTGATCCGGTCTGGTCGGCCCCAGCGGCTCTGGCACGGCTTGGCGATGTGGCCGAGTCGGGCGTCGGAGTGGGCGGTGCTGGCTGCGAGCATCGCGTTCGTCGTGGTCGTGGCGGCTCAGGTATGACGAAGCCGGGGTACCATTTGATCTCTGGCGGACTGTCGGTTCATCGTACCGCTCGGGACCGGCGCTGGTGCGTGACCTCGGTCGCTTCGCCGGTTGCGGAACGTTTGCCGTCTACGTGGGACGATTCGGCTGCGGAGAGTCGATCATGATGCGCTCTCCGTTCGGCGAAACGACGCGGATGCCGGGGGGCGAGGCCCATGCAGCGCATCCCGCGGGGCACGGGGCGCTCGTCCGTCAGCGAGTTGACCGAGTCGATCACGTCGACGCATCGAGTGAAATCAGGTTGACCTCCCGTCGATGCCCCCGGACTGGAATGCAGCGGAGCGACCGACTTCCGCGCGCCGCGGCGCGAGGCGGCAACGGTGTTGCGGGTCGTCTGTGCTTGCCGATCAACCATCGTACCCTGCCGCGAGTCCGTTGGTGTGGGCCCGACCGGCGCCGCCGCGAGGACTCGGGCTCGATTCACGGCTACTGCGGATCTATTGTCCTGGTCTTGCGGCACGAGGAAGGAACGGGATGGTAGAAGCGCTAGTCGGCATACTTCTTCTCTATCTCTACTATCTGCTGATGAAGTGGATGGTGGTGTCCCTCGTGCCTGGACTTGCCGCCGTCGCGGCGGCGGCCGCCGCGGCAATTGGCCCGATCGCCTACGGGGTGGTCGCCACTCGGCACTTCAGTCATCAACCGGACGACGAGATTCCATCGGTCCGTTCGCTAGCGCTACTACCGCTCCTTCTCGTGCTACTCCTCGCGTGGGCGGATGTCGCTTGGCTGAGCGCGTGCTGGGTTGGCGCCGCCGTGCCCTCTGCTGCCGCCGAGCTTGTTCTAGAGGTGCTCCAACCCCTCGTGTTCGGAGCACCGTGGACGTCGTGGATTGCGGGTGTCTCAGGGGGGGGGCAGGCAACGGTCGTTGCTGCGTTGTTGCTGAAGGGGGTCCCGCTCGTTCCACTTTTGCTGCTCACCCGGGGCCTGAGATCCAGCACGTTGGAGGTTGGTGGCGAACCAGCGCGACTGCAGTACTTCTTCGGCGATGCCTGGACAGATCTTGGCGCGGTGCTTCACGGTTCGTTCCGCGCGCTTGGGACCTGGCTGGCTAGATCGGCTACGTGGGGCTGGACAGTCAGCGCGGGCCCACAGATCTTCTTCACATGGCCGCTGGTTCTGGTTGCCTGCGGAGTGTGGGCGGTGGCAGCGGTCATCGGCGGCGTCACACTGTGTCTTCTCGCGACGGCGCACGTAGTGTCCATGGCCTGTGCGCTGGGCGTTTTCAGCCTTCTGGCCGGATACCTTACTGTTCTGGAGCGGGCCGTACTGCGCGTCCGACGCCAGTTCGTGAAGTGCCCCTACGCCAACTGTCATCAGCCGGTGGCGCTGCCGATCTACCGCTGCCCAGACTGTGGTGTCGATCACAGCCACCTGGTTCCGGGCCGATACGGCATTGTCCGTCGAGAGTGCGTCTGCGGTCGTAGACTACCGACATTGATCTGGACGGGCAAGCGGAACCTCCCGAGTGCCTGCCCACACTGTAGAAAACCCCTGGAGCGCGAGATGTTCGCCGGCGGGCTCCACTTGCCGATCTACGGCGGGCCCTCCGTGGGCAAGACCATGTTCCTCACGGCTGCAAGCTGGTGGCTCGTCCAGGGTCGGCTTGACGGGGTCACGGCCGGGATTATCGGCCAATCCGACCACGATGCATGGACCAGCCGCTGGAAGCCAGACTTCGAAGCGGGACGTCTCCGTCCCAAGACGCACAATTCGTACCCAGACGCATTCCTCCTCTCCGTTAGACGACGGCGGAGTCTGCCGATCAGCTTGTATCTATATGATCCAGCCGGGGAGGCACTGTCGAACGACGCAGCGCTGGACCAGCATCGCTTCCTAAGGCACGCTGATGGGGTAGTCCTGCTGATAGACCCATACGCGCTGCCCGCGTTCGCCGACGAACTGCGTGATGCCGGCCATTCGCTGCCCCATAGTGCGTCCAAGACCGCGCCCATGGACTCCCTGGACGCCGTCACCAACGCCCTGGCGCGAGCGGGACGCACGCCAAGGACTCGCGGCTACCGCGGGCCGGTGGCCGTCATTCTCACCAAGGTCGACGATCCCACCGTCCGTGAAGCGTTTGACCTCCTTGGAGGCGAAGGAGCGGGCGCCTCCGGCTGGCGGCCCGGCGGCGTCGACGACGCGAGAATGCGAACGGCCATCCGACGCGTAGACCCCACGCTGGTCCATGCGATCGAGTCCAGGTTCCCAAACTCCCGATTCTTCGCGTGTTCGAGCACCGGTGCGCAGGCAGACCGGTTCGACCCGACCGGTTTCACCGAGCCTCTCAAGTGGCTACTCTCACACCGATTCGCGCTCCGTCGGCCGTGGGCAACTCGAGCCCTAACGGTCGGCGCTCAGTTCGCAGCGGCCGGTATGGTGACGCTACTCTTCAACGTCCCTGTCCTCGCCGTCGGAGGGCACCTCGCGCAGCGGCAGCATCTGGCAGCCATCGAGGCGGAGCGGGCGTCGGTTGCCCGCGCCCTGGTTGCCCGCGCCGAAGCCGCGGTTCGACCTTGCGGCCTGCACGCGAGCTGTGACCCGGCACGCTTCGCAGCCTGCTGGTGCGACAGCGACGACGAGCTCGCTCTAACCCTTGGAGTATCGGACCCAGTACCGACGATCTACGGGGCCTGCTTGCCGTCGAATGCGGGGGCGGGGGGCAATTGCAGCGTCCGCGTCGCCACCGGCGCCGCAGCGGACCGACTCACGGGTTGCGAAGCCAGCGACGAGACGAGTCGGTCTCGACGCTGGAGTCTCCTGTCCGCCGAGTGTGAGCCCTTTCGAGAGCGGGTTCTGGCGGCTGCGCCACACACCGCGGTACCAGAACAAGCCGCCGCGGCAGCGTTCCTCGCCAGTGTGCTCCGTGAGAGGGCACCTCAGGATGGGCCTGATCAGATCGGAGCTCGCTCTCCGACGGGTGAAGTATTGCCCTGGACAGACGACCTAGTTGTCCGGTCGGGAGACCTCGCCGCAGAGGTCGACCCCGCGCGCGTGCTGTTTGATGGCAGACACGACGCCGCGTGGCCGAGCGAAGAATCGACGGCTGTCGTGAACGCAGTCCTCCCGGCGCCCGTAATCGTAGTGGGTGTGCGCCTAGAGCCGGCTCCGGACGTCTCGCCGAGCGACGATGGTGTTGACAGCTGCGCGAGCCCGGTGTTCGTCGCCGGCTCCGTGCGTCTCCGGCTGCGCGGCGATGGGACCTGGAACCCGATCGACCCAGTGTTGTTGAGGTCGCTCACCCTTGAGATTCCCCGCAGCGGTGACCAGCCATGCGGCAGACCGGCATTTACGGAAATGACCTTGATGGTAGTCGCGATAGCACCGGAAACACTGGCCGCCGCCGACCCAGTGATCGGCCGCTACTTCGACAATCGCGCGGGAACGCGTCTCGGGCCCGCCGGCCTGTCGTTCGAAGCGAGCTCCTCCGTCGGAAGCGGGTACCGCGCCTCGAATCTGAATGACGACAATCCTCAGACATCGTGGCGCGCCGACGTCCGCGATCGAGATGTCTCGCTCGACATTCGGCTCGGCCGGGCGCAGCCGGTCTGCGCGGTCGAACTCGTCAATGGGCTCCAAGACGAACGCCCCCATCGGCTTCGACGGTTCTGGGACTATGGACGCCTTCTCGCGGCGGACGTAGTCACGTCCTCTGGGCGGACGCGCCGATGGGAACTCTCGGCACTTGCGCGCGGCAGCAGCTGGCTCGTCTTGGACTGTTCCCCAGTCGACCGGCTGACGATTCGACCAGTGCTTGTCCAGCCAGGCAGCGACTCTGCACGGCTGGTCGTAACAGAAGTCAGGCTATACGGACCATGAACCCGGTTACCTGGGGCTGCGACACAACGTGACCCATCAGCGAAGCCTGGGGTGACTTCGTGGTCTTTGGCGCGATCCTCGCTTGGGCACCCATCTCAGCGAGGAGACGATGGCAGGACGGAAGATCGAGGACGAGGCGACGGCGCGACGCTGTCTGGCACAGGCGGCGGCGAGTGGGCTTCCGAAGGCCGCGTGGGCAGCACAGGGTGGCTGGGACGCGCGGTCGCTGCACCTGTGGTCGGTCAATCTGTCGCGGAAGCGTGACACGGGCGCCTCTTCGCCGCCTCGTCGGTTCGTCGAGGTGGTCTCGGATTCGCGGTCCGCGGCGACGGATCCAGCGTATCGAGTTCATGTTGGGCGGTGGGTGCTCGAGGTCGGGGACGACTTCCGGCCGGAGACTTTGAAAGCGCTGGTGGCCGCGCTCTCGCAGTGCTGAGTCCGCCTCCGAGCGTGCGGGTGTTCCTCGCGGTGCAACCGGTCGACATGCGGGGCTCGTTCGACGCGCTCGCCGGATCGGCGCGCGGTCTGGGCCTGGACCCCGTGGACGGTCACCTGTACGTCTTCACAAACAAACGCCGGCGGATCGTCCGGGCGCTGTGGTTCGACGGTTCGGGCTGGTGCATCCTGAGCAAGCGACTCGAGCGGGGCTCGTTCCAGTGGCCGGAGCTCGTCGAGGGGGTGGCGCGCGTCTCGGTCAGCCCGGCTGTGCTCGCGTCGCTGCTGGCTGGCTTCGACTTCACGACGCCGCGGAAGCGATGGTACCGGCGGGCGGGCGGGACGCGGTCGACGATCGAGACGATCGACATCGCCGAAGGAGCGTGATCTACAGTGCTCGATGGACACGTCGAGCGCCAGCCGGATTGCCACCCTCGAAGCGGAAAACGCTCGTCTGCTCCATACGATGGAGGCAACGACAGCGGAGTTCGCCGCGGAGCTGAGGAGGCTGCACGCGGAGATCGCGCGCCTGACGGACCGCGTGGCTGAGCTGCTGCCGGCGGCGCGCCGCGGACAGGGCCGTCGAAGGGACCCGCCCGTGGTCTCGTCGCCACCAGCGGACCCGGCCGAGGCTCCACGCCCGTCGGTCGACGACGCGTCGCAGTCGGACGCGGTCCGCGCGGCCTTCCTGGCGCGCCCGCGGCCACCCGAGATTCCGCCGAAGCCTGCCAAGACTCCGAAGAAGCGCGGCTCGACGGGCCGACAGCGGCTCCCCGCCTCCCTGACGGCCGAGACGCACAAACTGGGCGTATCGGTCTGCGCGAGCTGCGGCAGCACACGGCTCGACCAGCGCGGATTTGAGGTAGAGGAGAAGCTCCACGCCGTCATGCAGCAGATTGTTCGACGCGTGGTCCGTCGCCAAGTCTGCGTGTGCCGCGACTGCAACGTGCGGACGACGGCGCGCTCGCTGCCTGCGCCGTATGAGCGGTCCAAGGTGACCGGCGAGTTCCTGGCCTGGGTGCTTCACCAGAAGTTCGACCAGCTCGTACCGCTCGACCGCCTTCGTCGCGACCTGGCGCGCCGCGGCGTCACCCTTGCGATGAGCACGCTCGTGAGCCTCGTCGAGCGAGGCGCGGACCTGCTCGACCGCATCGACGGCGAGCACTGGAAGCAGCTCAAGGCCGGCGGCGCGATGCACACCGACCTCACCGGAATCAAGGTGCTCGTCCCTGGCTTGGAGCGGGCCTACGACGGGTACATCGAGGGCTTTCTCTACAACGGCGTCGCGGTCTTCCAGTACGAGGCCGCCAAGGACGGCGACCGACTCCAGTCCAAGCTCCTCAACTACGAAGGCCGCCTCGTCGCCGACGCCGAGAGCCGGTCCAACGCGGTCTTCACGAGCGGCAACGTCATCGAGGGCGGCTGCAATGCGCACGGGTTTCGGAAGTTTGAAGGCGCCGAGGGGGCGCAACCGCTGCTCGCCTCGGAAGGGGGGCAGTTCCTGACCGCGATGTACGTCGCCGAGGCCGCCGCGAAGGAGCGGAAACTTGCCGGCGACGAGCTCCGCGTGTGGCGCCAAACACACATGGGGCCCCTCAAGAAGGACTTCCTCGGCTGGATGGACGCAGTCGAGCCGACGCTCCTCCCCACCGACCCGCTCGCGAAGGCCGTGCGATACTACCGGAACCACCGGGATGCCCTCTTCCGCTTCATCGACGACCCCGCGCTTCCGATCGACAACTCCGCCATGGAGCGCGAGTTCCAGAACTGGGCGAAGCTCCGCCTAAACGTCCTCTTCGCCGGCAGCACCGAGGGCGCGCACCGGGCCGCGACGATCTTCGGCATCGCCGCGACCTGCCGACTCCAGAACGTCCACACCGCCGCGTACCTCGCATGGGCGTTCGAGCGGCTCGGCACGCACAAAGACGTCTATCGACTCCCCGCCTCCGAACTCACCCCAGCCGCCTACAAGCGAGCCGTCCAAGAGGCTGCGCCGGGACGAGCGCCCCCCGCACCAGAGTAGCGGCATCGGCGCGAGCTGACGACCCAGGCGTCGCTGATCGGTCACCGACTGCAAGGACTTCGCGGGCGGCGGGATGTGCGCGCCGGAGTCGATCTCGTCCGTCCCGGGTGGCTTCTGCACTGCCATCTGCAAGCTCGCCGGCGACGGCGTCCCGTGCCCGGACCACTCCCGATGCGTCGGCGTGACGGGGGACCCGATCTTCGGCGTCTGCCTCCCGATGTGTCTGACTTCCTCCGACTGCGTCGGCCCGGACCCGGAAGACCCCCTGTTCAAGGGGTCCTGCCGGCAGCTCTTCTATGGCGATGAGCCTGGACCGCTGACCTGCCGGCGCATGTGCGACGAGCTCGACGGTTGCTCCGAGCCGCGCGTCTGCGACGAGCGCTACCACACGTGCCGGCTCGAGAACGAAGCCGACGGCTGCATCGACGAAGACGAGGACGGCTGGCCCGACTGCGAGACGGCGGCGTGCTGGCAGAAGTGCGCGACCGCCACCGAGGTTCAGTGCGAGGACGGCTTCGACAACGATGCCGACGAGAAGATCGACTGCGAAGACCCGGACTGCTGGTTCCACACGCTGTGTACGGGCGCCGAGATCCGCTGCTCCGACGGCATCGACGACGACGGTGACGGCGACATCGACTGCGCCGACTCCGACTGCTTCGGTCACAGCATCTGCGGCGGCGAGACCGACTGCAGCGACGGCATCGACAACAACGGCAACGGCTACGTCGACTGCCACGACTATGACTGCCTCTACGCGCACGAGTGCATGAGCGAGGCGTGGTGCGGGCTCGACGAGGGCTGCTGCACGAACCTCGACGTGAACGGCGACCCCATCGACGACGATGGCGACGGCTTCGCGAACTGCGCAGACCCGGACTGCGCTCTCCTCCCGCTCGCCTGCCCCGACATCGTGTGGGGCGACGAGGGCGGCGTCGAGCTCGACTGCGGGAACTTCGACGACGATGACGGCGACGGCTGGATCGACTGCCTCGACCCCGACTGCGACGACGACGTGGGCTGCGTCCCCGGCACCATGCCACTCGGCGGCCCGTGCTCCGCGCACAGCGACTGCGTGGGCGGCGCGCCGTGGCTGCAGCCGATGTGCCTGATGACTGGCCCCGACACCGCGCTCGGCGGCACCTGCACGCAGACCTGCAAGCTCGACGACCCGGTGGCGACTTGCAGCCAGGACATCGACGGCGACGGAGTCGACGATGGCTACCGGTGCATCGACACCGGGTTCGGGGGAGGGATCGGGCTGTGCTTGCCTGGCTGCTTCGACGACGAGGATTGCGCCGCCGTGGCCGCAGCGGGCGGCTCCGCGCCGACGACGTGTGTCGAGAGCGGACTCGGGTTGAGCTTCGGCGTATGCGATCGTCGGCCGCGGGTTGGTTCCGGCGACTCGTGCGTCGCGGACGGTGACTGTTGTTCAGGCAGCTGCGACGCGGGCACATGTACGACCGTGGCGTCCGGCTCCTGGCAGACTCTAGCCGTGTTTGCGGTCGAGATACCTGCGACCGGGATCTGGACGGAGACAGAACAGTCCATCGCCCCGCTCGCGACCGAGAACTGGCCAAACGGCGACCCGGCACCGGCGGCGGCACTGCCAATGGGCACGAAGCTCCGCGTCGCGCCGTTCGATCGAAACTCATCGGGTTGCGGGGACGATGCCGACCCGGTCGCCGACGGACTTGGCGCCACGTGTCTCGTTATGGCCGTGGAAATGCTGCCGACGGGCCCGCAAGACGACCTCTGGCTGGAGCTCCTCTCTTGGCAGGGCGGCACTGCGCCCAGCCTCGCGGAAGCGGACGACCAGTTGTTCGTCCCGGAGCCATCAGTTGGCCGCTCGCCGCCGCCTGGACTGGTCGCCCCAGTCGGCTGGGCTGGCGACGGAGCTCGAGTCAGTAGCGGGGCGGCTGAGTGGATCTCGCATCCGGCGTTGTTCGAGCTAGATGCGAGCGAGATCGGCGGGACGGCCACGCTCCTAGTGGCGCTTCGTGCATGGACGCCTCTCCCCGTGCCGAGCGGTTGTCGCGTGGAGACCGATTGTGCCGACAGTGTGGACGGCGACCTAGACGGCCAAACGGACTGTGCTGATCCGGACTGCCGGTTGCAACGGCAATGTCACGGCGCACTCACGGCCAACGGCGGTGCCTGCGCCAGCGACGAAGAGTGCGATAGCGGTGCTTGCGTCGACGGCCACTGTGCGAAGCGTCTCGACCTCCCGCTGCCCACGATCGACGACTGGCTCCCGGCCGGGATGGACTTCGAGTCCGTTCTGATGAGGAACTTCGTGTACGCCGAGTCGCCTGGCTACGGCGCAGCCTACGCCGCGTCACTGCAGGAGGTCATGAACAACTCCTCTGTCGTAGGCGACCTGACGGCACTGTACGAAACTGCAGGCTTTTCCCCACTGAGCGGCGAGCGTGGGTCAGACTGGGTCCGAGAGCACATCCTGTTCCTCCTCGGCGAGGTTCAAGATCCCTCCGCGGTCC
>JACKDJ010000046.1 GCA_020633625.1 Myxococcales bacterium
CGGCCGGCGCGGCGTGACCATGACGCTCGGCTCGGCCCCGCCCGCCCTCGTTGCCCCCGTCGGCGCGGCGACACACGCGTGGATCGACCGGCTTGCCGCGACGGAGTGTCCAGCCATCACCGCTCGCCGCTCACGTCGGCGCGCGACGGCGGGCGGCGAAGACCCGATCGTTTGGGCCGAAGCCGTCGGCTCGAATGTCGTCGACGTCGAAGGGAACCGCTACGTCGACCTGTCGTCCGGCTTTGGCGTCGCGGCGATCGGACACCGACATCCGGCAGTAGTCGAGGCGATCCGCGAGCAATCGGGGCGCCTGCTCCACGCGATGGGCGACCTGTTCCCATCGCGCGAGAAGATCCTGCTGGGGGAGCGCCTCGCCGCCATCGCGCCCGGCGCGCTGCAGCACTCGATCCTCGGTGCCAACGGCTCCGACGCTATCGAGGCCGCCATCAAGACCGCGGTGATCGCCACCGGGAGAACTCGGGTCCTCGCGTTCTCGTCGGGGTACCACGGGATGAGCCTCGGCGCGCTCGGAGTGTCGGGGTACCGCGACTCGTTCCGTTCTCCGTTTGGAGCGCTGGCGAGCGCGACGACGCTGCGACTCCCCTACGCGACCTGCCACTGCTGCCCGCTCGGCCTCGAGCCCACCACCTGCAACACTCGCTGTGCCACTCTCGTTGAGCATATGCTTGCGAGCGACACGTTTGGTTGCGAAGACGTCGCGGCCATCGTCGTGGAGCCGATCCAGGCCCGCGGAGGCTGCGTCGTCCCGCCCGCCGGCTGGCTGCGCCGAATCGCAGAGGTCGCCCGAAGCCGCGGCATCCTCGTCATCGCCGACGAGATCTACACGGGGCTCGGCCGCACCGGGGACCTGTTCGCGAGCACACACGAGGAGGTCGTCCCCGACCTGATGTGCGTCGGAAAGGCGCTCGGCGGCGGCCTGCCGATCTCGGCGTGCGTGGGCACACCGGACGTCATGGAGCGCTGGGCCGAGGCGCGGGGTGAGGCCATCCATACGAGCACGTTCCTCGGCAACCCGCTGACCTGCTCGGCGGCGCTGGCCGCGCTCGACGTGATCGAGCGCGAGGGGCTCGCTGCGCGGGCTGCCCGCGTCGGCGCGCGCTTCTCGACCGCGCTCGAGCAGGCGCTGGCCGGCAACCCTCGCGTCGCGGCGGTGCGCGGGCGCGGGCTCCTCATCGGCGTCGCGCTCCGGCGCGAAGACGGCACACCGGAGCCTGGCGGTGGTGTCCGCTGTATGCACGCGCTACTCGCCGAGGGCTACATCGCCGCGCCCGCCGGGCCGACCGGAGACGTGCTCAGCGTGACACCGCCGATGACTCTCCCTGAGGAGCTCATCGACGGCGCCGTCGAGGCGATCGCGCGCGTCATATGAGGCGGCGCGCGGCGAGGCCGCGCGCCGTTGACGTCAGCGACAGCTCGGATCCGGATCGCGGTCCGTGATGCGGAACACGACGCGGCGGTTGGCCTGGCGGCCCTCTTCGGTCTCGTTGGACTCGATGGGCATCGTCTCGCCATAGCCCCGCGACGTGAGCCGGGCGGCGTCGACGCCGGCGTTGACCAGGAACTGCCGCACGGACGCGGCGCGGCGGTTCGATAGATCGAGGTTGGTCGCGTCGCTGCCCCGGTCGTCGGTGTGCCCCTCGACCTCGACGACGTGGATCTCCGGGTGAGCGATCATCAGCGCGGCGACTTCGTTGAGCAGCGCGAACGACACCGCGCGGACGGTGTCGCGGTTCGTCTCGAACAGCACCTGCCCTTCGAACGTGATCTCGTCGCAGCGAATGACGGTGCCTTCTGGGCAGCCATCTTCGTCGCGGTCGCCGTCGAAGTCCTCGGGCTGGTCGGGGCACTGATCGGTCGGGGGGAGGATGCCGTCGTGGTCGTGGTCGTAGTCGGGGCACCCGTCCGTGTCTTCGAAGCCGTCTCGGTCTTCGGGTTCCAGCGGGCACATGTCGACGTCGTCGGCGAGGCCGTCGCCGTCACGGTCGCCATCGGGGCAGCCGTCCTCGTCGCGGTCGCCGTCGCGGTCTTCGGGCTCGTTCGGGCAGCGGTCGCCGCTGTCGGGGAGCCCGTCTCCGTCGTTGTCCGGGTCAGGGCAGCCGTCGGCGTCTTGGAAGCCGTCGCGGTCTTCGGGCTGGTCGGGGCACGTGTCGTCTGCGTCGAGCACCCCGTCGCCGTCGTTGTCCGGGTCAGGGCAGCCGTTCGCGTCCTGGAAGCCGTCGACGTCTTCGGGTTCGTCCGGGCACGCGTCGGCGGCGTCGGCGATGCCGTCACCGTCGCGGTCCTCGTCGGCGCGATGCGCCCAGCCGATGTTCAGGAACAGGCGCCACGCCGGAACGCCGAAGCCCGAACCGAGCGCCTTTCCAAGGCCGTACCCGATCACGAGGTCGCTCTGCGTGAACGCCTTCGCGCCGATGATCAGCTCGAGCGGAGCTTCCTCTCCGGCGAAGTCGGTCGCACCGAGCACGGCCTCGCCGCGCAGCTCCGGTGTCAGCACGATGTTCTGCTCGGCCCCGAGCCCGATGGCCGCCGCGACGCCGTAGGTGAGCGTGTCGTCGACCGTGAGGTTCAGCACCTCGGTCTCGGAGCGGAACATCGCGCCAAGGTTGACGCCGAACGAGGAGCGACCGCCAAAGGCGTAGTCGAGCGCGAGCATCGGGTTCGCTCGAAACGACTCGCCCTGGTAGTTCGCGGAGCCGCCGGTCGGGAGGTACCAGTCGACGGCGAGCGCGAGCCCGAGGCCGCTCGAGTCGGCGTCGGGACCGAACAGCCGCAGCTTGGTCAGGATGGTCGCGTCGCCGAGCCCGAAGCCGGCGCTCGAGCCGTCGATCGCCGCGGTGTCGACGCCATCGATGGGGTCGAGCGTGTCGGCCCCCTGCGCCAGGACGATCGGCAGGTTCACAGAGAGCTCGAATCGCTCGCCGAACCCGAACGCGAACAGCAGGTTGGCTGTGAGCTGGTTGCGGACGAGGTCCGCCACGCGCTCGCCGTCGGCGTCGCGCAACACGAGCGGCCGGTGGGCGTAGTGGAGCGCCAGCCCGAGCTCGTGCGACGGCTGGATGCGGGAGCCGTGCAGCGAGAAGTAGTTCACCGACTGCGACGCGACCGGCCGAAAGTGCTGGATGTCGTACGCCGTCGAGTCCTGGGCCTGCGCGGCGGCGGCCGAGAGCGTCGCCACGACGGCGGAGGTGAGGGCGAGCGAGCGGTTCATGGAGGTCTCCGGTTGTGCCTCTGCCGCGGGGGTCCACGGCGAGGCGTTGGCTCGTGTCTTCGAGAGATGCGTAGCAGCACGACCGCGCAGGCGTCAGCGGCTCGGCAGCGACGACGTGTTTGTGTCAGCGACGCCGACGCCGAAGGGTCAGCAGCAGCCCGAGGCCGAGCGCGAGCGGCGCCCACGCCCCGGCGCTGGGAGCGGCAGCGCACCCGCCGACGATGCGGACCTCGTCTTCGCCGGCGTCCTCTGGGATCGTCCCGTCGGTGTCGCACGCGTCGCCGGCACCGTCGCCATCGCCGTCGGCCTGGCTCGGGTTGAACGTCCCGACGCAGTTGTCGGACGCGTCGTCGACTCCGTCCCCATCGGCGTCGGGGTCGCACGCGTCGCCGAGCTCATCGTCGTCGGAGTCGAGCTGATCGAGGTTCGCGACGTCGGGGCAGTTGTCGTCCTCGTCGAGGATGCTGTCGCCATCGGAGTCGCCGGGGTCTGCGGGGTCACACGCGTCGCCGGCGCCATCCTCGTCGGCGTCGGCCTGATCGGCGTTCGCCACGTCCGGGCAGTTGTCGTCGGCGTCGGCGACACCGTCTCCGTCTCGATCGTCCACCAGCCCCGAGTCGCAGGCGTCGCCGACTCCGTCGCCGTCGGCGTCTGCCTGGTCGGCGTTCGCCACGTCCGGGCAGTTGTCATCGGCATCGGCCACACCATCGCCGTCCTGGTCGCCCGGTTCGACGGTGTCGCAGGCATCGCCGACACCGTCACCGTCGGCGTCTGCCTGGTCTTCGTTCGCGACCGTCGGGCAGTTGTCGACGTCGTCGGCGACGCCGTCGGAGTCGCCATCGACGAGGTCCTGTGTGCACACGGACGGTTCGGCCGACGGGTCGCACGTCCACCCGAGCTCGACGACACAGTCGGCGCTGCAGCCGTCGGCGTCGTCGAGGTTTCCGTCGTCGCACATCTCACCGTCGCGCACGAGTCCGTCGCCACAGGCGGCTTCGCACACGCTGGCCCCTCCGCTGTCGTCGCAGGTGTAGCCCTCTTCGACCTCGCACGTCGGGTCGCAGCCGTCGTCGGCGACCGTGTTGCCGTCGTCGCAGGCCTCCGCACCCTCGACGGCTCCGTTGCCACACACGGGGCCACCGCCCTCCGACGTGCACGTAGCGCTGCAGCCGTCGCCCGACGCCGTGTTGCCGTCGTCGCACTGCTCGGGCCCGACGCGCCGACCGTCGCCGCAGACCGGGCTGCAGGCGCCGCCACCCGTCGGGCAGGTCCAGCCGAGCTCCCGGCCACACGTGGTGCCGCAGCCGTCGCCAGACGTCCGGTTGCCGTCGTCGCAGGTCTCCCCGGTCTCGACCGCGCCGTTGCCACACACCGGGCCCGACTCGACGTTACACGTCGAGGAGCAACCGTCGCCAGACGTCCGGTTGCCGTCGTCGCACGCTTCGCCCGACTCCACCACGCCGTTCCCACACACCGCACCGGACTCGACGGTGCACGTCGACGAGCAGCCGTCGCCCGACGCGGTGTTGCCGTCGTCGCAGCCCTCGCCAGACTCGACCGTCCCGTTGCCGCACACGGCGCCCGACTCGACAGTACACGTCGACGAGCAGCCATCACCCGACGCCGTGTTTCCGTCGTCGCACGCCTCGCCGGCCTCGACCGTACCGTTGCCGCACACTGGACCGATCTCGACCGTGCACGTCGACGAGCAGCCGTCACCGGAGGTCCTGTTTCCGTCGTCACACCCCTCGCCGCCAAGCACGAGCCCGTCGCCGCAGATCGGCGCGCAAGAGTCGACGGTCACTGCGCACGTCCACCCGGTCTCGACCGTGCACGTCGACGAGCAGCCGTCGCCATCGGCGGTGCCCCCGTCCTCGCAGCGCTCGGTAGCGCCGAGCACGCCATCGCCACAGACGTCGCCGCTGTCGGTGATGTCGATGATGTCGAGGGCGAACGCTCCACACGTCGTGCCATATCCGGACACATACACGACGATCGACTGGCCTGCCGTGAGCTCGAGGTCGAGCATCGAAGACACGCCGGAGCCTCCATCGTCGTCGCAGTCGATCTCGGTGCCCCCGCACGCGTCGCGCGCGTAGACGGCGGTGTCGAAGCCGCGCGCGTCGTTGTCGGTCGAGAAGCGGAACGTGCCGTCGCTCGGCGCGGTGAAGCCGACCGCGTAGTCCCCGCCGCTGTTTGCGCCGCCGCAGCTCGCCGAAGCGTCGACGTTGCCTGCCGTGCATGTGTCGCCCGACGCGGCCGCCAGTCCGACGGCCACATCGTCGACGAGCGGACACGGCGCGGGCTCGATCGAGCAGTCGGCGGCGCAGCCATCGCCATCGGCGGTGTTGCCGTCATCGCACTCCTCGCCGCCAACCACGAGCGTGTCGCCGCAGATCTCGGCGCACGCCGCGCCCGCCGTCGGGCACGCCCAACCGATCTCGAGCCGGCAGCTCGCGGAGCAGCCGTCGCCGCTCGACGTGTCGCCGTCGTCGCATGCCTCTGCGCCGGCGACGACGCCGTCGCCGCAGACCGCTTCGATGAGACAGGCGGACGAGCAGCCGTCTCCATTCGCCGTGTTCCCGTCATCGCAGGCCTCGCCGCCGAGCAGGACGCCGTCGCCGCAGATCGGCTCGCACGCGTCAGCGACGAACGGGCAGATCCAGCCGGCCTCTACCGCGCAGGTCAGATCGCAGCCGTCGCCGGCGCTACCGTTTGCATCGTCGCACTCCTCGGCTCCGACCAGGAGGCCGTCGCCACACACGGACTCGCAGGGCGCGCCGGCGACCGGGCAGTCCCAGCCGGCCTCGACGGCGCAGGTGCCGCTGCAGCCGTCGCCGCTCGCTGTTCCTCCGTCGTCACACGCCTCGGTGGCGCCGAGCACCCCGTCGCCGCAGACGATGGCCGGCGTGAAGGTCGCGTCGACGGTGAAGTCACCGCAGAGCGCGTTGTAGCCGCTTACGTACAGGGCGACCGTCTGCCCCGCCGCGAGATCGAGGCTCAGGCGCGACCGGAGTGTGCCGCCCCCGTCATCGTCGCAGCCGAGCTCGGTGCCCCCGCAGGCGTCGCGCGCGTAGACCACCGTGTCGTAGTTGGTGCCGCCGTTCGCGGTCGAGAAGACGTAGGTCCCGGCGGCGCCGGCCGTGTAGAGCACGGCGTAGTCGCCGCCGGAGTTCGCGCCGCCGCAGCTCGCGGTGCCGTCGAGCTCGCCGATCGCGCACGTGTTCCCTGCGAAGATGTCGGCGCCGACGCCCGTGACAGCCCCGAGCGGGCAGGCCGGGGGTTCCACGACGCAGGTGGAGTCGCAGCCGTCGCCGTTGGCCACGTTGCCGTCGTCGCACTCCTCGAGGCCGGCGACGACGCCGTCGCCGCACGTCGTGAAGCAGGCAGCGCCGGGGGTGGCGCACGTCCAGCCCGGCTCGACGGCGCACGTGGAGCTGCAGCCGTCGCCGCCCGCAGCGTCGCCGTCGTCGCACGCCTCGCCCGCGTCGATGCCGCCGTTTCCGCACTGGGGCACGCGTGAGACGTCGAGGGCGAAGGTCCCGCAGGCCGCGTTGAAGCCCGAGACGTAGATGAACACCGCCTGTCCGGCCGTCATCGTGAGCTGCAGCTCCGACGCCGTGGCGACGGTGTCGTCGTCGCAGTCGAGCTCGGTTCCCCCGCACGAAGAGCGGGCATACAAGACGGTGTCGAAGCCCCGCGAGGCGTTGTTGGTCGAGAAGATGTATGTCCCGTTCGAGGGCGCGACGAAGCGTACGGAGTAGTCGCCGCCGGTGTTGGTGCCGCCGCAGCTCGCCGGGCCGTCGGTATCGCCGATCCCGCATGTGTTGCCGCTGGCGACGGCGCTGCCGAGGGGAACACCGTTCACGTTCGGGCAGACCTCGATCGTGCAGGTCGCCGAGCATCCATCGAAGTTGTCTGTGTTCCCGTCGTCGCAGCCCTCGCCGGCGTCGAGGTTGCCGTCGCCGCAGTAGGGGTCGCGAACCTCGAACAGAAACGAGCCGTTTGCGCAGTCGCTCGTGTGGTCGCTCGGCGTCGTGTCGATCTCGACCACGCCGGCGCTAAAGCCGAGCGGATGCGCGACGTAGTCGATCCCATTTCCCGAATCGATCCCGACGTGTGCAGCCGTCCCACCGAGGCCGCCGCTGCCCCCCGAGACATCGCCGGTGGTCCAGTTGATGGCGCCGTAGCGAAACTCGACGTCGAACGCGCCGGGGATGACGTCCGAACGGTCGTAGAAGATCGCCTGGAAGGTGTTCGAGCCGGGCGCCCGGGCCATCGAGAAGTAGTCCACGTCGTACCAGGTGACGATGAACCGGCGCGGCGAGGAGGTCGTGTCGAGCGCCCAGTAGACGAGGTTGCTGGCGCCGCGGTCGACGCGCGTGTCGACGTCGGCGAAGAACGGCGCGACCATCTTCGTCCCGCCCGGGAACGCGAACGGCGTGTACGTCCCGAACGGTCCGTCGAACGTGACGTTGCCGTTGGTGTTCACGTACACGGACGTGTAGTCGACGCCGTAGAGCGTGATCCCCTGGGACCCAAAGACTGGTCGGACATCGATCGCCGCAGACGAGTTGTCGTCTGCGCGGGCGACAGATGACGCGCCGAACCCAGCCGCGCCGCCGAAGCCGCCGAGGGGCGGGCACTGTGCGGCGGCGGGCGAGCTCGCGAGCGCGGCGAGGACGAGGAGCGAGGCGGCGACGATGCGCATGGCGTTCACGTGTCGAGGTCGGTTCGCGCGTCCCGCTAGGCGGTTCGGCGACGTTCCGCAAGACCTGGGGGCGCGAAGTTGGCGAGCCGAACCCGTGCGGAGACCAGCGGCGGGTGCGAATCCGTGTCCGTCGGGTCACGCGCGGACAAGGCGCCGGGGGCCGCGTCGGGGGCGGCGGGCGGCGGTGGGATGTGGGGGTTTGGGTGTTTGGTTCTTGTTGCACGGGGGGCCAGGAACCGTTCGGCTGCGATCCGCGGCGACGCGAACCTCCCCGTACGAGCGAGGTCGCACGTGTCGGGGTGCAGATCCGCCCACCCCTGCGTCGGCGTGAGCGGGGAGGAGCGACTCGTAACCGCGCTGTGGGGGGCGTCCGGCTGGCGCCTCCCGGTGAGACCGAACGTGGCGAGCTGGCGAGACCCGGCGCCGCGAGCTGGCACAGCTCTGGCACATTCGGCCCCGTCTAGCTGACCTCGCTTCCGTTCATCACGCCCGCGTGCGAGAGGCCTCCCACGCGGCGCAACCCGGAGAGATCATGTACTTTCGCCGCGGAACCTGCACGCGACAGGCGCACGTCGACATCCCCGACGGGACCGTCGAAGAGGAGATCGGACGCAACGGCTTCTTTGGCCGCGTGAGCCACCTCTACCGCGCAAACCCGCCCGTGGGCTGGACCGCGATCGAAGGCGACTGCCGACCACACGCGCTCGAGACGGCCAAGCTGCAAGCCCGGACGGGCGACTACATCGGGCGCCGCGCGCCGCTTCTGCGAAACGACGACGCGGTCATCTCGATGGGCGAGATCGTCGGGCCGGCGACGTCGACGTTCCGAAACGCCGACGGCGACGAGGTCCACTTCATCCACCGCGGGTGCGGCCACCTCGACTCCGACTTCGGCTCGCTCCGCTACGAGGCCGGCGACTACCTCGTGATCCCGCGCGGGACCGGCTACCGACTCTCGGCCGCCGAGCCGACACAGGAGCTCGTCATCCAGACCCGCGAGGAGGTCGGCATCCCCGACCGCGGGATCCTCGGCAAACACGCGCTGTTCGACACCGACGCGATCGAGGCGCCGACCCCGGACTCGTCGCGCAGGCTCGAAGGCGAGCACACGATCGTGATCCAGCGCGGCGGAAAGCTGACGCGCGTCACCTACCCGTTCGATCCGCTCGATGTGGTCGGGTGGAAGGGCGACCTGACGATCTGGCGCCTCAACATCCGAGACATTCGTCCGATCATGTCGGAGCGCTACCACCTGCCGCCGACGGCGCACGTGACCTTCGCGACCCCTTCTGTCGTCATCTGCTCGTTCCTCCCTCGCGGCCTCGAGGTCGGGGACCCGGGCGCGCTGAAGGTGCCGTTCTACCACTCGAACGTGGACTACGACGAGGTGCTCTTCTACCACGACGGCGACTTCTTTAGCCGCGAAGGGATCAGCGCCGGGATGCTCACGTTCCACCCGCAGGGCATCCACCACGGCCCACACCCCGGCGCGATCGAGGCCGCGAAGACGAAGACGCGGACCGACGAGAAGGCGGTGATGATCGACACGCGGCGGCCCCTCGAGGTCACCGCCGACGGGCTCGCGATCAGCCGCCCCGACTACTGGAAGTCCTGGCAACCCAAGCGCTGACGGTCAGCGGCGGCGGCGGCGGGCAGCGAGCGCCGCGCCCACCGCCGCAAACAGCGCGAGCGAGCCTCGCCGCGGCGACGGCGCAGACGCGCATCCGCCCTTCGAGCTCGACTCCGACGCGGGGGCGTCCGCGAGGGCGTCGACGTCACCTGTCCCGGCGTCTGTGACACCGGCGTCCGCGGGGTCGGCGTCAGGGCCAGCGTCAGCGACCTCGGGCGCGTCGCCGCCGACGTCGTCTGCTCCGACGTCCTCGCCCTCGACAACCTCGTCTGGGAGCGGGAGGTCGATGGAGTATCCCTCGCCGGCCGTCGGCTCGTCGCACCCCTCCGCGTCGCCGCAGCTGACGCGCAGGTGGACGCTCATGTCGCGTGCCGTCTGTCCTCCAGAGATAGTCTCGGCGCCGGCGAGCAGGGTAGCGTCGTACTCGGCGCCCGGCACCAGATCGACGCGCGGGTTGAGCCGAACCAGCCGCGGGAACTCCGCGCCCCAGCGTGTGTTTCGCGTCGCGTGATCGATCGAGGCTCCGTCGGCATCGGTCCACGCGGTCTCTACAGTCGAGAACCGGACACCCTCGGCGAACAGCAGCGTGACGGTCGCGTCCGTCGCGCCGGCCTCGTTGGAGCGGAGGACGTGATCGGGCTCCGGGTAGTGGCTGATGACGACCGCGTCATCTGTCTGCGTGCCGTGCAGCCGCCGCCACATGGCCTCGACGTAGGCCATGGTCGGCCCGATCTCCGCCTTGAGCGACCCCGGGATGTCGGGGTCGAGGTAGTAGTTTCGCGTCCACGGGATCTCGTCGCTGTACTGGTTGCCGAGTCCCTGCGCGACGATCTCGCCGCCGGGGCGGACGTAGAGGATCGACATCGCGTCGACGGCGCGCTGGATGTCGGTCGCCGTGACCCCGACGTCGAGGACCTCGTACAGCTCGAGCAGCGTCTCCTCGGGGTAGTAGACTTCGGGGTAGAAGCGGATGTGCTCGTCGAGCGCGAGGAAGCCGTCGGTGCCCGGGTCGGCCTCTTCTTGCCCGCCACCGTCGTGGTCGCCGACCTGGTCGAGGAACAGCGAGTCGAACACCTCGTCTTGTAGACCGTGGCAGGCGGCGCCGATCAGGAACGCCGCGCGCTTGCGCGACTCGATATCGTCCCAGGGCGGCGGGTCGTTCGCTCGAATCCACTCGACGAAGTCCTCGACGAACGGCTCCCAGTGTGTGTGCTCGGAGTATGCGCGCGTGCGCGTGGCGAGGTCGCCGCTCTGCGGCCAGTAGCCGGAGTCGGTGAACGCCGCACCAAACAGCGCGGCGTTCATGACCTCGGGGTCGGCGAAGAAGTCGCGGAGCTCGCCGGGCGGCAGGTTCGAGATCGCCCACCCGGTCACGTGAACGTGTCCGAAGATGCCGTGAGCGTCGGCCACCGAGGGCGCCGCGAGGCTGACCGCGGCGCCGAGGGCGACGGTGGGGGCGAGGTGGCGGAGTCTCACGGAGGGCTCGGGCTCGAGGTGGCTGAAGCGGCGCCGAGCGTGTCGGCGCGGCTAGTCGGTAGGGCATCCGGCGCGGATCCGCAAAGCTCGATCGCCTCTGTGACGACATGCGCACCGGCCGCCGCACCTTTGCCACCGGCTCGTGCAGCGGGATCGCGCGCGGAGCCGAGCGAGACGAGGACCCAGAGGAGCGTCCCGGCTACCATCAGCCGCGGCCGCGCGAACCGAGACCATCGCAGCGGGTCGCGGATGCCGTCGAACAGCTCGGCGGGCGGGCGGGAGTCGAACGGCGTGGCCACGGACTAGTCGAGGAGGCCGTAGTAGCGCATCGACCAGTAGGCGAGCAGGTAGGCCATCGGCCCCTGCGTGTCGCGGGGGTTGCCGGACTGCACGACGCTCTTGGGGTTGCCGTTCCACCACCACGCCTCGAGCTCGTCGTAGGGCGGAACGGCGGTGAACTGTGCTCGCTCGAAGCGGTCGCGGCGCGGGTCGACCTGGAAGTCGACGCGGTGCGAGTTGTCGACGGTCCACGTGCGCTGGTCCCACGGGAACTCGCGCAGCGTCTGCAGGGCGAGCGGTGCGTCGATGACCTCGCCGGTGAGCCCGGCGACCCATGCGAGCCACAGCGGATTGCGCTCGTCGCGCTCCGTCTCGATCATCTCGAGCAGGGCGGCGATCCAGCGCTCGCGGCGCTCGTTGTTTGGTTCGTAGCGAATGAGGGTGTGGTACGCGAGCATCATGAGCTCGTGATCCGAGTGGTTCTCGATCGACGGGTCTTGCAGCGTGAGGACGTCCCGAACGTTGGTCGCGACCTCGTCGTAGCGCTCCTCGACGATGAGCCGGTCGTACTCTTCGTAGAAGAACGGATCGCCGGTCATGTGCCACGCGGCGAGGAGCGCGCCGAGTATCTGCATCGAGTTGAGGTAGCCGCCGCCGAAGCAGGCCGACGCGCAGGTCTCGAAGTCCTCGGTGCAGGCGGCGAGTCCGTCGACGCACGAGGAGATGTTTGGCGGATCCCAGATGCCGTGGAGGGTTCGCTCCCCGTCGAGGTCGATGAGCTGGTAGCCGCCGTCGACGATCCACCGGACGACCGATCCGTAGGTCGCGGCGATCGATGCGCGCTCCTCTTCGGTGGCGCACAGGTCGTAGAAGAGCGGAAAGCCGAACGTGTGCCCGTCGATCTCGTCAGACGACGTGTCGTCTTTCCACAGGTACGTGTGGCCGTCGGTCCACTCGACGGGGTGCCAGTTGTCTTGGGTCAGCTTGCTCTCGTAGACGGGCCCCTCGTCGTCTCGAACGAACGACCGAGCGATGAAGCCACAGCCCTTCCCTGCCTCGGTGAACGACACACACGGGATGTCGACGAGGAGCTGCATGTTTCGCATCGCCCGCCGCGCTTCGTCGCAATACGCCGAGTCTCCGGTGACCGTGCTGGCCATCGCCCACGCGCCGATCATCATCTGCGTCCACAGGCCGTCGTTGTCCTTGTCTGACACGAACGCGCCGTCGAACGTCCACGGGTCGTCGGTCGTCATCTCGGCGCCGACGAACCCGTCGACGCGCCAGAAGTATGCGTCGAGCGCCTCCTGTCGCGACTCCGCCTTTTCGGCCAGTGTACGCTCGCGGACGTCGATGCGCGCGATCCCGAGCGACGAACCAAACCAGCGCGACCCGGCGGAGTCCACGGCGACCGAGGTCGCATGCGGCTCGAGGAGCCAGCGCCCGTCGACGTAGTAGTCGAAGTGATCACCGTCGAGCGCGATCGCGGACGCGCCAAACGGGTGGGCCGCCGCGACGAGCCCGGCGTCGCAGGCCAGGGCGCTGACGTCGCCCGCGGCGAGCGCGCCCGGCCCCGGAGTGAAGCGAGGCTCGACACCGTCTGTGGTCACCGTGACGATCCCCGCCGCTGTGCCGGCCAGGAGCGTGCCGTCGGGACAGCTCGCGAGCGCGGCGAACCTCTCCCCGGCGCCGACGTGGGCCGTCGTGGCGCCGTCGCGCACGTAGAAGACACCGTCGTCTGTCGCGGCCACCGCGCCGTCCGAGCCGGCCGCGAGGTCGAGCACCGCGGCGTCGGTCGCCCAGTCCGTGATCGCCTCGCCGGCGAGCGCGCGGACGCCGCCGGATGTGGCGACCCAGATCGTGATCCCGCTCGCGGCGACGGCGACGATCGGATCGGTCGACTCGAAGCGCAGCGCCTGTGCCTCAATGCCGGCCGGGTCGACCAGCCACACTTGCGACGCCGTCGCGACGACCGCGCACTGCCCGGCGTCGCAGTCCGCGAGCTCGCGGGCGATGTCGACCACGGGAGCGCCGAGATCGGTCAGCAGCGGAGCGAACGCGGCTCCGTCGAGTGGCATCTCAAACACGCCGGTCGCGGCGCCGACGACGACCCGATCGTCGAAGGTCGCGATCGCGCGCACGTCGAGGTCGGGGAGCACGTCGGTGGTGCGATAGGCGGTCCGCTCCTCGGACGGGTACGGCAAGTCTCCGGCCGGCGACTCATCGTGCTCCCGCTGCTCCCAGACGTGGCCCCGCTCGGGGATGCCCACTTCGACGTCGTCTACGGCGTCGCTGTCCTCGCCGAGGTCGATCGTGGCGTCGGCGTCGAGCTCGGGCCCGACGTCGGCGGCAGCGTCAGCGTCTACGTCGACGCTGCCGGTGTCTTGGGCAGCGTCAGCGGCGACGTCCTCATCCTGATCGTCGCCCTCTCCGCCGCCGCACGCGGACGCGAGGATGGCGAGGCCGAAGAGGAGACGGCGAGGCGTCGCGAGAGGGGGGCGCGGGTCGGTCGGTTGGTTCTTCATGCCGCCAGTGTAGCGACTCGACCCGCCGCGTCTACCGCTGGCGCGTCTGTGCGGTCACTGCCCGCCGCTCACGGACGCCGGACGCCGACGCCCGGTCGCGGGCGCTGGTTTTCAGGCGTCGGCTTCGCGACGACCCCGTACCCTCCGGACGCGCCGGCGCGGTCGGCGGCCGCCCTGCCGGCGCCGCCCGCGGTCCGCATGTTCTCGCGGAGTACTTCGACGTCGCGCGCTACGCGCTCGTTCGTGTCGTCGGTCTCGGTGTGGATCCACCCCCATCGAGCGAACAGCCAGCTAAAGCCGGCACCCAAGACGAATCCCCCGACGTGTGCCCAGAAGGCGACGCCGGAGCCGTCGGAGAGGAAGGCGTAGAACAACTGGAGAACGAACCACGCGCCGACTGCGAAGCCGATCGCTATGTCGACGGTGCCGAATCTCGGGCGCGGAAACATCCAGAAATACGCGAACTTCACGTCGGTCGACGGGTGAGTCACCCAGCACGCGCCGAGCAGCGCCGCGATGGCGCCACTGGCGCCAACGAGGGGGGTGTCGCTGCCCAGCGACGCTGCCTGGTGTGCAAACACGGCGAACACACCGCAGAGCATGTAGAACGCGAGATAGCGACCCCGCCCCCACGAGCGCTCGGCGAGCGCGCCCGCGAGGAACAGGTACCAGATGTTCCCAAGCAGGTGCCCCCAACCGCCGTGGACGAAGATCGACGTGACGGCCGACGACAGCGTCGGGTGAGCTGGGGAGTACCCCCACCGCTGGCTGGGCAGTCGCGCGTACGACTCGACGAAGCGCGCTGCCTCGGCCTCGACGTCGCGTTGGAGCTCGCAGGCTGCCCGCGTCGCGTCGAGCCTCTCGGGGGGCTCCGCGCGAACCGTCTCGAGCTCGAGCGTGTAGCACGACGTCGCATCGTCGACGTCGAGGATCAAACGCACGTGGCGCTGGAGCGAGCTGGGCAGCAGCTCGAAGGTCTCTGGGGCCACGACGACCCGAGGCTCGTGGTCGGCCGCGCGCTGCAGCACCGCGGCCAGGCGGTCGATGTCGTTCGAGAGCTCGCGCCGGACGGAGTCGCCTGTGCTCTCGGTGATCGCGAACACGACACAGCACGTCGCGATGAGCGCGAGCGTGACCGGCATGTCTGCCGGGCGTATCGAACCGTGCCCCAGAGGGAACAACATCGGAGTCCTCTCGCGCTCGAGGTTGACGGCGAACGCTAGCGGGCGGCCAGGGCTCGGTCAACTTGGGGCGCGGCGTCAAGCTGAGATCGCGCCACGGTGTCACGGGGGGCGCGTTCGCGCCTACTCTGTGTACCGGCCACCGAACAACGGCGGCCACCGAAACTCGGAGCTGATGATGGTCGCACGCGTTCTCTTCTTCGGAGCAGCCCTCGCCCTGATCCCCGCCGCTGGGTTCGCCCGCGACGGCGGGTCCAAGTGTGGATGTGATCGGGGATCTCACGCCGAGGCCGGGTGCGGATGCGCAGACGGCGGCGAATGTGCCTGTAACGACGGCGCCTGCGGCTGCGCCGACGGGAGCTGCGGCTGCGCGGACGGGAGCTGCGGCTGCGCCGACGGGAGCTGCGGCTGTGCCGACGGCGCGTGCGGCTGTGCCGACGGGAGTTGCGGCTGTGCCGACGGGAGCTGCGGCTGTGCCGACGGGAGCTGCGGCTGCGCCGACGGGAGCTGCGACTGCGCCGACGGGGAGTGCGACTGCGCCGACGGTGCCTGCGGCTGTGCCGACGGGGAGTGCGACTGCGCCGACGGTGCCTGCGGCTGTGCAGACGGTGCCTCGGACGGCGGGGCGCCGGTCCACGGGCACTGCCGCGAGATCCACTAGCCCGCTGGGTGTCGAGCGAGCTCGACAGTGCGATGGCGCGGCTCCGCGCGGGTGATCGCGCCGCTGCCCGCCCCGTCTTCGACGCGGCGTGGCCGCGTGCGCTGGCGCTCGCCTCGGCGGCCCTCGGGCCGGGGCCGGACGCGGAGGATGCCGCGCAGCAGGCGCTCGAGCGGGTGTTCGAGCAAGCCGCGGGCTATGATCCGGCGCGCAGCGCGCTCGCCTGGGTCCTCGCGATCACGACGTGGGAGGTGAGGACGGTGCGGAGTCGGCGACGACGCGCGGCGGCGCGCGGTGGAAGCGCTGAGGACCTGACCGACGTCGCGGACGAGGGCCCTGGTGCAGAGGAGTCTCTGATCAGCCAGGAGCTGTCTGGCGCCGCGTGGGGGCTGCTCGACGTCCTCGACCCCGCGGATCGCGAGCTCGTCGACGCGGCGATCGCGGGCCGCCCACCAGACCTCCCCGGTGTAGCACCGACGACGGTTCGAAAACGGCGGCAGCGCGCCTTCGAGCGGCTCCGCGACGCGTGGAGGGCGCTGCATGGCGACTGAGACCGTTCGATTCTCGAGGCTGCTCGGCCGGTACGAGCGCGCGCGTGCGCTGCGCGCTGCGCGCGCAGTCGGCTTGGTAGTGCCGGCGCTCCTCGTGGTTGCGCTCGTGTCGCCGCGCTTGTGGCTGGGGCTCACTGGCGCGGGCGCGGCGGCGGCCGCGGCGTGGGTCGCACTCTGGCGCGGACGATCGGCGGCGCGTGGTGTGTGGCCGGGCCTCGTCGCTGCGGTCGCGCCGCTTCTAGCGTCTCACGTCGCGGCGCGGATCGGACACATCTGCACGCCCGACGGGTGCACCTCTTTGTGCATGCCGATGTGTGCCGGCGGCGGCCTCGTAGCCGGCCTGGTGCTGTCGGAGCTGACTCGCCGCGACGAGTCCCCGGTCCCGGCGTTTGTCGTCGGCGCGACCGTCGCCGTCGCGATCGGTGCGACGGGCTGCACCTGTGTTGGGCTCGGCGGCGTGGCGGGGGTGGCGCTGGGCATGAGCGCCGGGATGGTCCGGTCGGTAGCGATGTCGCTTCGTCGGCCCTCCGCCGGTTGATCCGCGTCGGCGGCGGTCCCGGATGAGCAGCGTCGGCGGCGGTCTCGGCGGCGCCGCGCCTCGTTGGCGTCTGGGGCGGCGCAGCGTCCCGTTGTCGTCTGGGGCGGCGCCGGCGAGAGGCGGGGCCGACCGGATCGCCAACCCCGCGCTCACTCGGGCTGCGGCGCTCTCACGACAGCCTCGGCCTCGACGAAGTGACCGGCGATGACCTGCCCGACGGGGACGCGCTGGCCCGGCACGACGCGCTCGATCCACAAGCGCGTCGCGAAGCGCGGGTCGCGCGGATAGTTCACGCGCGCTAGGTGGACGGTCTTCTCGAGCGGCCCGACGAGCTCCGCCGGGTCCGAGAACGCCGGCGTAAGGAGCCCGGGCACGAGCTCGTCGAGGCGCTGGAGCGCCATCCGCTCCGACGGCTCGCGCGACGCGTTCCACGCGGCAGCGACAGCGCCGAGCGCCCACTGCACCAGGGGCGTCTGCGGCTGGTCGTTGAGCAGCCCGAGGACTGGCGCCGCGATCGAGACGAGCACCGCGGCGAGCGGAGGGAGGGGCGCGGTGATCGCGGCTGCGGTCGGGCGTGCAACACGCGGCGCTTTGATCTTCTTGGCCATCGCGGACGATCCTGCACGTTCGAGGCTCAGCCTGCAAGCGCACCGATTACCACTACATTCTAACGATTATCACCGCGACGACGTAATGAACTTCGTCGGAATGTAGACTATAGGAACCGCCGAATCTCGCACCGTTCGCAACCGAGTCTTGATCAGTGGAGGTTCTCGATTCGGAAGATGACTCCGTGAAGATCGGCGACATACGCGTCGCCTCGCTCGTCCTCGCCGAACGCCACGAACATCGCGCCACGCACGCTGAACAGGTCGTCGGCGTCGCGCGTCGCTTCGTTGTTCGGGCGCAGCGTCCGGATCCAGCCCCCGCAGACGTCGGCGAAGAGGAAGCCGCCGCGGATGTCGCGGACCTGGCCGCGATAGACGATGCCGCCGGTGACCGAGCAGCTACCGCTGAGGTGCAGGTACTCGTAGGCTGGCACCACGGTCCCGCTCGCATCGCAGCCGGTGTCGGGCTCGAAGCAGTGGGTGCCCTCGAGGCGGTCCCAACCGAAGTCGAGGCCGCCCGTCGCGTCGACCGAAGCGACGGAGATCTCCTCTACCTTGTTTTGACCAACGTCGGCGATCACGATCTCCCTTCTGCCGAGGTCGAAGGCCCACCGCCACGGGTTTCGCAGGCCCACCGCCCAGATCTCCGGGTGTTCGCCGGGCGCGGTTGGCAGACGGTTCCCTGCGGGGACTCGGTACGCGGCGATCGGCCCGGCGCTCCCGGCTGCGGCTGGCGGATCCGTGCCCGCGACGCGGTCGGTCCCTTCGGCCGCGACCGACGGACCGGAGACATCGATGCGGAGCATCTTACCAAGCATCGAAGTCGGGTCGACGGCGTTCTGGTTCGGGTCGCCAGCGCCGCCGCCGTCGCCGGTGCCGATCCAGAGCATGCCATCGGGTCCGAACCGGAGCTGTCCCCCGTTGTGGTTGGGGAACGGCTGCTGGATCTCGAGCAGCACCTCTTCGGTTGAGGGGTCGATCGACGCCGCTGCGGGCGTCGCAGCGCTGAAGCGGGCGATCACGGTCTGACCGCGTCGACCGGTGTAGTCGACGTAGAGTCGCCCGCTCGTGGCGAAGTCGGGGGCGAAGGCCACGCCAAGGAGGCCCCGCTCCGACGACCTGGCGTCGACGCGGTCGCGGATGTCGAGAAAGGGGTCGGCGTCGGGCACACCGTCGCGGAGCACGAAGATCCGACCTGACTTGTCGACCACGAAGAGGCGCCCCGAACCGTCGGCCGCGTTCTGAATGTCGACCGGCGCGAACGGCATCCGGACGACGGCGACGAGCGCCGCTCCGAACGCACCCTCGACCGTCGTTGGAAGGGCCGCGGATGGCGGCGGGACGAACGGCGGGGTCGGACGCGTCCAGTACCAAACCGCGATACCTGCGGAGGCGACGAGGAGCACCAGCAGCACACGGAGCCGACGGGGAGTGCTTGGCATCGGTTGGCTCGAATGGGGAGCATCGGGAGTACGTCAGAGCGGGCCGTTCTGCCAGCGCGTTCGGCGTGTCGGGTGCCCGCCATCCGGTCGACCGGGCGGCTACCTTGGCTGCGTGCGCAGCAGCGCCGCGATGTCGGCGAGGTCCTCGGGGAGGTCGAGCTTGCCCCGATCACCCATCCTGACGTGGCATGAAAAACACGCATCCCGGCCACTCCGATCGCGGCAGCGGCGGGAGCGGGAGTAGTCCCGCGGTCGTCCACGCTCGCGCGTTGAGCGCGGCGAACGCGGCGAGCCTCTCCTCGGCCGAGAGCCCGTCGTAGAGCGCAGGCTCTGCGGTCCCGGGCTCGGTGACCTCGCCGACCCAGGACTCTCGACGCCGCTGTGCTCTCTCAGACCTCTCAGTCATGTGTAAACGATAGCAGGCGCCGGGCAGGACGGGAACACGAGCGCGATAGTGCCGCCGTTGTGCCGCGACAGGGGAGGTCGGCGGGTCGCGACCCCCGAGGGCGGGGGCCACGATGGCCGACAGGGGGAGACTCTTGCATGCCCTCGCCCGCCCCACCCCACCGTGAACTGGACTGCCAGCGCTCACCGTGGACAATCCTGGCGTGAGCCCTCCCCCTGACATCTCTGTCGTCGTCCCCGTCTATGGCGGCGCGACCACCATCGAGGCGCTCGCAGAGCGCGTGGACGCGACGATGTCGGCGCGCGGCTGGAGCTACGAGCTGATCTTCGTCTGCGACCGCCCGCGCGACGGGTCGTGGGAGGTGGCTCGACGGCTGGCAGCGTCGGGGGCGTGCGTGCGCGCGCTGCTGCTTCGTCGGAACTTCGGGCAACACCCGGCCACTCTGCTCGGCATTCGCGAAGCCCGCGGCGAGACCATCGTCACGATGGACGAAGACCTGCAGCACAGCCCGGAAGACATCCCACTGCTGGTCGAGACGAGCCGCGCGATGTCCGGGATCGCATACGGCATCGCGGAGGAGCTGCAGCACGCTTGGTGGCGAAACGTCACGTCCCGCACCGCGAAGTGGCTCGTCGCGCGGTACGTCGGGTTCGACGCGCGCGACGTCTCGGCGTTTCGCGCGTTCCCCGCCACGTTGCGGGCGGCGTTTGCCGATTACCGCGGTGAGCGTGTTGCGATCGACGTGCTGCTGAGCTGGGCCGGCGCGCCGGCGCGCGCGGTTCGGTGCGCGTTTGCTCCGCGCGCCGGCGGCGAGTCCGGCTACACCCTTCGCAAGCTCGTCGCCTACCTCGGCGACCTGCTGCTCGGCTACAGCACAGCGCCGCTCCGTTTGGCGTCGTGGCTCGGGCTGGTGGCGGTGGTGGCGGCGATCGCGATCGGCGCGTACGTGCTCGCGAACTGGTTCGTCCACGGTTCGGCAGTGCCGGGCTTCGCATTCCTCGCGCTCTCGGTCGCCGCGTTCTCGGGTGCGCAGCTCCTCGCGCTCGGCCTGATCGGCGAGTACCTGGGGCGGCTGTACTTCAACAGCCTGCAGAAGCCTCAGTACCTCGTCGAGGCGTCAGTGTCGTTTGGTGCCGACTCGGTGAACGGGAGAGACAGCGCGACGCCGAGCGCTGGCTCGCCGGCGGCGGCGCCCGAGTAGGCGACCCCGCGGTACTCGCGGCCGGTGACGTCGTAGAGGCGCAGGCGCAGGTCGCCGATGCGGACGCGGTCTGCAGAGCGGATCGCGACGGAGACGCCGACGGGTAGCGTCGCGGGGTCGACCAAGCCAGCAAAGGCGTCGAGCTGTGTGGACCCTCGCTCCAGCTCGGCGACGATAGCGACGGCTGGCGCGGGGGTCTCGCGCGGCGGCGACGTTCGCGTCACGGCGCCGACGACGATGCCATCGATGACGGCGAGATCGCAGACGCCGATGCCGGCGTCCGGCCAGGCGGCCTGGAGGTTCGTACACCGCGTCGTCGCGTCCGGGCTGCGCAGCACGGGGGGAGCCTCTTGCGGCGTCGCGCGCCGGCGCAGCAGCGCGATGCGGCCGCTGGCGATCCCCACGAGGCGAAAGCCGGAGCGAGTCACGAGGAATCGTCCGATCGAGCTGAACCGCGGGCTGTCTATGGCCGCCCACTCGAGGTCGTCGGGCGCGCGGCCGAGCTCCGAGAGCGCCGCGTGCAGCGTCTCGGTGCTGTAGACGACGGGGCGATCCGAGAACATCGTTCCAAACATCGAGGGGACGGCGACGCCGCCCTCGCTCGGGATCACGTCGAGCAGGGCGTGGCAATCCGCCTGCCACGCCGCGGCGTCCGGGTCGAACGCGAAGTGCTCGGCGCTGAACCGGCCGCCACCTGGCGCGGCACCGAGCCAAGCATACATACCCGCGCCGACGAGGGTCGAGAAGAGGAGGACGGCGCGGCCACCGCGCGCGCCTCGCTCGAGCCAGCGCCGAAGGCCGGACGTCGCGGCGACGACCAGGCCGGGCGCTGCCAGGAAGGGGTAGTGGAAGTTGAGGGCGTACTCCGGCAGCTTGGTCGCGGCGAGCACGAACGCGAGCCCTGGCAGGACTGCCGCCGCCCACCGCCAGCCGAGCACGGCGAAGCCGCCGCCGACGGCCGCCGCGGCGAGCGCGAGCTGAGCGCGCGCGCCGGCGAGCCCTTCGCCCGTCCCCCCAAACAGCTCCGCGGTCGCGAGGTCGGCGCGGACCCCAGCGTCGCCGCCGGCGAGCGCTGGGCGCACGAACCACCAGTAGACGGCAAACCAAGCGAGCAGTGAGGCGGGTACGAGTAGTCGCGCGGCGGCTTCGCGGCGTCGCCACCGGATGGGAGCGCCGAGCACGGCGACGGCGCCGATGACACCTAGCTCCTCGCGGGTGAGCGCGGCGGCGACGACGAGGAGGTAGCCGACGCGGTCGAATCCGCGATCCCGGTCGGCCCGGAGCAGCGCGGCGACGAGGAGCGGGACGCCGATCAGCTCGGGACGCGCATCGAAGAGGAAGGGGTTCATGATCAGAGGCGACACCGCGACGGCGACGACCGCCCAAACAGTCGCGGCCCCCGAGAGCGCCGCGCGTTCGGGGCCGGCCACGGCCACGGCGCGACGCGCGGCAGCGGCCACGAGCGCGGCAGTGGCGGCGAAGGCGGCGGCCTGACACGCGACGAGGACGCGCGCGGGATGCACGATCCACACGAGCGGCGCGAGCGCCAGGAAGACCACATTGGCGTGGATGCCGAACCAGTGGGTTCCGTACGCGGTGTTCAGCGGGGCGCCGTGCGCCACTCCCCACAGGGACCGTCCATACAGGAGCGCGTCGTACGACTGAGACTCGCCGAGCTCGAACGAGCGCCACAGCAGAGCGGCCACCACGCCGCCGAGCAGGGCGGCGATGACCGCGACGATGCGTGCGGTCGCCCGCGGGTTGTCGCTCATGGCGTGATCGGGAGCGCTCGGAGTGGGGTGGCGCTGCCGGGCGTGCGCGCGGGGACCGGGTGACCGTCGACCGTCGCGACCGCGAGCTGGAGCGCGCCGCTCTCGGGAGCGGGGTGCTCGCTGACGAAGACGGCGGCGACTCCGCGAGGCAGGTGCCCCGGGCTCACGAGCCCGTCTACGCATCGGGCGAAGTCGGCGGCGCCGTCTGGAATGACGACGGCGACCACGAGCGGGGTGTTGGCGGTATCGACGCTCTCTGTGCGCCGGATCGCGGCTGCGACGCGGCCGTCGGTGAGGCGCCGCGCCGCGCACAGCTCCAGGCCGAGTGACGGCCAGCTTCCCAGAGGTGCGGAGCAGTCGACGTCGACGGCGGGGACCTGGGCGGCGACCGCAGGGTCTCGCGTGAGCAGGGCGAGCTTGTTTGCCGCGGTCCCGACGAGTCGGAAGTCATGCCACTCCACGAGGGTGCGCCCGGTGCTCGCCCACGCACTGCGGGGCACGGCGACCCAGTCGACGCCGGGCGGCGCTGCGTCCGGTGTCACACGAGTCGCGTAGGTGGCAAACGGCATGATGAGGTCGCGGTCTGCGATTGGCGCGGCCAGTTCGTGGGGAGCAGCGACCCCGACCGCGGAGGGAATCGACGCGATCAGCGCGTGCGCTTCGGCGAGCTGGTCGAGCTCGACGATGGCCTCTTGCGTGTCGAGTCCGAGGTAGAAGTTGCCGGCGCGAAACCGGCCACCGCCCGGCGCAGCGCTCGATGTCGCGTATGCCGCCACCACACAGGCGGCGACGGCGAGCGTCGGCCGCGCGGAGCGCCACCGCTGCTGGATGAGCCGCTGCCATCCGTCGGCAAAGGCGACGAGCACGCCCGGCGTGGCGAAGAGAACGTAGTGGAAGTTGAGGATCAGGGGCTGCATCCGGCTCGAGAGGAGCAAGAACAGCAGCCCGGGGATCGCGGGGCCTAGCCAACGCCATCCGAGCGCCGTCAGCCCGCCCCCGCCGATCAGCGCCGCGGCGATGATCTCGAGCTTGTACGCGGCGGTCGCGCCGAGCCCGAGGTGGGTTTCGTCGCCAAACGCCGACGCGACGTTCTGCGCGATCTCATACGAGCCGTCCCCTATCCACTGCCGAAAGCCGAACCAATACAGCGCCCACCAGCCGACCGCGGCGGCCGCGACTCCGAGCCTGAGTCGGAGCTGATGCGTCCACGGCCGGGGCATCGGAGCGAGCGTCATCGCCCCGACGATGACCATCATCGTCTCTTCGCGGACGAGGAGCGCGGCGAGCATCAGTCCGACGGAGAAGCGGTCGAAGGCAGCGGCGCGGCGAGCACGGAGCAGTCCGGCAGTCAGGAGCGGGACGGCGATCAGGTCGGGGCGGACGTCGAAGAGGAACGGGTTGAGGACGACCGGCGCCCCGATGGTCGTTGCGATGCCGGCAAGGAGCGCCGCCGAGACGACGAACCAGGGGTCGCGACGGCGGGCGACGGCGACGCGCTGCGCGTCGTCTGCCACGAGCCAGACGGTGGCGCCGAACGCGAGCGACTGCGCCAGCGCCAACACCTGCGCGGGGTGCAGGAACCACGCGATCGGAGCGAGCGCGAACAGCAGAAAGTTCCCGTGAATCGAGAGCGAGTGCAGCTCGACCATTGGGTTGTAGAGGTGTCCGTGCGCCATTCCCCACAGTGACCGCGTGTAGATCGCGGAGTCGTAGCTGTGCGCCCAACCGGCGAACACGAGGCGCCAGAGCAGGGCGTACATGGCGGCCGTCGCACCGATCGCGGCAAGGTGTGCGGCCCAACTGGCGTCGCGCAGCACCCGCGACCGCGAGGGGCGGAGGTCGGCCAGTGGGCCGCCTTGGGCGGCGCTGACCACCGGCGGGCTTGGCGCGACGACCGACGGTGCGCCGCTGGCGGCGACAGCCTGAGGGGCCGGGCCGGCCGTGTCGACGGGCTCGGCGGCCAGTTGCGGCCGGTCGTTGGACACGGGGGGCGGGTTGGAAGGCGGGGCCGTGTGAAGACATCGCATCGTACCGCGTCGCGTCGTCGCTGTCATCGCGGTCGCGGCAGTCTATCGGAGCGCCCGCCGGCGTGCGCGGCTCGCCTCGCGCTGTGGCGAACGCGCCGGGACCGGGTATGCTGCGTCGACGCGCGGCCGCCGCCGGCGCGAGTCGACGAGGTACGGATGCGAGTCCTGGTCTTTCCGTCGTGCAACGAGCCCGGGCTCGAGATCATCGACGCGCTGTGCCGCCACCCACGCGTAGAGGTGTTCGGTGCGGCGAGTGTACCGGAGCAGGAGGACCCGTCGGTCGCGCTCCTCGGCGCGCGGCGCGCAGCGCTGCCTTCGCTGTACGACGGCGGATTCTATAGGGCGCTCCGGGCGCTCTGTGCGGCGTGGTCGATCGACCTCGTGTTCCCGACGGTCGATGTCGTCGTCGAGGCACTGTCCGAGAGGGAGCTCGGGAACGCGCGGGTCATCGCCCCCAGCAGCGCGCTTGCGTCGATGGCGCGGTCGAAGACGGCGACCTACGCGGCGGTCGAAGGCCTCATCCCCGTCGCGCGGGCGTTCGCTGACGGCAAACCACTCCCCGCGTTCGCGAAACCGGATGACGGCAGCGCCTCCCGCGGCGCGAGGCTCCTGTCGACCGTGCAGGCGGTCGCTGCCGCCCGCGCCGAGGGGCTCCTGGTCCAGGAGTGGCTGCCCGGCCGCGAGTACACGGTCGACTGCGTGGGCGACGCGAGCGGCGAGCTGATCGGGCTCGCGGTCCGGGAGCGTGTCGCGGTGACGGCCGGGCTGGCGCGGACGAGCCGAGTCGTGCGGAACGAGGCGATCGAGGCGGGCGTTCGCGCCGTCGCCGAACGGCTCCGCATAGCCGGGCCGTGGTTCGCTCAGCTTCGGGAAGACGCCGGCGGCGTCGCGCGGCTCATGGAGATCAACGTCCGCGTCGGAGGCTCGAGCGGAGCCACGCGGCTGGCCGGGATGAACATCCCGCTGCTGGCGGTGCTGTCGTTCTCGGGCGTGTCGGTCGTCGCGCCGCGAGTGCTGGCCGGAATGACGGTGACGCGACGGCTCGACCGGGTCGGGGATGTGGCCGACTTCGACGACGTGATCTGGGACCTCGACGACACGCTTCTCCGTGCAGACGGCACTGTCGACGCCGAGCTCGTCGGGTGGTTGTTCCGCTTTGCGAACGCCGGAAAGCGCCAGTGGATGGTGTCGAAGAACCCGGACCCGCGGGGGGCGATGGCGGCCGCCAGGATCCCGGACTTGTTTGGTGCGGTCGTCGCCACCGACGACAAGCTGGTGGCGCTCCCGGAGCTGGCGCGCACGCACGGGATCGACCTAGGGCGCGCCGTGATGGTCAACGACTCGAACAGTGAGAAGCTGGCGCTCGAGCGGGCGTTGCCCGCGCTTCGGAGCTTCACTCCAGACGCCGTCTGGGCGCTGCGTTGCTGAGGCGCGTCCGAGCGCCGAGGGGCCGCAGCGGCGGCTGCGCGCCGGTCGTTCAGTCGCGGACAACTCGCTCGAGGTAGCTGCGGTAGGGCCCGCTCGGGAGGTGGGCGATGGCGTCCGCGAGGCCCGCGCGGTCGAGGTAGCCGGATCGAAACGCGACCTCTTCGGGCGACCCGATGATGAGTCCCTGGCGGGCCTCGATCGCGTGGACGAAGTTGCTGGCGTTCAGGAGCTGCTCGGGGGTCCCTGTGTCGAGCCAGGCGATCCCTCGGCCCATGGGCTGAGCGCGGAGTCGGCCTTCGGCGAGGTACCCACGGTTCAGGTCCGTGATCTCGAGCTCGCCGCGCGCCGAGGGCGCAAGATCGCGCGCGCGGTCGACGACGTCGGGGCCGTAGATGTAGATGCCGGGGACCGCCCACGACGACCGCGGGTTCGCGGGCTTCTCTTCGAGGGAGATGACCGTGCCGTCTGGACCAAACTCGACGACTCCATACTCGGATGGGTTCGCGACGGTGTACGCAAAGATCGTCGCGCCGTCTGTGTGTGACGCGACGGCCGCCCGCAGAAAGTCGAGGCGTCCGTAGATGAGGTTGTCGCCGAGCATGAGCATCGACGGGTCACCGCCGACGAAGGCTGCACCGACGCGAAAGGCGTCGGCGATGCCGCGCGGCTCGTCCTGGACGGCGTACGACAGCGAGATCCCCCACCGCTCGCCGTCGCCGAGGAGGCTCTCGAAGCGCGGGATGTCGTCGGGCGACGAGATGACGAGGATGTCGCGGCACCCGGCGACCATCAGCGTGGTCAGCGAGTAGAACACCATCGGCTTGTTGTAGATGGGCTGCAGCTGTTTGCTGACGATGCTCGTCATTGGGTACAGCCGCGTGCCCTTTCCTCCTGCGAGGAGAATCCCCTTCACTCGTCGCCTTCGTCGTTCGACGGCGCCGCCGGGAATGTGCCGGTGACGCTGATGATGTTCAGCGCGCCACTGGCTTCGAGTCGGGCGACGAGATCACCGCGGTCGATGTTGAGGGTTGTCTGGTGCTCGTCGGTGTCGAGCCGCGCCCCGTACCAGCGGCGCTCGAACTGGCGTGCGTCGTCGCCGCGCGTCTGGGCGACCCAGTCCTGGTTCGCGAGATACCACGCCACGGTGTCGCGCAGGCCGTCGGCGAACGCGACCTTCGGCGTCCAGCCGAGCTCCGTCCGAGCCCGCGACGCGTCCAT
>JACKDJ010000047.1 GCA_020633625.1 Myxococcales bacterium
ACGGAACTCCGCCGCCTCCTCGGCGGCGTGCTGGACGGCAGTGAAGACGGTCGTGTTGAGGTAATCGACGCGGATCCGGCCGTTCGCGCTCTCGCAGATCGCGTTGTCGACAGGGCGCAGGGACGTCTCGAAGGCCTCCTCGCCCGCCTCGAGACGCCGGCGAAGAAGAACGGTTCCGCCAATCCGCTGGCCGACAAGAGCGAGCGCCGTGGGCGGCAGCGGCGCGACGAAGCGGAGACGCCGAAGCAGCGCACCACGTACGGCCCGACCGCGCAGCCCGATCTGATGGTCGAGGACGAGACACTGTCCCTGCTCGACGTGTCGCGCCAATGCGAGTGCTGCGGACTCCCGCTCGACGAGATGACGGGAGCCTTCGAGGACTCCTGCGAGGGCACCCAGCCCAACCTGGCGTACAACAAACTGATCGCACCGACGCTGCCGCCGCGCCCGCGGCGCGGTGCTGTACACTGGCTTCCCGAGCTCCGGCGCGGTACTTCAGCACAAAGTGCCTGGAGCGACATGACCACCCCACCTGCGATGCTGGATGCGAAAGGACGAGCGAGCCAGAGCCTGAACGCCCTCGCGCTCGGCGATGCGTTCGGTGAGCTGTTCTTCACCCATCCGCTGAACGCGCTGGTCGGCGTCACACCTCTGCCCGCCGCGCCGTGGCGATGGACCGACGACACGCACATGGCGATCTCAATCGTCGAGGAGTTGGTGGAGCACGGGCGCGTGCTCCAAGACGACTTGGCCGCGCGGTTCGCACAACGGTTCGCCGCGGAGCCGTGGCGTGGATACGCCGGGGGAGCGAAGCACGTACTCGGTGCGATAGCTGCGGGCGGCCGTTGGGCGGACGTTGCGGGCAGCTTGTTCGACGGCACCGGCTCATACGGCAACGGGGCGGCGATGCGCGTTGCGCCGCTCGGTGCGTTCTTCGCGAACGACGTGTCGCGCGCCACCCGCGAGGCGCGCTTGTCCGCGGAGGTGACGCACTCGCACGAGGAGGCCGTCGCTGGCGCGATCGCCGTCGCGATTGCCGCGGCCCTGCGTTGGTCCGAACCACGACTGTCAGGCGTCGCGCTGATCGACGCGGTTGCGCAGGCCACGCCAGCGTCGCGCACGCGCGATCGGCTCGTCGCGGCCAGGGGTATCGCCGATCGCGAGTTCCGGAGGGCCGCGTCAGAACTTGGGACGGGCAACGATGTGGCGGCATGGGACACCGTGCCATTCTGCGTGTGGATGGCGTCCCATCACCACGCCGACTTCGACTTCGCCCTTCGCGCCACAGCCGGTGGGCTCGGCGACCGGGATACCACCTGCGCGATCGTGGCGGGGATTCTCGCACCGGCCGTGGACGAGGTTCCCGAGGAGTGGGTGCAACGAGCGGAACCCGTGCCACCCTTCTGAGCGGCTGGCGCGCCAAGCTCTGGATCCGAGGGCTGCAACAGTTCAGGCAACGAAGCTCCGCCTCGTCATCACGCCCACGCTGGTGAGCACGTTACACGCTGTTACGGCGCACGCAGGTTGGGGAGTAAGCGCCGCCCAGACCGCGCACTCGTCCGCACGGGATCCTCGCCGACTTCGTCGATCCGTGGGAGACGGGGTATCGTGAGCATGTACGCTCCAGCGAATGTCGGAGCTTGCAGCGGACGGTCATTTCCTCGGGACCCATGCGCTTTCGCCCTCGTCGGCGGAGGGTGCGGCGTTCGTTTCGGCAGTAGAGAGCGCGTTCGCCGAGATTGGGGGGGCGCGCGAGCCACGTGTCCGACGCCATCGTCGCGTCTATGCGAGGCGAGTTCGGTGAACGATCCGCACCACATCCAGACCGCGACCAGCCAGCCTGGTGCCACCTGCTGGCGACGATCTACTGGGCATTCGACCTGGACGCCGTGGCCGACCGGCTCCTGTATGGGGAGTGGCTGACGGACTCGGTGTCGGTTCAGGACGTCACGCTGCGGATCCGCGGTTTTCGGAAGTCGTTGAAGTCGATCGGCGGTCCCAAGGACATCCCCCTGTAGTGCACGCCCGGTGCCGTGCGGTACAACAATCCGGTCATGCCGGCGCCCCGGCCCGAACTCCGCTCCACACCCCCTTGCGGGGGCGTTCCGCTGCCCTCCCGTCGGTCGGCGCCGGACACCTCCGAAACGTTGTGCCGTCCAACCCAACCGCCGTGGCCGTCGTCGAAGACACACAGCGAGAGTTCTTCAGTGGAGTACGACGGGCGACCCAGTACTGCCTGAACGACGGCGTGCTGATACTCCCCGATCGGTCTCCCGGCGCCGTCATTTCACTCGTCGCGACCGAGCCAGCGGTGCGCTACCTCGTTGAGCGAGGCGACGATGGCGTGGACCTCGTGGTCGAGGAGTCAAGGCTTGTTCCGTGTTGGTACGTCTGCGGCACAGTGGACATGGCGGTCCGCGTCACCCGAAAGGGTCTTGCGGTGTTCCTTCTCGACCCCGCCCCTGATGTGGTGCCCGTTCCCGGTACCACGAGCCATAGGATGTCCGCGTGATTGGCCTAGCTCTTGGGGTCGGCGCGCCCGAAGCTCGCGGCGATCTTCCGTCGCCCCACTCCACCCGGCCCCCACCCCGCCCTACTCCGTCGTCGACGCCAACCAGCGCGTGGCTTCGCCCACGCGCGCGTCGTCCGGATACTCCTCGACCAGCCGCTGGAGCGGGACGCGGGCTGCCTCGATGTCTCCGAGGTCGGCTAGCGCTCTGCCGTAGAGGAAGAGCGCTCGGGGCACCTCTTCGGACAGCGGGTACTCGGCGAGCAGGTGCTCGCAGCGCATTGCCGCGCCGCGCGGGTTGTGCTGGCGGGTGTAGAACTCGGCTACGTAGAGCTCGTAGCCGGCTAGCCGCTCCGTGGTTCGCGCCAGGTTCGTGCGCGCGGACTCGGCGTACTCGGAGTCCGAGTAGTTCGTCAGGAACTGCTCCAGGGCGCGCGCTGCGTTCTCGGTGTCTGACAGGTCGCGCTCGTAGGCCGGCGGCTTGATGAACACGTCGCGTGGCATCTGCTCTACGTAGGCGAGCGCGATCTTGTACTGCGCCTCGGGGACCTGCGCGTGCGTGGGGTGGCTGCGTACGAACCGCCGATAGGACTCGATGGCGCGCGCGTAGGATCGGTCGCGAATGTATGTGTCGCCTACCCGGAGCTCGGCTAGCGCGGCGTACTCGCTGTAGGGGTATGCTTGGAACACCTCGGTGAACCGCGAGCGCGCGAGCTCGTAGTCCTTCCGGTCGAACGCCTGCTCGGCGCTCTCGTAGGCTACCTGGGCCGCCTCGGTGTACGAGCTCGGCGTTGTTTGCTTCGCGCCGCACGCGGTCAGCGACGGCACCGCGAGGGGTAGCGCGCACATCAGCGCCACACGCGCGGCTAGGCGTGTCACCGGAGCTCCTGCCCGGTGGACTCGAGCAGCTCGCGGACCTTCGCCTCGAGCTCATCGAGGTCGAACGGCTTGTCGAGGAACGCGTCGGCGCCGTAGAGCGGGCTCGTCAGCTCGTTCACGCGCTCGCCGATCGCCGTCAGCATCAGCACGCGCACGCCGGCGAGTCCGTCTTTCTGGCGGATGTACTTGCAGATCTCCCAGCCGTTGAGCGCCGGCATCATCACGTCGAGGATGACCAGGTCGGGCCGCTCGACCAGGATCGTCTCGAGCGCCTCTTCGCCGTCGCGGGCCTCCAGCAGCTCCACGGCGAAGGTGCCGAGGTGCGCCGTCAGGATCGCCCGGATGTCGGGGTCGTCGTCGGCGATCAGGATGCGGGGCGCGTCGGTCATGCGTGCTCTCGGCCAGCGGGCCCGCGATGTTCCGACGGGACCCGGCGACTGTCAACCGCCGCGGTGCGTCGAGTCCGCGCGTCCGGCTGCGTCAGGGGACGCGCACCGAGATCGTGCCGCTGGCCTCTTCGAGGAGCGTCGTCCAGTCGCCCTCGAGCCGGGAGCTCGTCCCGATCGTGATGTCGAACCGGTCCTGCGCAGCGCCGCTGCACTCGTAGACTGTGATCTCGTCGCCGCTGCGGATCGCGCGGTCGCCGTCGAACGCGACGACGAGCTCGCCGCCAGCCAGTGAGACCCAGTGCTCGGCGCCCGTCGTCAGGTCGCAGGTCGCGCCGCCCTGGTCCGGCGGCCCCAGGCACTCCGTGACGTCGGGCGCCTGCGAGCTGATCGACGTGTCGATGAACCAGTCCGACACGCGCGCCGCGTAGTACGTCTGACCCCCGCTGCGGAGCTCGATCGCGTCGATGTCGGCGCCCGGATGCTGCCCGGAGATCGATGGCGTCAGGTCTACGATCCGCACGTAGCGAACGGCGTCGGCGCACGCGTTCCCGCTGCAGCCGCCGTCGCAGGCGACCGTGCGCGTCTGGCCACCGACGCACTCCTCCATCGAGCTCGAGCCGACGCAGCGGGTCTGCCCCTCGCCGAGCGTCCCGCAGCCGGTGCCGCCCGTGTCGGTGCCGCCGGTGTCGGTCGTCCCGCCGGTGTCGCCGGTGTCGTCGACCACGACGCAGGTCGGGTCGAGCTCCGGGTCGCAGGTCTCGACGAGCTCGCATCCCGCCGCGGTCGCGGCGGCCACGGCCACGGTGGCCAGCCTCAGAACTCGACGCGCATGTCTCATCTGCTCTCCTCGGTCGTTCGCAGTGGCTCGACGCTAGCGCGTGGCGTCGGACGGGTCAAAACGGGCAGCGACGTGCTGGGCCCGGTTCAGCAGCTCGCCCTCGATGTCTTCCCAGTCCACCTCGTAGAGGCCGCGGAGCTGCCGGTCAGCGTCGACGATGGTCGTCCACCGCAGCGCCTCCGGGCCCGCGCAGCTTTGGGGCGTCACGTCGCGTGGCGCATGCCGGTCCCGCTGTTCGGCGGCTCGCGCGGCGCGCACTCGCAGCGCGTCGTCGACCGTCGCCGTCAGCGCGGCCGCGCCCTCGGCGTCACGAGCGGCGACCCAGCGCCAGCCCGCCCGCGCCCCGCCCGCGCGGTGCTGCCACCGGGCGAGCTGCTTCGCGTCGGCCGGCGCGCCGATCACCACGGTCGCGACGTCGATCTCGACACCGAGCGTGCGCAGCGACGCGGCGACCTTCGACGCGACCTCGACTCCCCCGCAGTCTGCATCTACACCCGCGCCGACGAAGGTCACGACGGTCGCCGGTCCCCACGAGACGGGCGCGTCGTCGACGTCGACCAGCTCAACGACGGGCAGCCGGGCGAGGACGGCCGGCGGATCCGGGACGTGGCGCAGCCGCGGACGCAGAAGAGTCAGCGTCACCGCGCCGACCACGAACGCGATCAGGTAGGGGTTTCGCCACCACGGCGGCGTGTGGGTCGCCTCGGGCGGCTCCGTGGCGGTCGCCGCCGCGCCGGGCGGCGCTGCGTCGGGCGGTTCCAGGGCAGTCGGCGCCGCGTCGGGCGGTTCCAGGGCAGTCGGCGCCGCGTCGGGCGGGGGCGCCGTCACCGGCGGCGCGTCGCCGCGATTGCGGCCACCAGGGACAGCCCCGCCGAGCCCACCAGCACCGCCAGCGACACCGCGAGGCTCGGCGCGTCGCCGGCCGGAACGCCCAGCGCGGCCCGCAGTCCAGCGACCCCGTAGGTCATCGGGTTCGCGGCGACGACGACGCCAAACCAGCCCGACGGCGGCGGGAACATCGCCCCCGAGATCATCCACAGCGGCATCAGCACGACGCTCATCAACGCATGGTAGGCCTGCGTCGAGTTCAAGACCCACGCGAAGACGAAGTTCGCGCACGTCAGCGCCGTGTTCGCGAGGAGGATCACCGCGAGCAGCGTCCCCCAGTGCACGGCGCCCCACGCGTAGCCGGCGAGCGGCGCCGCGAGCATGAAGAGCGCCGACTGGACCAGGACGATCGTCGTGACGCCGGCCGTCTTGCCGAGCACCAGCGACGCGCGCGACGCCGGAACCACGAGGACGCCCTGCAAGAAGCCGGACTGCCGGTCCTCGATCACAGACATCGTCGAGAAGATCGACGTGAAGAGCAGCACCATCCCGAGGATGCCCGGGAACATGTACTGCAACGACGAGACGTCTTCGTAGCCGGGGATGTGGAAGCTGTCGGCGAAGCCGGCGCCGAGGATCCCCCACAGCATCAGCGGCTGCGCGACGAGGCCGAGCCAGCGGCTGCGCTCGCGGATCAGCCGCAGCGTGTCGCGCAGCCACAGGGCGTGGATGACGCCGAGCTCCTGCCGCAGGGCAGAGATGGGTGCCCGCGCCGTGCGCGAGCCCGGAGCGCCGAAGAGCTCGGCGTCAGCGGCGTGGTTCATGCTGCCTCTCCGGTCGTGTCGGACTCGAGCGAGCGCCCCGTGAGGGCGAGGAAGGCGTCGGCGAGGTCCGGCCGGCGAACGGCGACCGTGCGCACCTCTCCGGGCTGCGCCACCTCGAACAGGCGCGGCACGAATACGTGGCCGTCGTCGCAGCCCACGTGGACCTCGTCGCCGACGGCCGCCGCGTCGACGCCGAGCGCGGCCGTGAGTCGCGCGGCGAGACCGGTAGCGTCAGAAGCGCCGACGACGACGCGGTCGCGCGCGAGGCCGGCGCAGAGCGCTGCGGGCGTCGCGACGCGAACGATGGTCCCCTGGTCGACGACGGCGACGCGGGAGCAGCGCGCCGCCTCGTCGGGTCGGTGGGTGCTGACGACGATCGTGACGCCGTCGCGGCGGTTCGCCGCCTCGAGGTGCTCCCACAGCGCGCGAAACGAGACCTCGTCGAGGCCGGCGGTCGGCTCGTCCATGAAGAGGACGCGCGGCGCCGGCAGCAGCGCCCGGGCGATGTCGAGGCGGCGCTTCATGCCGCCCGAGAGCTCTTGCACGCGGCTGTCGGCGCGGTCGCCGAGGCGCGCGAGCGCGAGGCCGCGCTCCTCGGCGTCGCGGCGCGCGGCGCCCGTCAGGCCGTACATGGTCGCGACCAGCCGTAGGTTCTCGCGGACCGTCAGCTTCCCGTCGAGCGAGGGAGACTGGAACACGACGCCGATCGCGCGGCGAAGCTCGCGGCTCTCGGGCCGGAGCAGCACGCCGTCGAGACGGACCTCGCCCGCCGACAGCGGGATTGAGCCGGTCAGCAGGTTCAACAGCGTCGACTTGCCCGAGCCGTTGGGGCCGAGCAGCCCGAAGACCTCTCCGCTCTCGACCGAGAGGTCGACGGAGCGGAGCACCTCGCGGGCGCCGAAGCGGTGCGCGAGGCCGGTGACTTGGAGCACGGGAGCGGTCATCGGAGCACCCGATCGATGAGGAGCGCGAGCGTCAGCGCGGGCATGTAGACCAGCGACGCGAAGAAGAAGCGCCGAGCCCACCGCTGGTCTGCGCCGGGCTCGAACCCCTGCATGCTCAGCACGAAGAACCACGCGCCGAGCACGCCGACCGCCGCGAAGTACGTGAAGCCGGCGACGCGCAGGGGCACGAGCAGCAGGCTGACCGAGACGAGCGCGAGCGAGTAGGCGAGCGACTGGTTCTTTGCGGCCTCGAGTCCGCGGATGTTCGGGACGACGTGGATCCCGGCGTCCTCGTAGTCGCGGCGGCGGTAGATCGAGATGGCGATGAAGTGGGGGAGCTGCCAGACGAACAGGATCAGGAACAGCGCGATCCCCGGCGCCTCGATGCGTCCGGTGGCGATCGCCCAGCCGAGCAGCGGCGGGATCGCGCCGGGAACGGCGCCGACGGCGAGGGCCTGCGTGCTCCGCCGCTTGAGCGGCGTGTAGACGAGCACGTATGACAGGATGGCGAAGGCGGCGAGGGCCGTCGACATCGCGTTCACCTCGAGCGCGAGCAGCACGAGCGAGGCGACCCCGAGCGCGACTCCGAACACGAGCGCGAAGGCCGGGTGCATTCGACCGGCCGGCAGCGGGCGCTCGCGGGTCCGGCGCATGAGCCGGTCGCCGTCGCGCTCGATCCACTGGTTGAGCGCGTTGGCGGCGCCCACCGACGCGGCGGTCCCGAGGAGCCCCCACAGCACGCGCGGCCACGGGAACGGCGACTCGACGCGGCCCGGGAGCGACGCGGCGAGCGCGATCGCCCCGCCCGCGGTGAAGAGGCACATCGCCAGGATGCCGGGCTTCATCAGCGCGACGATGTCGCGGGCGAGCGACGGTGGGGTCGCCGGCGACGGCTGCTCCGCTTCGAGCGGCGCGCTCTCTGGGGTCGTCTCGGACATTACGGGCCGGCCGGCGAGCTGCACGGGGCTATAGCGACGCGGTGCCGTCGCGTCGAGCCGACGGCGCACCCGGGTCCGGCGAGGCAGCGCACGCGGCGTCGTGGACCGCCTCGACAGACGCCCAGACGAAGGCGAGCCAGACGGTCAGCGCGAAGTCGAGGTGGACGAGCTGCATCCACCCGGGCGCAGAGAGCGCGACGTTCGCGATACCGGCGACGACCTGCGCCCCCGCCGCGCACGCCAGCACGAGGGCGTTGCGCCGCTGCCGGTCGGGGAGCACCCCCCACGGCGCGACGATCAGCCCGAACGCCGTCACCATCGCGAGCGCCGGGTGCACGATCCGCAGCCGCTCGAAGATGTGCGCGCCCGAGCCCCCGGTGATCCGCTCCTGCAGGCTCGCCTCGGTCGCGAGCGGGAACAGCGTGTCGCCGAGCGCCGTGACGGCCCCGGTCATGCTGACGACACAGAGCGCGAGCGCGCCGACGACGATGAACGCGCGCAGCGACGGCGGGGCAGCGCGGACAGCAGCGATGACCCGGCCCCGGGCGAACGCGCTGCCCTCGGGAATGGGGCGGCCGGGAATGTCGCGGCCGAGCGCCCACCAAAGAGCGAGGAGCTGCGCTCCGGTGAGCAGGTAGGTGTTCAGCAGGTGCCCGGCCATCCAGTAGGCGCGCGCGGGCGAGGTGTCGCCGGCGACGTACTCAAGCAACACGAGGCCGGCGCCGACGGCCGCCTCGAGCACCATGAAGAAGACGCCCCACCAGGCGGCCCGCCGCGCGGGGTGGTGCGCCGGGAACACGGCGCGCGCGGCGAGCGCCAGCGCGATCACGATCGGAAGACACAGGCCGCTCGTGACTCGGTGTGTGAACTCGATGACCGTCGCGGTGCTCGGCGCGAGCGGGACGATCTCGCCGCGACAGGTGGGCCAGTGCTGGCCGCAGCCTGCGCCGCTCCCGCTGATGCGCACGAAGGCGCCCCAGAGGATGACCGGGACCGTGTAGGCCAGCGCGCCGGCGGCGGCGATGCGGTAGGCGCGGAGCTTCGCGGCGGTCATCGTGGAGCCTCGCCGGATCCGTCCGGGTTCGTGGCGGCGAAGGTGGCGCAGTAGCTCGCGACGGCGCGGTACGCCTGCGCGCAAGCCTCGGCGTCGAGGTTGCGCCGAACGCCGCGGAGCGCGCACTCACGGTATCCGAAGCGCGTCGTTGCGGCGGTGTCGTGCACCGAAGCGCAGTAGGCGTCACGCGGCTGGGACTCGAGGCACATCGCGATGACGCGGTCGACGTACGCGTCGCACATCGACTTGATCCCGTGGCACTCCGACGCCCAGGTCAGCGCCTGCTCGACGCACTCGTCGGGCGAGAGCGGTCGAGCGTCCCAGGCCAGCGGCGTCGTCGGCACGTCGAGCGTGTCGCGGACGTAGCGCATCACCTCGACGTAGCGGTACCCGAACAGGACCCCGAGGACGGTCGAGAAGAGCAGCGCGCCGCCGAGCACGAAGATGACCGACGACCCGCTCTGCTCGTAGCGCGGGGGCTCGGCACCGCTCTGGGCACTGTCGTCTGGCATCGACTCCGCGCGGGTGGCGAGAGGGCGCGGACGCCGACGCCGCGCGATGGCGCTGCCGTAGCCGGGCGCACGGGCGGTGTCCACTGCGTTCGGGCGCACGTCCGCGGCGGCGCGGGGCGCGTCGCGCCGCCAGAGAACGGCCTCGCGACGGCTTGACCACGGCCGATCCGCGGCCTAAGCGGGTCGGAGGGACCAGCCAGGGGTAGCGATGACCGACCGTAACACACCGCCCACACGCGAGCGGCTCCACGAAGCCGCGACCCGTGGCGTCATCACCGAGTCCGAGATGCGCCGGCGGGCCGAGTCGGTGTCGCAGGCCGCGCTCATCGTGTGCCACAACGAGGAGCGCGCGAAGAAGCAGATGATCACGCGCAGCCTGATCGCGGGCGTGATCTTGATCGTGCTGTTCGTGATCTGGAAGGTCCGGGGGTAGGCGCTTCGCGGCGACGGATCCTCGGCGTATCGCTTTTTGCGAAGACTTCGTGTGCGGCGGCAACCGAGGACGGTCAGCGTGCGCTGACGACACCTCCGCCAAGGCCTGCTCATGAAGCCACGTCGCTCGCCCGCCGCCGTCCTCGTCCTCACCTCGCTGCCGCTCGCATGCTGGTGTGGCGCTGAGGACGGCGACGAGGCCGACATCGAGAACCCGGTTCCTCAGGCGCTGCTCGACATCGAGGGGACCGCGGAGGACGCCTACGACATGGCGCTCGCCGGAGACGTCTCCGCCGTCGCTGCCGATGCGGCGACCATCTCGGCCGGCTGGTCCGGCTTCCGCGGCGTCGCGGAGGCCGCCGGCGCGTCCGCCTCCGATCTGACGGCGATGGACGGCGCTGTCGCGGCGCTCGTGGCCGCGGCGGTCGATGGGGCCGAGTCGGTCGCCCTGGCCCGCGTCGCCAATGGCGTGAGCGCGCCGATGGACGAGCTCTTCGGTCTCTACGAGGACCCCGTCCCGCCGTCTGTGCTCGCGCTCGACTACCTTGGCCGCGAGGTGGTGCTCGACGCTCGGTCGAGCGCGTGGGGCGGAGCCGGGAGCCACGTCGACGCCGCCGCGACCACGTTCGACGGGGTCCGCGCCGCGCTGCTCGCGGCCGGTGGGACGGTCGAGACGACAGACTTCGACGCGAGCGTCGCGGCGATGCGCGCAGACATCACCGCGCAGGATGCCGCCAAGCTCGAAGCCGACGCCAACGTCGCGCTCGAGCTCGTCGACGGGATGGAAGGGGTCTTCACCGCCAGCGAAGCTGCGCACGGTGAGCAGCCCGACTGAGACCTCGACGCGCCGCGAAGACTGTCGACGGCACGGCAACCGAGTAGTGGTCGGCATGTGCCGGCCACACCCGCACACCGGAAGAAGTGATGAGCAAGCCCCTCCCCATCCTGGTCGCCTCCCTCGTACGCGGTCCGGAGCGCGATGGCGGCCCGGCAGCAAACTCCGACGAGCGAGCCGACGACTGAGCGCGCGCCTTCCACACGTTCGAACGCGCCCCGCCGTGGTGGCGGCCATCGGTGTGTTGGCCGTTCCGCTCGGCGGGGCGTCTGCCGAAGAGGTCTGTGGCGAGGCGGTGACGCTCTCTGGCGACACCGCGCTGACCGACTCGATCCGCGACGTGCTGGCGCTGCGCGACATCGGCGCGGAAGCCAGCGGAGACTGCCCATCGACAACCGTCGTCGTGACCGAGGTGTCGACTGGGCTCCTTGTCGGCGCCGCGTTCGCAGATGGCAGCACCGCGAGCGCGCTCGTCAGCGATGTCGCGACAGCAGCGACCGTCATCGAAGGGTGGGTTCGCGCCGACGTTGACGGTGCGTTCCTCGCCGAGCTCGAGCGGCCGTTGGACGTTCCGGCGCCGGCGGCGGCCGTAGCCTCCGCGCCACCGCCCGCCGCGTCGCCCCTGCCGACGGAGCACGCGACGGCTTCGTCGGATCGCGGGGGCGAACGCCACTCGCTCGCCGGCGCGGTACAGCTTAGCGCTTCGGTTGGCGCGGACGGGAGCCTATGGGTGAACCCCGAGGCCAACGCCGCGGTGCCTCTGGGTCGCATACGCGTGGGAACGCGCATGCGCGGGCGCTTCGACACGCGACGCTTTGGCGACTCCGTCCCGCTGGACACGTGGAGGCGGGGCATGGACGTCCTCGTCACCGCGTCGCTCCCCATCTCGCTCGACGCCGCCGTTCTGAGCCCGGGTATCGGCGTGGGGGCGGGCTGGCTCCACGAGGTGTTCCAGGGCGACGAGGTGCCGCGTGGCTCGGTCGCGGTCGACGCCGGCGGCCCCCGCCTCGAGGTCAGGCTCGACGGGGCGGGCCCCCTCGCGACGCTGAACGCGGCCGACGTCGGGTTGTTTTGGACATGGTCGCCGGCAGCGCACACGGCGACGTTCGTCGAGGACGGTGTGACCCTGGCCGGCGAACCCCAGTGGGCAGTCGGTCTAGCGGTGGGCCTTCACCTCGGAGCGCTCTGATGGGAGTGCTCGTTCGACTCTTCGAGACCACGAAGGGCGGCGGAGTCGATGACACCGACGCTGACCGCGAGTCCGACGTCGAGCTCGTCGCGGCGTGCGCGTCGGGAGACACCGGCGCACTCTCCGAGCTCTTCGACCGCCATGTGGACTCGATCTACCGCCACCTCACCCGACTGAGTTGGGTCGACGACCACGCGGTCGACGATCTGGTCCAGGACACGTTCCTCGCGGCGTTCGAGGGTGCGAGCACGTTCAACGGATCCGCGAGCGTGCGCACGTGGCTGCTCGGCGTCGCGTCGAACCTCGCGCGGATGAGAGTCCGGACCGACGTGCGTCGCCGACAGCGCGGAGGCGCGTACGTGGAGCTCTCCGCTCGCGACAGCGCGCGACCCGATCAAGACGCGGAGACCGCTGAGCTCATGGCGCGCTGCGCCGCCGCGGTCGGTGAGCTTCCTCACGACCAACGCGTCGCGTTCCTGATGTGTGACGTCGAGGAAGTTAGGGGGCGGGACGCCGCAGCAGCGCTCGGCGTTCCAGAGGGGACGCTCTACCGGCGGCTCCACCAGGCGCGGCGCGCCTTGCGCTCGCTCCTGAGCGGGGGTGGACGATGACCACTCCGCCCCCCGAGTGCGAGTCCTGGGCCCGCATCGCGCGCCTCCCGGCGGCAGAGCTCGACGCCGATGCCCTGGCGCACCTCGAGAGCTGCGCCGACTGCGGGGCGGGCTGGCGCGACCTCCAGCGACTGTCGAGCGCGGTCCGCGCGGCCCCCGCCACCGAGCTGGACGCGGCACGAAAGGCGGACCTCCGCGCCCGTGTGCTCGCGCGCGCCGACTTGGCGCGGCGAGCAGCGGATGGTGGCGGCGGCTCCTTTGGGGTGCCGCCCCAGCAGCCTCGGCGGGGTCTTGCGCTCCGGGTCGCGACCGTCGCCGCGGCGGCTCTAGTCCTGCTCGGTGCGCTCGGCGCGCTCCGGCTGCACCGCGACGCGGGGTCCGCGGCGCCGGTACTGGCCGAGGCCACACCGGCGGACGACGCGCCAGCCACCTATCGCGGCACGATCCACGAGCACGCGAACGCGCGGTGGGTGCGGCTCGGCGCCGCGCCCGACGAGGTCGTTCGGCTCTTCGACGGCACGCTGACGGTCGATGTCGAGCACCTGCACCCCGGCGAGCGCTTTCGGGTGGTTACCGGCGATGGAGAGGTAGAGGTTCGCGGAACGTCGTTCGACGTCTCTGCGCGCGAAGACCGACTGGACGCGGTCCGGGTGATCCATGGTCGTGTCGCCGTCCGCAGCGATGTCGGGCCCGCGTCGATCGAGCTGACACCAGGCGAGCGATGGTCGCGGGCAGAACAGGTCGCGCACCCGACACTCGGCGACCCGGCGTCGATGGGCGAAGGGACAATCGATGGCGCGGATGTCGGACCCGAGGACCACGCCCTGCCCACTCCGCCGGGGTCGCGGGGTGATGGCCCGCCGGGCGATGTCGCGACGGCGTCGGCCGCCACCACGCCCGCGCCGGTCCGTCACTCGACCGAGCCGATCCGGGCTCGGGAGTCGGCAGGTGGCGAGGCCGACGGGCCGGCTGCTCCCTCCGACGCCGCCGCTGCGAGCGCGCCGACGGGAGCCGCCGACGCCCCCCCGCCTCACACGAGCGCAGGGGAGCTCAGGTACCAGGAGGGCTGGGACGCGCTTCGGAGCGGCGACTACGACCACGCCGCGGCCGCCCTTTCGTCGGTCGCCGACGACCGCGGCTCGCCGCTCGCCGAGGACGCTGGCTACTGGCGCGCCGTGGCGCTTGGGCGCGCGGGACGCGACGCCGAGGCAGGGGCGGCGCTCGACTCGCTGCTCCGCGCGTTTCCAGACAGCCGACACGGCCCCGAGGCACGGGCGATGCTCGGGTGGATCCGTCTGCGTGCCGGCGACAGCGACGGCGCGATCACGGCGTTTCGGTCAGCGATGGACTCCGGCAACTCGCGTGCGAGCGAGAGCGCGCGGCGGGGGCTCGAAGCGCTGGGCGTGCAGACTTCGGGGTCGGCACCGCACCCCTGAGACGCGATCCCGAGCCCTACCCCTTCGACCCGCCGTGGCAGTCCGGAGACGCCTGAACGGGGCCTCCGTTCGCGGCCCACTGCGCGGGGGTCACCGCCTCGATCGCGAGCGCGTGCACGGGTCCGGCGAGCTGCTCGGCGAGCAGCGTGTTGATGGTCCGGTGGCGCGCGATCCGCGTCTGCCCTTCGAAGGCGGGCGAGACGATGATGACCCTGAGGTGGGTCTCGCGGCCGGGCCTGCCCGCGTGCATATCGCTCTCGTTGCGCACCTCGAGGTGCGCGCAGTCCAGGCCGCGCTCGAGCGCGGCCCGGACTGCGTCGACCACGACGCCCATGCTAGGCGAGCATGCTGGCGACGAGGTCGCGCTCGCCGAGGAGCTCGTCCGTCGTCTTCTGCAGGGCAGCGCGCGCGACGTCGTTGATCTCGAGGCCCTGGACGATCTCGTACTTGCCCGGCGCCGTGATGCGGCACGGGAACGAGAAGATGAGGCCGGTCGGGATGCCGTAGGAGCCGTCAGACGGAACGGCCATCGACACGAAGTCGCCGGTCATCGCGCCCGTCGCCCACGAGTGGACGTGGTCGATCGCGGCGCCCGCGGCCGACGCCGCCGACGAGAGGCCGCGCGCGTCGATGATCGCCTTGCCGCGCTGCTGCACCGTCTTCAGGAAGTCGCCGTTGAGCCACGCGTCGTCGCCGATCACCTCGGCGACCGGGCGGCCGTCGATCGTCGCGTCGAACCAGTTCGGGAACATCGTCGGCGAGTGGTTGCCCCAGACGGCGAGGTTCTTGACCGTCGACACCGGCTTGCCCGACCGCGCGGCGAGCTGCGCCATCGCGCGGTTTTGGTCGAGGCGCGTCATCGCCGTGTAGTTCGCCGGGTTCGTGCGCTTGGCGCGCGACGAGGCGATGAGGGCGTTGGTGTTGCACGGGTTGCCGACGACGAGGACGCGGACGTCCTCGCGCGCGTTCGCGTCGATCGCGGAGCCCTGGCCGGTGAAGATCTTGCCGTTGTCCTTGAGCAGGTCGGCGCGCTCCATGCCCGGACCGCGCGGCTTGGCGCCCACGAGGATCGCGTAGTCGACATCGCCGAAGCCCTCCGCTCCGTCGGCGCTCGCCTTGGCGCCGGCCAGCAGCGGGAACGCGCAGTCCTCGAGCTCCATGATCACGCCCTGGCACGCCTGGATCGCCTGCGGAAGGTCGACGAGGTGCAGGATGACCGGCTGGTCGGGGCCAAGGAGGTCGCCCTTGGCGATGCGGAAGAGGAGCGCGTATCCAATGTTACCGGCGGCGCCCGTGACGGCGACGCGGACAGGTGCTTTGCTCATCGACTCTGCTCTTGGTAGGGCCTGCAGCGCAGGCGATTTGAAGTCCAGGCGCCTCGAACCACAGACCCGATGCTTCGTCAACTGGTGCCCCCTCGACGCGCCGCCGTCGCCCTCGCCGTCGCGGCCTCCCTCTCTGGCGCGGCCGCGTGCTCGCGAGGCGAAGCCCCCACAGACGCCGCGCTGCAGCCAACGGCGGCGCCGCCCGGCGAAGGCTCCGCGGCCGGCGAACGACCCGCGACTGGGACGGCGACCGCCAGCGCCGCGGCCCCCTCCGATCGAAGCGGAGCGGGAGCGCCTGCGCCCGGCTCTGACACCGCCGGCGCGCTGGCGGGCGCCCTCGCCCACCCGCCCGAAGGTAATGCAGGTAATGATGACGGCGAGGTCGGCGAGAAGCCGCCCGGCGCCGACGCGCCGCCGCTGCCGCCCTTCGACATGCGCGCCGCCGTGTTCAGCGGATCGCTCGCGGGCGTCGAGCGGCGTGGGCAGGTGGGGAGCATCGTCTCGGTCACCCCGACGGCTGGCGACGAGCTGCTCGCCGTCGCCGTGGAGCTTCGACCCCGGTCCGGCGTCTGGGCTCGCACCTGGCGCCTTCCGCGCGCGACGCTGCCGCCAGACGCCGCGCCGGTGCCGTTCGTCGAGGAGGCCCGCCTCGCGACCGTCTTTGACCCGGCCTCTCCGCCGCGATTCGTCGCGGTCGGCGACGGTGGGGTGATCGTCAAGGCGACGGACAACATGGTCGAGGACGGCGCGATCGGGTCGTTCGTGCTGCGCCGGGTCGCTGCCGACGGACACCTCGACGAGGCCGGCTCTCCGCTCGTGACGGACCCTTGGGCGATGCGCCGCGCGTGGACCGCCACGCGCCTCGGCGACGAGGTCCTGCTGTGCTTCCTCGGCGCTCCCCGCGCGGCCGACGGCTCGGCGGCCGGCCCAGACTCGCTGCAGTGCGGGGCGGTCTCTCCGCAGACGCTGCAGTGGACGCTCGCGCCGCGCACCATCGCCGCGAGCCAGGACGCGGCGTCGGGTCTAGCTGCGCCGTGGTTGGACGGTGGCCACGATCAACACACGCTGCTGCTCGCCTATGACGCAGCGCCGACCGTCCAGCGAGTGTTCGGCTGGGTGGTGACGCGCGGCGCCGACGGGCTGGTCGCCAGCCGCGCCGTCGACCTCACGGGGCAGCCGCTCGGCGAAGGCGCGGAGTTCACGTTCCGCAGCGCCCCGCACACGTTCTCTGCCGACGCGGGGATCGCGGTCGTCTTGCCCGGGTCCGACGTCGCGCCGGCGCGCGCCGCCTTCGTCACCCTCGACGGTGCCATGCGCGAAGGGCTGCGCGGCGTCCCCGAGCCCTCGTCGGGCGGCGAGAGCGCGATCTTCACGGACATCGCCGGGGCAGGCGCCAGCGGCACTTCGGCGCCGCTGCTGATCTACGCGGCGTCGGGGCGACGCGGCGAGCGCTCCGTCGTCACGTTCGAGGGCGCGCCCGCCGCCGTCGACATCCGCAGCGCGTTCGGCGGCGGCGCGGGCCTCGGCGTTCGGATCGGGGGCGCGTCTGGCGCGCTCACCGCGGTCGCGTACGAGGACGAGGGGACGGGCGCGACACGAGTCGCCATCGTCCCCGGCCCCGCGTGGGTAGGAGCTGCCGAGGCAGCGCAGCCCTGAGAGGCCGCGCCGCCCGCGGCTGCGTCTAGACCTTCGGGCCGGCCGCGATGATCTCGGGCGACGCGGCGTCGGCGTACTTCGCGAAGTTCTTCTGGAAGAGGCCGGCGAGCTTGGTCGCGGTGGCGTCGTAGGCGGCGCCGTCGGCCCACGCCTGGCGCGGCTGCAGGATCTCGGCCGGGACACCCGGGCAGCTCGTCGGGACGGCGACACCGAAGACGGGGTCCTTGGCGGTCGGGGCGTCGGCGAGCGAGCCGTCGTGGATGGCGTCGATGATGGCGCGGGTGTAGGCGAGCTTCATGCGCTTGCCGACGCCGTACGAGCCGCCCGACCAGCCGGTGTTCACGAGCCAGACGCGCGCGTCGTGCTTGCGGATCTTCTCCGCGAGCATCTCGGCGTAGACGGTCGGGTGGCGGACGAGGAAGGGCGCGCCGAAGCAGGCCGAGAACGTGGTCTGCGGCTCGGTGACACCGTCTTCGGTGCCGGCGACCTTGGCGGTGTAGCCGGCGATGAAGTGGTACATCGCCTGCGCGGGGTCGAGGCGCGCGACCGGCGGCAGCACGCCGAACGCGTCGCAGGTCAGGAAGACGATGTTGCGCGGGTGGCCGCCGATGCACGGCGTCTTCGCGTTCTCGATGAACTCGATCGGGTACGACCCGCGCGTGTTCTCGGTGAGCGAGACGTTGGAGTAGTCGACGACGCGCGTGGCCTCGTCGTAGATCACGTTCTCGAGGACGGCGCCGTAGCGGATCGCGTTCCAGATCTCCGGCTCCTGCTCCTTCGACAGGTCGATCATCTTGGCGTAGCAGCCGCCCTCGATGTTGAAGACGCCGGTGTCGGTCCAGCAGTGCTCGTCGTCGCCGATGAGCGCGCGGTGGGGGTCGGCGCTGAGGGTGGTCTTGCCGGTGCCCGAGAGGCCGAAGAAAAGCGAGACGTCGCCGCCCTTCCCCTCGTTCGCCGAGCAGTGCATCGAGAGCACGCCGGCGCCGGGCATGAGGTAGTGCATGATCGTGAAGACGCCCTTCTTCATCTCGCCGGCGTACTCGGTGCCGAGGATGATCATCTCGCGACGCTCGAGGTCGAGGTCGATGGACGTCTTGGAGGTCATGCCGGTCGTGTACCGGTTCGCGGGGAACTGGCCGGCGTTGAGGATGACGTAGTCCGGGTCGCCGAACGCCTCGAGCTGGTGGGGCTCGGGGCGGATCAGCATGTTGTGCATGAAGAGCGCGTGGTAGGCGCGCGCGCAGATCACGCGGATCTTGATCTGGTGCTCGGGATCCCAGCCCGCGTAGCCGTCGACGACGTAGAGCCGCTCGCGGGTGTTGAGGTAGTCGACCGCGCGCTCACGGTTCACCATGAACGAGCTGGGGTCGAGCTTGATGTTGACGTCGCCCCACCACACGTGGTCGCGCACGGACTCGCGGTCGACGATGCGCTTGTCCTTGGGGCTGCGGCCGCGCTTCTCGCCGGACATGGCGACGAGGGCACCGGTGGACGTGATCGCAGCGCCGGGCTCGTGCTTGAGCGCGAGCTCGTAGAGCGCCGCGGGGGCGGCGTTCCGGTAGACCGTCGTGACGTTGATGTCGTGTTGGCTGAGGCTGAAGGACTGCATGCGGCTCCCCTTGGTCTGGGTCGGCGCCGAAGGCGCGGCTGACGCGTAACTGCCGTCTCGGTAGCCGACGGACGGTCGCGTGTCCACTACGCTGAACCGTGGTTCATTTCGCACGATTGGGCTCGGGCGGGTGGGCGCACGAGCCGACGAGCGACGCGGGCAGGCCGACGAGCGCGGCACGAGCTGCGGGTCATCGCGCTGCGGCCGGGGGGCACCGTCGCTGCGGCCGCCGCGGGTCGCTCAGCGGGCGAGGCCCCGGGGGACGTCGAGGCGCTGCGTGGGGGCGATCGTGAGGTCTTCGGCCTCGACGGAGCTCTCGAGCGCTCCGGTGGCGAGGTACTGAAGGTTCCGGTCCCACCAGATGGCGTGGTCTTCGACGTTGGTGGCGTCGGCGGTGGTGTCGGCCTCGTAGACGAACGCGGCGGCGCCGTAGGTCTCGTAGAAGTAGTCGTTCGACAGGCCGTGGCGCTCGATGGCGACGGCGTCGACGGGCTCCATCACGCAGCGCCCGCCTTCCCATTCGTCGTTGTGGAGGCAGCCGCAGTTCCAGTCCGAGTCGCAGCGCGGCGAGAAGTGGCAGTCCGACGGGGCGTCGCAGCGATCCGAGGCGTCGTAGATGTCGCGGATGGAGTCGTAGAGCGAGATCGGCGGCTTGCGGATCGACGTGGGCAGCGTGTCGTGGAACCGCATGTGCTCGGCGAAGTCGGCGAACGGGAGCGGCTGAGCGCTGTCGGCGCGGGGGTAGAGGAGCCGCGGGATGCCGATGTGGTAGTCGACGACGAGCCGGAGGTTCGCGTCCTGCAGCTCTTCTGCGAGGAAGTCGACGAGGCCGCTGATCTCGGGCTGTGTCTGCGCCTCCCAGTCACGGTTCAGGTTGACGCCGTTGGCGTTGACGTAGGTGCGCGCGGCCTCGCCGTCGGGGTTCACGAGCGGGACGGCGTAGATGACGCCGCCGCGGGCGAGGAACTCGCGGACGCCGGGCAGGTCGCGGGCGACGCCCGCGCGGGTTGCGTCGGCGTCGACGACGCCGGCTGCCAGCGTCGCGGGGAGCCGGTCGACCATCTGGAGGTGCTCGCCGCCCTGGGCGACGCCCATGAACAGCACGGCGTCGCGCTGCCCGGACGCGGGGGCGGGGCCGGCGATCTTGATCGCGACGAGCGGGCGCCCGAGGACCGAGTGGCCGTAGAGCGTCGCGGTCGTGACGACGGCTTCTTCGGGGACCGCGACGACGTCGTCGAGGCGGGCCGG
>JACKDJ010000048.1 GCA_020633625.1 Myxococcales bacterium
CGGCGGTGGCGGTGGTGGTCGCGGCGGGTACGGCGGCGGCGGCGGTGGTCGCGGCGGACATAGCGGCGGTGGCGGCAGCTACGGCGGCGGCGGCGGCTACGGCGGCGGCGGATATGGCGGCGGCAGCCGCGGTGGTCACAGCGCTGACGCCGGCGACGCCGGTGGCCGGCCCGAAGCGCCGCGAGACTTCGAGCCGAGTGACGGCGGCGGTGGTGGCGGTGGCTACGGCGGCGCACCCGCGGGCGGAGGCGGCTATGGCGGTCCGCCGGCCGGTGGAGGCGGGTGGGGCGGCGACCGCGGCGATCGCGGCGGCCGCGACCGCGACCGCGGTCGTGACCGCGACCGTGATCGCACCCGCGACCGCGACCGCTGGTAGTCGAGCCCGATGAATCGAGAGAGCGTCGACGCATACCTCCGCGACGGCTGCGGGCGGTGTGCGCACTACCAGACGCCCGCGTGCAAGGTCCACCCGTGGGTCGCGACCCTCTCGACCCTCCGCGAGCTCCTCGTCGCCGAAGGGCTCGACGAGGAGATGAAGTGGGGATCGCCCTGCTACTCGCTCGACGGTCAGAACGTCGCGTCGCTCGTGTCGCTGCGGGAGCACTGCGCGCTCAGCTTCTTTCGCGGCGCAGCTCTCGCCGACCCTAACGCGGAGCTCGAGAGCCCGGGGCCAAACTCGCGACACTTCCGATATCTACGCTTCACGACGCCCGACCAGGTCACCGCCCGCCGCGACCGAGTGATCGAGTTCGTCCGGGCCGCCATCGCGCTCACCCGCGCCGGCATCCGGATCGCGCCCATGGACGAACCCGAGCCCGTCCCCGACGAGCTCACCGCGCGCCTCGACGGCGACGCGGAGCTCCGCGCGGCCTTCGACGCGCTCACCCCCGGGAGACGCAGAAGCCACGCGCTCTACGTGGGGGGCGCCAAGCAGACAGCCACGCGAGAGCGCCGAGCCGAGCAGTGTGTGCCGAAGATCCTCGAGGGAAGGGGCTTCAACGAGCGCTGACGCGGCCGCCGCGCCGGTTGCTCCGCGGAGGCCGGCGTTGACACGCTGCGTCATGGCTCCTAGCGTCCCTCGCAGCGAGCCCGACCTGCGCCACGACGGGAGATGCAGATGGCGACCACGCGCAGAGCAACCTCTACTCCGAAGCCAGCCCCACCACGCACCAAAGCGGCGACGCCCGAACGCGTCGCCGTCGTCGCGGCGCTGCGGACGCCGTTCGCGCGTCAGGCGACGGCGTTCAAGCACACGACGTCGCGCGCGCTCGGTCAGCTCGTCGTCGCCGAGCTCCTGGCCCGCGCCGGCGTCGAGCCCCGGCGCGTTGACCAGGTCGTGTTCGGCGCCGTGGCGCCGTCGGTCGAGGCTCCGAATATCGCGCGCGAGATCGTCCTCGGCACGGGGATGGACCGCGCGACCGACGCGTACTCGGTCTCCCGCGCCTGCGCGACGAGCTTTCAGGCCGCGGTCAACGTCGTCGAGTCCATTCGGGCCGGTACGGTGACCCTCGGCATCGCGGGCGGCGCCGACAGCGCGTCGGTCGTGCCGGTCACCGTCTCCCAGCGTCTGCAGACGGCCCTGCTCGACCTGACAAGGGCGAGGAGCGTTCCGGAGCGCCTAAAGATCCTCGCGACCCTCTCGCCTCGCGACCTGATGCCCGTCGCTCCCGCGGTCGCGGAGTACAGCACGGGGCTCTCGATGGGCCAGAGCGCCGAACAGATGGCGAAGTCGTGGGGGGTTGCGCGCGAGGAGCAGGACGCGATCGCGCACGCTTCCCACACGCGCGCCGCGGCCGCGTGGGCGACCGGTCGGCTCGACGCCCTCGTGATGTCGGCCCACGTCGCGCCCTACGCCGAGCCGCTGACCCGTGACAACTGTGTCCGGGAAGACTCCGACCTCGCGCGATACGCGTCTCTGAAGCCGGTGTTCGACCGCGCGCACGGGACGATCACGGCCGCGACGTCGTCACCGCTGACGGACGGCGCCGCCGCGATCATGCTGGCGAGCGAGTCGACGGCGCGGACGCTCGGTCTGGAGCCGCTGGGCTTCGTTCGCAGCTACGCGTTTGCCGCGCTCGACCCGCGCCACGACCTGTTGATGGGGCCGGCTCACGCCGCGCCGGTTGCCCTCGACCGGGCCGGTGCGCGGCTGTCGGACCTGACGCTCGTCGACATGCACGAGGCGTTCGCCGCGCAGGTGGCGTGCAATCTGCGCGGTTTCGCCTCTGCGAAGTACGCCAAGGACGTCCTCGGACGTTCCGAGCCGCTGGGCGAAGTCGACCCTGACAAGTTCAATGTTTGGGGCGGGTCGATCGCGTTCGGCCACCCGTTCGCGGCGACGGGCGCCCGGATGATCATGCAGACGCTGGCGGCGCTACGGGAGCGCGGCGGCGGGCTGGCGCTCACCACCGCGTGTGCGGCCGGCGGGCTCGGTGCCGCCATGGTGTTGGAGGTCGACCGATGACGAAGCAAGCCTCACCGCTGACCCTCGAGAGGCGTGAAGACGGAGTCGGGGTCGTCACGTTCGACGTCGTCGGCGAGTCTGTGAACACCCTGCGCGACGACTTCGCGGACGCGTTCGGCGCGCTCCTCGACGAGCTCGAGTCCCGGACCGATCTCCGGGCGGTGGTCCTCCGGAGCGGCAAGCCGGACTCGTTCGTGGCTGGCGCCGACATCCGCATGCTGAAGCGGGTCCACACAGCCGACGAGGCGGCAGACCTGAGCCGCGCCGCGCAGGCCGCGTTCGCGCGTCTGGAGGGTCTGCCGATCCCGGTCGTCGCCGCCATCCACGGCGCGTGCCTCGGCGGCGGCCTCGAGCTCGCCCTCGCGTGTACGGCCCGAGTGGTGTCGGACGATCGTCGCACGGAGCTGGGCCTCCCCGAGTGTCAGCTGGGACTTCTACCCGGCGGCGGCGGCACACAGCGGCTCCCCCGCCTCATCGGGATCGCGGCGGCGCTAGATCTGCTGCTGACGGGCAAGAAGCTCCGCGGCTCGCGAGCGAAGCGCGCGGGCTTGGCGGACGAGGTGGTCCCCAAGGAGGTGCTCCTCGAGGCGGCCGCGAAGCGCGCGCTCAGCTTGGCGGAGCACCGAGGCGGCAAGCGGCAGAGCCCCGCGGCGCGGCTCGCGCCCGAGGCGCTTCAGCGCGTGGTCCTCGAAGAAAACCCGCTCGGTCGCCGCGTCGTTTTTCAGCAGGCCCGCAAGACCGTTCAGAAGACGACTCGGGGCAACTACCCGGCCCAAGAGCTCATCGTCGATGTCGTCGAGACTGGCTACGAGCGGGGTCTGTACGCCGGGTATGCGGCAGAAGCCGAAGCGTTTGGGCGCCTCGTGGTGTCCGACACCGCCGAGGCGCTGATCGGCGTGTTCCAGGGGATGACGCAGACCAAGTCGGCGGGGTCGCGTGCTCCTTTGCCGAATCAGGTCATCGTCCTCGGGGCCGGCCTGATGGGAGCGGGTGTCGCATATGTGTCGGTCGCGCGCGCCGACGTGGACGTCCGCCTCAAGGACGCCGACGAAGCCGGGATCGGGCGCGGCCTGAAGGCGCTCGCGCAGCAGTGGGACCGTGGCGTCGCGCGGGGCAGCCTCTCGCAGCAAGAAGCCGACAGGCAGCGGATGCGCGTCACGACGACGACGCGCTACGACGGGATGGCACAGGCCGACATCGTGATCGAGGCGGTGCCGGAGATCCTGGAGCTCAAGCGGCGCGTGCTGCGCGACGTCGAAGCTGTCACCGGTCCAAACACGGTGTTCGCCAGCAACACGTCGTCTATCCCGATCACAACGATCGCCGCAGGCGCGTCGCGGCCCGAGAATGTGCTCGGCATGCACTACTTCTCGCCGGTCGAGAAGATGCCTCTGCTCGAGATCATCACCACCGAAAAGACCTCTGACCGAGCGCTCGGTGCGGCCGTTGCGCTCGGCCAGGCACAGGGAAAGACGGTGATCGTCGTCGGTGACGGACCCGGCTTCTACACGAGCCGGATCCTCGCGCCATACATGAACGAGGCGGCACACCTGCTCTCGGAGGGCGTGCCGATCGACCGCATCGACTCCGCGCTTCTCGAGTGGGGGTTCCCGATTGGCCCGATGGCGCTGCTCGACGAGGTCGGGATCGACGTCGCGGCGAAGGTCGGGCCGATCCTCGTCGACGCGTTCGGCGTGCGGATGGAGGCTCCTGGCGCGACCGACCAGCTCATACGCGACGGGCGCCTCGGCAAGAAGGCGGGGCGCGGCCTGTACCGATACGGAGGCGGCGCCAGCAAGAAGGAGCGCCAGGTCGACACCGAGGTGTATGCACTCCTCGGCATCGACCCGACGAACCAAGCCGATCCCGAGGTCATCGCCGAGCGGTGTGCGCTGCTCATGGTGAACGAGGCGGCGCTATGTTTGCAGGAGGGGATCCTTCGATCGCCGGCGGATGGCGATCTCGGCGCGATCTTCGGCCTCGGCTTTCCGCCGTTCCGCGGCGGACCGTTCCGCTTCGTCGACCAGGTCAGCGCCCACCGTGTCGTCGAGCGGCTGCGCGAGTACGAGCAGAGCCTCGGCGTGCGTTTCGCGCCGGCGCCGGCGCTCATCGAGCTCGCGGAGTCGGGGCAGACGTACCACACGGCGTGATCGCCCGTCAGACGACCGTCACGGCGACGGGGCGGCCGTAGAGGCGTACCCGCCGTCCTCTACGGGGCGTGGTACACCAGTCCGTAGAAGAGGGAGTAGAGCGGCCAGTCGAGGTATGGCTCGACGCCCCGCCTCGCCGCGAGCTCGAGAGGGTGAGATCGCGGTGACAGGTAGTCGACGCCGGAACGAACACCGACATTACCCGCACCGCCCACCTCCACATGCACCGTGTGGAGACACTCGCTACCGCCGTCCACCGTGACACCGATCGGGTGGTCCGACCCGCACGCGAGGTGCGTGACGTTGAGCCCGAGCCACGCGGGGGAGAGGTCGCCGGCCGCGCGGACGTACGCGCGCAGGATCTCTCCACCACCGTCGACCGGCCACGGTCCGAGGTCGGGGTCCTCGATGGCGACGTACAGCGGCGCCCCGTCGGGCGTCCAGATGTCGTGACTGTCGAAGGCGTCGCCGTCGAACGCCTGCCGCCCCGTCCAAGTCCGGGGGTTTCGCAGCGTCAGCTCGACCGCATCGGTCCCGCCGTCGGTCCCTTCGATCCACAGATCGAGCGGCACATCGGAGATGGCCAGCCCGCCGAGATCGTCGTTTGCTTCGGAGGGGAGTGTCGCGCGGATCCACTGGCGGACGTTTGCTCCCGCGAGCCACGGGGTCGCGTCGTTTGCGGCGACGGCGATCTCGGTCACTCCGTCGGAGATCACGCGTTGGAGCCTCAGAGTTCCCCAAACGGTGGCGTCCTCGTATGCGAGGCCGACCGGCAGCTCGAGGGCGGACCCAGGGGCCGAGCACCAGGCGACGTCCAGCTCGGTCTCGCCCACGGCCGAGAGCCGCACGCTCGCGCCGCCGCCTGAGAGCGCCACGATGTCGCCGGCCTCCTCGCAGGTCCAGTCGTCATCGCACTCCGACTCGATCCGCGCCCCGCCGCCGGCGACCTCCGAGTCGGACGAGACGCTCGCGTATCGGCTCTCGCCGGTAGGCGCTGCGATGCTGATCGAGTCGACGACGGTGCGCGCGCCGAGGTCGAGGTCGGGGAGTGCCCCAGTGCCCACGCAGAGCCGCGCCGCGCTTGGGCGGAGGGCGGCGGGGACGTTCACCGAGAACCACTGCGGCGCGCCGATACCGCTCGGACCGATGGCGACGCGGATGAGTCCATCGGTTGTGTCAAGCTCGAGGAACCATCGCCCGCCGTCGTATGCCGCCGGGAGCGACGACGTCGGGTCGGGGAGCTCGAACGTCGCACCGTGGCCCGCGCGGCTCGCCGGCAGCAGCGCGCCGGCCTCTGCGTCGTCGTCGAGCACCCCGACCAGGGTCACGACGGCGATGCCAGCCATCACGGGTGCTTGTCGGACGCCCGCGACCCTGAGCGGGCCTGTGTCTGTCACGTCGGCCGCGTGTCCGTCGGCAGCGAGCCACCGGACGAGGCTGACCGTGCCGGCGTCGCCTGCGACGAGGTCGGGCACCTGCTCCGAGACGGCCGCGAGCGCGGCGGCGCCGAGGGGTGTCAGCGGCGCCGCCCACGGCGCGCTTCGGTACCAGAGTGGGTCTCCGCCGACGCTCGCGTCCACTCGTCCGGTCGGCTCCGCCAGGAGACCATCGGGTCCAACCTGGAACCAGCTCCGCAGCTCGCGCCGCGCCAAGTCTAGCGGGCGCGGGACGGAGCCGCTGAGCACCGCGACGTCACCGGGGTAGTCCGCTGAGGCCCCAGCCGCGGCGACCGCGCTCGCGTCGAGCGGGCCGACCCCCAGCGCTCGACTGAGCGCAGTGGTCGGCGCGTCGCGCCAGCCGACCTCGTACGTCGTGGCCCAGCCGTGGCCGCCGCGCGGTGTGTCTCTCGCGGGAACCACGGCAGAGCCGCGGCGGACCCACACGCCCGCGATCGTCGCTGCGTTGGCGAGCGGTGGCGCCGTGTGTTCCGACTGGACGAGCCCGACGCCGGCGTTTGCGCGGGCGAGCGCGCCGGCGATCTCAGCGCCGATCTCGGCGGGGGTCGGCGCACCCGTGAGCGCGGAGAGGTCAGCGAACGACGACACACGCTGTGGCCCGGAGTCCGACGCAACAATCAACGCCGCCGCGACAATTGGCTCGCGCTGGTTGACGGTCACGCGCGAGAACGGGGTCGTCGCCAACAGCTCACGCGCGACGACCTGGGGCGCGCGCGTACGCCGCCACGGATCGGGCCCATCGGATCCAAACACGACGACATCGACGAGATCGACCCCAAGCTCACGCTGTGGGCGGAGCCCGGGGAGGGCCCGTGTGGTGCCGCGCACCTCTCCGCCCGCCTCTGCGACTCCCAGGAGAAGCTCGGCGCCATCGACGACCCACGCCGCCGGCAGCATCGCCGTCCACGCGTCGGCAAGGCCAGCGTCGAGCGGCCCGCTCGTCATCGCCCGCTCCGCCAACGGCAGTGACGTCCCCGGCGGCCAGAGCTCGACCGCGCCGAGTACCGCCCCGTCGACCTCGATGGCGGCAACTCCGCGCGCCGCGCGCGGTAGGCTCGTGGACTCGAAGGCGACGAACGTGTCGCGCCCCGCGATCAGCGGAGGCGCCACCGCGGTGCCGTCCTCCCACGCGAGGTGGGTCTGGCCGAACGCAACACGACCGTCAACGTGCGTGTCGACACCGCCCGCCCACCAAACAGGCGTCGGTGGGAGGCGGTCACGGCAGGGCGCGAGTGGGTCGACTTCGGGCACGTCCGGCTCCACGTCCGGGTCCGCCCCCATGTCTTCGAGCGTGTCCGCGTCTGTCGCGTCTCCCGAGTCCGAGTCTGTGTCGGCGTCGCTGTCGGGCGGGACGTCGAAGGTCGGGACGTCGGTGTCGGCGTCGACGAGGTCGAACTCGGGGTCCTCGATCACGTCCGTGTCGGGCGTGGTGTCGGCGTCCGTGTCGGCGTCGGTGTCGCTCACCGCGTCCGGGTCTGCGTCCGGCTCCGCGTCTCCGTGAGTGTCGGCGTCGGAGTCTGGCGCTGCGTCGGTGTCGGGCTCGGTGTCGGGGTCTTGCGCCGCGTCGACGTCGCTGGTGGTGTCCGACCCGACGTCTTCCGCGGCGTCGCGTTCCACATCTGCGTCGTCGCCGAGATCCGGGTCGGGCGCTGCGTCGGCTTCGGGCGGGTCGGAGTCACTCGGGGTGTCGGTGTCGCTTCCGCCATCTGCCGCGTCATGGGGCGCGACGTCATCTTCGCCGTCGGCGTCTGCGTCGGGCTCGCCCGAGTCGCCGGTGCTCGCGTCCGCGCCACCGTCTTGGCTCCGCGTGTCGGGCCCCGCGTCGTCTCCGGGTCCGATCAGGCCGAGGTCGGGTTCTCGAGTCGAGTTTCCGGTCGAGGTGGGTGCCTGGCAGCCGGCAGCAACGCCGAGCAGAAGGCAGAGCCACGCGTTGGCGCGAAGCCGCATCTCCGTCTCCCTGTTGTCGGTGAGAGGGCAGCGTCTCTTCTCGGTGGCGTCAGGTCAACCCTGTTGGCGGCGGCGGCGATCCTTGGATCGGGGTTTTGGTGCTCGCGCGGCTACGGCCAGTCGATCGTCGCGCCGCCGGCGGCCAGGACGTGTCCGGCGGGACTCGCGGGGGTTGCGCCGACGACGCGGACGGTCAGGGGGTCGCCGTCGGAGGCGTCGTCGGTCGCCGCCAGGTAGAAGCCGCTGCTCGGCGGGGTGTCGAAGGTGAGTCCCGACAGCGTCACAGTCCCGCCGGCGCCACGGATCGCGAGCTGCGTCGCGGTTGGCGCGTAGACTCGGAAGCGGACGTCGTCGAAGGCCGTAATGGCGCCGGTCAGCGTGACTGGGACCGTGTCGAAGATCGCGCCTGAGACGTCGGCGTCCGCCCATGCGATGGTTGCGCCCGACGCCCCTACGAAGATCGGCGTGACTCCCGCGCCCACCCGCGTCTCGCCCGTCGATACGAGCGCTCCCGAGACGGTGATCGTCCGGTCCGCGCCGGCCACCTCGAGGCTGGCGAACCGCTGGTCCGCCGCGCCGCCGCGGTTGAAGGTCAGCGTCGCTTCGGCGCTCCCGTCGAGAACCGTTCGGTGGCGCCCGGTCGCAGCGAACGCCTGGACGTTTCGGGCCTCGAAGTTCCCCGCGACGCGCAGGGTCCCGTCGACGAGCCGGCCCGCGGACGCGCGGCCGGCGAAGTAGGCGTCACCTGCGACGTCGACCACGCCGGCCGGGTCCTGCATCGAGAGCAGACCGCTGCTGTTCACGGCCAGGTCGCCGCCGATCTCGACGGTCTCTGTGCCGACCTCGAGCGTGGCGCCCTGCTCGATGGTCAGGTCGCCCGTCGTCGTGACCGACGCGCCGAGGACGACTGCAGTGTCGGCGCCGCTGATCACGAGGCCACCCAGCTCCACCGCGCCGGGGAACGTGACCGGCCGCGTGAACTGGTACGCTCCAGCGCTGTGGGCAGGAAAGATGGGGTCCTCGGAGTCGAAGATCACCAGCGCGACACCGAAAGCGTTGCCAGCTTCGACGAAGAGATCTCCCCCGATCGTGAGCGTCCCGGCGCCCGCGACGTCGCCGCGCCGCACCGTCACGTCGCTAGCCACTGCGGCCGCGTCGCCGAACGTGACACCCGCAGGGTTGTCGACGACCAGCGACTGCCAGGCGCAGCGATCGACTCCACCCGATCTCATGAGCACATTCTGATGGGTAGACCCGTCAAGCGTGACGGTGTGCGACCCACTGGGTCGAATGCCGAACCCCGACCCGCGGTGTGTGACGTTGCCCCGAAGGTGCAGGGTTCCCGCGCTAAGGCCGTCACCCTGGTCGACCCCCCAGTCGAACAGACCGTCGACGATCAGCTGACCCGCGGGGTCGTTCATCTCGATGCGTCCGCTCGACGTCACGCTGAGTTGCCCGACGAGCTCTAGAGTCTGGTCGCGGATATCGAGTGTGCCGCCGGTCACGTACACGTCACCGGCGGCGAGCGTCTCACGCTCGACGAACGCCGAGCCCAGGATGTCGATCCGGCCGCTGGTACCCCTTGGGAAGGCGATGTCGGTGCCGTCGATCTCCAGTTGGGCGGCCCAGTCGGCGCCGGCGTCGTTGACGAGCTGCCCGCTGGTGAGCACGACGGTTCCCCCCGTGACGGCTGCCGTAGACGACGGCACGGCGACGTCGCCGTGGATCGTGGTGCCCGAGCCGAAGCTCAAGTCCCCGGTCGTGGCGATCTCGACATCGCGGAGCCACGGAGTCTGGCCCGAGCCGGCGCGGAGCAACACCGCCTGGGCCACCCCGCCGGCGAATCGAGTCCGGTGCGTCCCCGTCGGGCCGTACGCGCTGCCGTCGGGTTCAGCAAACGCGGTAAAGTCACCGGCGACGGAGACCTCGCCAGCGGTCAGCGCCCCGGCGGTACCGCGCCCGTCGAAGACGGCGTCGCCCCCGACTTCGAGTCGGTCTGCGGAGTCGTTCATCTGCACCAAGCCATTGGACACCACCGACAGATCGCCCTGCAGCGTCACGCTGTGCCCGGCGAGTGAGAGCGTGCCACCGTTCTGCACCGTGAGCGCGCGGAGCTGCATGTCGGCGGAAGCGCTGAGGCTGGCGCCGTCCAACACGAGTCGGGTGTCGAGGACGGCGGGTAGCTCGCTGTCGTCGCTGACCACCGCCGTCGTTGCGACGCGCCACGCCGCCGCCGTGTCCGCTTCGTCGATGATGTCGCCCGCCACGGTGACGCTTCCGGTACCGGTGACCTCTCCGCTCCGGAGGATGAGGTCTCCGGCCAAGTATGTGTAGCCGGTCCAATCGATGCCGCCGGGGGCGTCGACGACCACCGTCCCGTAGTGGGCGAGGCGGGGGTCGGTGCCGATGCTGGTCGCGCTGGAGTATCCGCCAAACGACGCGGCCGAGAGACCTCGCAGCTCTAGCGTGACGCCCTCCTCAGCGATGATCTGAGCCGGGTGCCAGCCCCAGAAGTCCGCCGTCTGCGCGTAGACGCAGCAGATGCTCGCGTTCGAAAGATAGCTTCGGGTGACGAGGCGCCCTGCCTCGAGCGTGCCGGCGACCTGGTCCGAGCCCCACTGGATGCTGCCAGCGTCGAGGACACTGGCGTCGTCGTGGAGCTCCACGACGCCGAGCGACTGCGTGAATAACTGCCCGGAGACCTGCACCACGTGCCCGCTCGGGTCGAGGACGGCGTCGCTCCCGTCGACGAAGAGGGAGCCTTCGACCGCGACGTCGTGTGTCAGCCGCCACATAGCGTTCACCGAGACGTCGGTGGTCACGTGACTCGGAATGTCGGCGGCGGCCGTGACGAGGCGGGTGGTCGCGACTCGCCATCGACCCGATCCGTCGTCCGACACTGCGGCGTGGAGTATCGCGTCCCCGGTGGCTCCCGTGACGTCGCCTTCTTCGATCTCGACCGGCCCGTAGAACCGAACGAAGCCCGAGACGACGACGCCCGCCGGGTTGCGAACGATGGTATGGCCGTAGCCCGTCTCCGGCCGCGTGATCGATGGGTTCGACGCAGAGAGCACCTGAGGGGCCGTGCCTTCGAGGATCGTGACGTGGCTGCCCGTTGGGTTGAACCGGCCGTCGCCCGGGCCGACCAACGCGTCGCCGTGCAAACGGAGTGTCCCCGCCGTGAGGACATCCGTGAGCACGGCGCCCGACGCCTGGAAATCTCCGTGAACGCGAACGTCGTCGTCGTCGTCGGTCATCACCAGCGCGGCGCTGTCGCGGATGGTCATGTCGGTGCTGACGTCTACCGAGAACCCAGCCACCCGAAGCTCCCCCGAGTCGCGGAGCATGAGGGAGCCGTCGACGACCAGCGGACCCGCGAGCGCCACTGGGTTCGAGATCGACAGGGTCCCCAAGTTGCCGCGTAGCTGTGATGCCGCGCGCGGCATGGCGATCGTGCCGGGGCCAAACACTCTGCCCTCAGACTCGACGTCACCGTCTACCCCGAGCGTTCCGGACCGCATCTCCAGCGTCGCTCCGGCCGGGACGATGAGCCCTGCGACCGTATGGCTGCCCGCGTCGTAGACCAAGCCGCGGGGCGCGTCCGGCGACATCCAGATCGTCTCGACTTCGGTTGGGACGCCGTTCGGGCACCAGTTCAGCGCCTGCCACCACGAGGTCGGTTGAGTGGGATGTGCGCCGACGAAGGCCTTGGCCCCGTCGGGTCCAGAGTCGAGCACACCGACGGTCCACGTCCGCGAGCTAGAGAACCCGTCGTCGTCGGTCGCGGTCAGCGTCGCGCTGTAGGTGCCGGGCCGCGAGTAGACGTGTTCGCTGGCCGCCGTGTCTGCCGTAGCCCCGTCGCCGAAGTCCCAGCTCCACGCGACGATCGCGCCCTCGTCGAAGGAGGCGCTCGCGTCGACGGTGAAGGTGTGCGGTGTGCAGCCGAGCGTTGCGCTGGTCACGACAGAGAGGTGAGGGCCGTCGCCCGCTTCGATGTCGACGGTCGAGGTGGCGGTGTGCCCGTCGTCGTCGGTGACGGTCAGTCTCACGGTGACGGTCCCCGCGTGGGTCACTTCGAATGCGGCCGTGCTCCCGTCCAGGTCGGTGGCGCCGTCCATGTGCCACCGCCATCCGACGACCTCTCCGTCGTCGTCGGACGAGGCCGTTCCGTCGAGCGTCAGCCGGAACGGGACCGCCGCCCGGAGGGGCGCCGCCGAGATCCTCGCGACCGGACTGAGCTCGACACGGCAGTCTGCGCTGCAGCCGTCGCCATCGTCGGGGTTGCCGTCGTCGCACTCGTCCGTGCTGTCGATCACGCCGTCGCCGCAGCGCGCCGGCTGACACGTCGTTCGGCAGGCGTCTGGCAGAACGTCGCTGTTGTCGGCCCCAGAGTCGCAGCCCTCGCCAGGTTGGACTGCTCCGTCGCCGCACTGTTCGAGCGCGCACTCGGCCGAGCAGCCGTCGCCGGGCGTGATGCCGCCGTCGTCGCAGGACTCGCCCGGGTCGAGGATCCCATCGCCGCAGTACGCGGGGATGCAGGTCGTGCGGCATGCGCCGGGGTGGGTGTCACTGTTCTCGTCGCCGTCGTCGCAGAGCTCGTCGAGGTCGGACTGAACCTCGCCGTCCCCGCAGCGCTCCTCCACACAGCGATCGCTGCACCCGTCACCGGCCGCCGTGTTGCCGTCGTCGCACTCTTCGGCGCCGTCGACCCGCCCGTCGCCACACTCGAAGCGGACGCACGACGCCGTGTCGAGCTGGCACCGGTCATCACACCTGACCTCGTCGCCGTCGTCGAACCCCAAGTCCGTGCACTCCACGCGGACGACGAGACTCGGCTCGCACTGTTCGACAGCGAGCTGTAGGACGCCGTCGCCGCAGCGCTCGACTCGACACGCGCGGTCGCAGCCGTCGCCGTCGAGGTCGTTGCCGTCGTCGCACTCTTCGCTCTCCGATATCGCCGCTGACCATGCGCCCCCTCCGGGGCGAAGACAGCCACCGGTATCAAGTGCAGCCAGCCGCACGGTCGAAGCGCCCGCCAGCGAACCAAGGCGGTGCACGTCTCCCCGCGCAGGTCTCGGCCTCGCAGCGCTCGCCAAGCAGCAACTGGACGACATCGCCCGCAGCGTTGGTGTGGGTCGCCGAGCACCCGTCGCCAGCTTGCGTCGCATCGTCGCACTCCTCGGCGCCGTCGACGAACCCGTCTCCGCAGCGGGCATCGCGACACCCGGCGAAATATCGGGGACGCAGCCCGCACACCACCAACTCACCTGCCGTCGAAGCCGGGGAGTCCGCGCACGTGGCACCGCCGGTGACGCTCCGTCGCAGACCTCCGCCGCCTGGAGTACACCATCGCCACCAGAGCTCGCTGCGGCAGCCGCCGTCGCAGCCGTCGCCGTCGGCGTTATTTCCGTCGTCACCTTGCCGATGTCGACGGCCCCGTCGCCACAACGCGCTGGTCAGGGCAGACCCGCAAGACAGTGCGGCACTCCGGGGTCGCAGACGCCACGACGCCTGCGATGGGCCATCATTCGCTGCTGAGACTACGGTGTCGATCGCCGAGTCGCAGCTCTCTGCCAGCTGCACGACGCATCGCCGCAGCCCGCTCCACCGCGCAGCCGGACGACACCCATGAAATCAGCCGTGTTGCCCGTCGTCACTCCTCGAGCCTTCGCGTCGACCATCGCCGCAGACCACAGGGCCGGCACGCGCCGACGTGTCGAAGCCGCGATCCTCAGAGCATCCAGCGTTCCGGTGGCGACCGACAGTCACTAAAATCGCTCCGCCGGGTCCCGCGCCGTCCTGAATCTCATCACGTCGTCGCGGCGCGCGTTGCCGCAGTCGGTCAGCCGCACCGCTGAGCACTGCGAGAGGTCGAACAAACACTCGGATGAGCACGTCAGCTCGCCGCCCGTGAAACCAAACGACGCGCACGTGACGCCCGACAGGACGTCCAGCTCGCGCACTGCTCGTCTCGGCCTCAGGCTGGATCAATCCGTTGCACACGCCGGGACGCGCGCGTCCGGCGCATCGGCGACGTCGCTTCCGGCGTCTCCTGGGCTCGACAGCTCCCTGAGCACGCGGCGGTCATCCCCGCGCCGACGAGGAGCGAGGTGGATAGCACCAACCACACGGGCGAACACGACAGACAGATCCGCGGCTGAGCATGCGCGTACCTAATGTTCCGGATGGCCGACGACTTCATCAGCGTATCAACCGAGGTGGCCGTTGCGAGGAGTCGACGTTCGACGCGTGGCGCGGTATCGCGTCTGGGCCGCAGGCAGAACGCTCAGAGGCGTCTTCGTTTTCGGTGACCCATGCGACTTGGTCTCGTTCTGGTCCCTGTGCTCTCGTCGGCCTCGCGTACAGCGCGCCCAGCAGTGTCAGGGCGTCCGTCCGACGACGCGACCGACGCGCTCGACGAAGCTCAGCCCAGGGCGAGGTCGGCGATCCGACCACGACGCGCCGGACACGGAGACGCCGGACACGGAGACGCCAACTTACGGAGACGCCGGACACCGGACAGCGGACACCGAGACAGCGGACACCGAGACGGCGATCCGACCGACGCGCCGGACACGGAGACGCCGGACACGGAGACGCCGGACACGGAGACGCCGGACACGGAGACGCCGGACACCGAGACGCCGGACACGGAGACGCCGGACACGGAGACGCCGGACACCGAGACGCCGGACACCGAGACGCCGGACACCGATGCGCCAGACTCGACCGACGCGGGTCCGAGCTGCGACTACCTCGACCTCGAGCTCGTAATCGTACGTTGCGGCGAAGCCTTCAGATACGTCAGGACGTTCACCGACCTGGGTGGCTCCGTGGACTGCCCGGCCTACGTCCGGGTCGGCGGCAGCGACGTGGCGTACCCCGACGTCGACGCGGCGCTGGCCGGTGAGGGCTGTGACGCGTCGTGCCAATGGGTCGCGTCGACCAGCGTGACGTGGCTCCGGTGCGGGCACAGGAGCGGTTACATCGTGTTTCAGGCAGACGGCTGCGGCCCCCTCTACGAGATGCCCGAGGGACTGTTCACATCGATCGAAGCGTACGACCAAGCCTACCCCTGCCCGGACTGATGCCGTTCGAAGACGCGCGGAATCATCTGCATCGGTCGTTCGTTCCTTCGCTACCTTCGTCCAAGAGCAGCCCGTGGACTCCGGCACCCAGATGTTCGTGTCGATGATGGTCGGCGTCGTCGGCCTCGGTTACCTCACGTACGGCTGGCGCCAGCGCCACATCATGGCCACGGTCGCCGGCCTTGGCATGTCGATCTTCCCGATGGTGATCTCCGATCCGATCGTGAACGTCGTGCTGTGCATCGGTCTGGGGGCGCTGCCGTGGTTCCTGCGCTTCTGACGCATCACGCAGCCGTCTGAAGGCGCGCGACCTCGGCGTCGACGTCGCGCCATCGCGCGCGGAGCCAGCTTGCGGTCTCTTCGGTCGCCGTGGGTCTCTCGTCAGGACTGAACGACGCTGTGGTCACACGGATCGTCGTGCCGCGAAGCGCGCGAGCCAGCAGGCTGGCTGACAGCGAGACGCCCTCGAGTCCGGTGTGCGCGACGAACACGACCGTCGCCTGCGGGGCCGCTGCGAGCACGGCGCCGATGCCGAGCTCCCGTAGTGGCAGCACGTGGCGCAGGGCCTGGGCTTCGGCGAGACGATGTGGGTCTCCCGCCGCCTCGAGCCGCCGGAGCAGACGCGTCCGCTTTGCTGACGTGAAGCGGGTGCCCTCGGGGTACACGACCAGGGTGTCGCCGGCGCTCAGGGTTTCCGCGAGCCGGCCGATGCGTGCCGCCTCGACCTCGGGCGCGTTGGTCCCGCGTCGGACGAAAGCGTTGGGCAGCCGCCGGCCGACCAGGTTCAAGCACGGCCCCCACAAGAGTTCGTGCTTGAGCACGTATCGCGGGCGCGCAGGGCGCTCGGCGTCTAGCAGGAGGAAGGGCAGCAGCGTGTCGGCGGCGCCGGTGTGCCGCGCCAGCAGAACGACCGGGGTGTCTGCCGGGGGCGGGGCGGGGAGATCGAAGCGCAGGTCGTAGAGCCACCACAGCACGCCGAGGATCCGACGGACCCAGCGCCGCTGCAGGGCGTAGTTGCGGTCGAGCCAGCGATCGCGTGTCATTGCCGGGCGTGCGACGCCGAGGGCGACCGCCTCGACCAGCCCGAGCGCTTCGTTGGCGAGGGTGGCAAGGCAGAGGAGCGCGAACTGCGTTCGCGGGTAGCCGTCGGCACGCACTGCGTCGAACAGCAGAACCACGAGGGTCCAGACGGGCGCCGTCAGCACCGCTGCAGCCAGCGCCACGGGGACCAACGGCGCAACGAGCATGAGCTTGAGTGTCGCGGGCATCTGAGCTCGTCGGGTACATCAGCACGATGCTCCCGCTGCGCGTTGGGTTCGCTTGCGGTCCAAGCCTCGGGCGGCGCCGCCGCCGACGCGCGTGCGGCGCGCGGTGCTCCGGCGAAACCCGCGGTTGACACTGCTCGCTCGACGACCCGATAGTGGTCAGCCCGGGCGCAGCGCAGGCCGCCCGATCGACGAGAGCCGACCGTGGTTGCCCCCGCAACGCATCTTCCCCAGCGCGTCTCTGGCGCGGCTGGCCTGATCCGGGCGACTCGGATTCGTCATTGGTGGTACTTTCTGCCGCTCCCGCTGCTGTCGTGGAGGCCTGCGGCCGACGTCGTCGCGCTCGCGCAGCTCGGGCGGGGGGTCCTGGTCGCCGGGTGCATCCTGGCTTTCGGCTATCTCGTGAACGGTCTCTCGGATCGGAGCCTGGACGGGAGCGCAGAGAAGCGGCTGGCGCCGGCTGACACGTCTCGAGAGCTGCACCTTTGGGCGTTGGGTCTGGCGTGCGCGGCGGTCGGCCTCGCTGCGACCGGACCGCTCGTGGTCAGCTCCGCAGCGTTGGTGGCCCTGGCGTCGGGCCTGCTCTACTCCGTGGGGCCGCGTCTCAAGGCGGTCCCGGTGGTCGGGACGCTGATGAACGCAACGCACTTTGCGCCGCTGCTCCTCCTGGGCGGGGCGATGGACGGCGCGCTCGAGCGACCGCGGTGGTGGGTGGTCGCGACGTTCTGCGCGCTGATCTTGCAGAGCCAGCTCATTCACGAGGCCGCGGACGCGCGTGACGACGCGCGCGGCGACGTTCGCACGACGTACCTGGCGATCGGGGCGGGCGCGACTGCGCTGCTCGTGAGCGCGCTTGGCTGTTTGGTCCTGTACGGCGCGCTTGGCGTCGCGACGTCGCTCGATCGCTCTGCGATGTGGGCAGCACCCTTCGTGGTGTTTGCGTTCGGGTTCACGCTACCGGTCGCGCGCTGCGCGCCGTCGGACCCGACGCTCGCGACGACGCGGGCGGTGCAGCGTTGGGTCGGTGCGCTCGCGGGGCTCTGTTTGTTCGCGCTCGTCTTGCTCGCCCGGTAGTCGTTCGAACGGGCGGGTCAGGCGCTATGGCCGCGGTGACACCGGTCGCAGATCGTAGATCGACAACCCGGGAGCGCCGGTCGGGGTCGGGAAGTCGCTCTGATGCTCGACCGAGTAGCCGCTTGTCGCGGCGGCCTGTTCGAGCTCGTCGAGGGTGAACCGCGCGCGCGGGTCGAGCGTCAGTTTGAGCTCGGACGAGACGATCAGGCGGACCGGCGCGCCGGCTGCGGTTCGGATCACGGCCTGGAGCCGAGTGACGACGCAGCCCGTCTCGGGGGCTCCGCCCGCGAAGCAGTCGAAGAGCGCGCTTCGGGCGCGGACCGTGCTGATCCGTCCGTCGCTGAGCGAGTCGAAGACGCCGGTCGTGAGGCCATCGAGGGTGTAGTGAGCGAGGCCGGGCTCGTCGTGCTCGACCAGCCACGCCGTCGCCGCGCGCTCGACCTCGATGTTGGCGAACACAGGGGCCTCACGGACCGTCGGGACTACTTGGACACTGCCCCAAGCGAGGTCTCCCGCCAGCAGGAGCGGGACCACGAACGACAGCGCGCGGTTTCGTGGAGCGAGGACGGCCTCGAGTCGCGACAGCGCCATCCCGCCGGCGACGCCGAACAGCGGGGCCAGCGGCGTGAAGTTGTAGGGGAACGAGGAGTAGAGCGAGGCGACCATCACGACGTAGGTCGCCAGCGCGATGCCTACTGCGCCGCTGACCACGTCTGTGGACCGGCGGAGCAGTACACGCACGCCTTCGACGACCACAAAGATCGCGGCCGCCGACGCCGCGATCAGCGGCGGGATGGAGAGCGGCCGGTTCCCGAACGCCGGTCCAAGCCAGTTCGGTACGTTCGACCAGAGGGTGACCAGGCCAGAAGCAGCCCGCGCGAGGTACTCGGGCCGCCCGAGCTGCCGTACGAGGGTGTGCTGCCAGCCCTCGGACTTGTCGGGGATGCCGCTGTCGGCGCCGAGCACGGCGAGCAGCACGACCGGGAGCAGCGCTACCGCGACGCCCGCCGCAGCCCAAGCATACCCCGCGGCGCTCGGCCGCGCGCTCGGGCGGCGGGTCCACCACGCGAGCGCTAGGACCGGCGCGATCAGGACGATGTGTCGCAGGCACGTCAGAAGCGCGAGGCCGACCAGCAGCCCGGCCACGGCCGCGCGCCAAGTCTGCAGGTGGCCGGTCTCGTCGACCACCGGCACCCGTGGACCTGGGCGAACGGGGATTCCGAGCGCGACGCAGATCGCGAGCAGCAGAAAGAGCCACGGAGCCATCTCGTAGGCGACCCACACACTGTGCGCGGTGATGAAGATGGGCGTGACGGCGGTGGCGACAGCGACCCAGAGGCCCGCTCGCTTTCCGGCGAGAGCACCGATGACGCGTGCGCTCAGATAGATCCCGAACAATCCAAACAGCAGCCCGATCTTACGCAAGACGAGCAGGTTGTCGTGGTGCAGGGGCCACAAGAGTCCGAGGGGCCACGCAAACACTCCGGACAGGTAGCCGGCGATCATCAGCGGCCACTGTCGTCCGGCCGCGCAGACGACCAGGCGCGGCCGCCCGTCGAGGACGAGAAGCGTCGGGGCGTCGTCGCTCGCGCAGCTCCGCTCGAAGACGGCGTCGCCGTTCGCGTCGAGGTCGCGCGCGAGCGAGCGGGCCGCGGGCGTAGCGAAGACCATCGTCTCCTCGGCCCAGCCCATGAAGGACTCGCTCACCGTCCAGCCGGTGACGCCGAAGAAAACGCACGCGACGAGGGCAGCAATCCGGAGCCAGCGATCGCTCAAGTACGAAGTCCCTGCGCGACCCAGATCGCGCGAGAAGCCGCGGCGCGCGGGAGTAGCCGCGGCGTCAGCCAGAAGAAGTTCAGAGCGATCGCCGGCTCGAGGGTCTCGAAGCGGTGCCACCACCCCTGCGGGATGAACAGCATCTCGCCCGCCTCGATGAACGTCTCGTATGGCTGCGCGTCGCGGAGGCGCGGGAACCGCTCGTGGTCCGGCGCCTCGACCCGGACCT
>JACKDJ010000049.1 GCA_020633625.1 Myxococcales bacterium
CGCCGATCCGGATCTGCACGCCTTCGCCTCCCACCCGCCCCGCATCCGGAGTCCGACCGTGAACGTCCTCGCCCTCGCCCTGCTCTCCGTCCTCCCGGCTGCAGCGCCGGACGCATCGCAGATCCTCGTCGTGCCGGGGCCCGGCATGCCCACGATCCAGGCGGCGATCGATCTCGCCACGCCCGGCACCACGATCGTGGTCAAGTCGGGGACCTACGTCGAGTCGCTCGTGCTCGACGGCCTCGTCGACGTCACGCTGCGCGCCAAGGGCAAGGTCGTCGTGCGTCCCGGGGCGTTCGACGACGGCATCGTCGTCGTCGACTCGACGGGCGTGCGGCTCGAGAAGCTGCGCGTCGAGGACGCCGGCCTGCGCGGCGTGCTCGTCGACGGCTGCAGCGACGTGACGCTCTTCCGCTGCCGGGTGACGCGCAGCGGCGACGACGGCATCCGCGTCGACGACGCCACGGGCGTCGTGATCGAGCGCTGCCGTGTCGACGACGCGGGCGCCGACGGCATCAGTCTCGCGGCCGGACTCGGTCCCGCGGTGCACGACTCGCTCGTGCTGCGCTGCCTCGTCGACCACCCCGCCGGGGACGGCGTGATCGTGCACGGCGACGGCAACCGCGTCGAGCGCACGACGGTGCGCGCCTGCGGCGACGACGGCCTGCAGGTCGACTCGGTGGGACAGGGGTCCGACGACGTCTTCGTGCGCAACCGCGTGCTCGCGTGCGGCGACGACGGACTGCTCGCCTACGGCACGGGACAGCACTTCGAGCGCAACGTCGTGCGATACGCGTCCGGCCATGCGGCCGCCGCCGCGGGTTCGGCGCACACGTTCGAGGACAACCGCTTCGTGAAGCCCGGACTCGACGGCCTGCTCAGCCAGGCCGACGGCTGCAACTTCCTGCGCAACCGCATCACGTCCCCCGGCAGCGACGGCATCGACCTCGAGTGCGACGGCTGCCTCGTCGAGGACAACCGCGTCTCGCACGCCGGCGACGACGGCTTCGAGGTCGAGGGCGTGGGGCACGTGCTGATCGGCAACCGCGCCACGAAGAGCGTCTTCTTCGACCTGTTCGACACGTCCGGCGCCGGCGACAACACCTACGAGGACAACCACTTCCCCGTCGCGTTCCCTTGACGCGTCGGCGGGACGCGGTCGACACGCGGGCCCGGCGTTCGCAGGCTCCGGGGGAGCCGATCGTGATCGTGCCCGACGCCGGGCCCTCAGCGCACGGGCAGCAGCACCCGGAACGTGCTCCCCTCGCGCGGCGCGCTGCGCACGTCGATCGTCCCGCCGTGGAGTTCGACGGCCATGCGGCAGAACACGAGGCCGAGCCCCGCGTCGCGCGCCTGGCGGAAGGTCTGTCCGCGCGCGCGTCCGAAGCGCTGGAACAACCGCGGGATCTCCTCGGGTGGGATGCCTTCGCCGGTGTCGGTCACGGCGAGTTCGCATTCGCCCGCGGGACGGGGCGCGACTCGCACCTCGACCCGTCCGCCGGGAGGCGTGTGCTTGATCGCGTTCGAGACGAGGTTCTCGAGCACGCGCGCCACGAGCGAGCCGTCGACCTCGGCTTCGTACGGGGCCGAGGGCGCCGACGCACCGAGGTCGACGTTCCCGGCCATCGCCAGCGGACGGAACGCGTCGACCGTGCGCCGCGCCAGGGCTGCCACGTCGATCGACGTGCGGTGGAGCTCGAGCGCGCCGGCCTCCATGCGCATCACGTCGACGAGGTTGTCGGTGAGCGCGAGCACACGCTGCAACGACCCGTCGGCCTGCCGCAACTGCTCGTGCGCGTCGGAAGAGAGCTGCGGATCGTCGGCCAGCATGTCGAGCGTGAGCCGCGTCGTGGTGAGCGGGCTGCGCAGGTCGTGGACCAGCATGCCGGTCAGGCGGTCCTTGAGGTCCTGGAGCGCGAGCGCGGCCATGTGGTGCCGACGCACGTGCGCGAAGGCGAGGAACGCGACGACGAACACGAGCGCCGCGCACGGCACGGCCATGGTGAGGATCGCGCGTTTCAGCGCGTAGGCCGGCGCGAGCACGACGTCGACCGGCTGGGCGGCCATGACCGCCCAGCCGAGCGACTCCACGGGCGCGTAGCCGACGAAGCGCTCGCGTCCGTCGGCGGGGTCTGCGTCGGTGAACGAGCCCTGCTCTCCCGAGAGCAGCCGCGTCGCGAGCGCGTCCGGCAGCGGATGGATCGTGTCACCCTCGTCGAAGCGCTCGCGCGCGACGGCGGCGTGCCCGTGCTGGTCGACCAACGTGATTGCGCCGTCCACGCCCGGCGCGCTGTCGGCGAGGCGCTGCGCGAGTTCGTGCATCGTGTACTGCGCGACGAGGTAGCCGAGCAGGCCGTCGTCGCCGACGATCGGCGTCGTCACCGCGATGATGTCCCAACGCGGAGCGGCAGCGCGCCGGTAGACCTCGGACACGTAGGTCGCGCCGCGGGACGACACGCCCCGGTACCAGTCGCGGTCGGCGAAGCTCTTGCCGATGACCTGGGGGTCGTGCGGCCAGTCGTAGAGCTCGACGCCCTCGGGGGACGTGACGAAGACGCGGTCGAAGGCCGGGTTCGTCTCCACGAAGGCGTGCAGCAGTTCGCGCACGGCGTCGGCGTCGCCGGCCTGCAGCGCGCCGTGCAGCGCCTCTCTCGCGGCCTGCGACTCCACGAAGCGCTGAAATCCCTCGAAGAGCGCGTCGACGACCTCGGCCGCGAGCCGGGCCGAGTTGCCGTTGGCGTCGACGGCCTGGGCCTCGAGCGTGTCGTGCGCCTGGATCTCGACGGCCGCGGTGAACGTGCCCACGGGCAGCGCGAGCGCGACCAGCAGCACGAGCGCGAGGCGGCGTCGTGACCGTACGATCCACGGCAGGTTGGAGGACTCGTCCGGGGACATCCGGAGGCTCCCGTTCCGATCTCGGGAGACCAGCAGACACCCGTGGGCGTTCGCCTGCAAGGGCGTCTCCACGTGATCGCGGGTTCTGGAATCACTGCGGTCAACCCACGCGACCGACGCTTGAAGCGCAGCGCGGTGAGTCGATACTCCGTGTGGAGGCGAGGCATGAAGACGATCTTGCTCGTGGACGACGACGACGACGCGCGCCGTTCGATGCGACGCGTGCTCGAGTCGTCCTACGAGGTCCACGAGGCGCGCGACGGACGACTGGGCTTCGAGCGCTTCCGCGAGGTCTCACCCGACCTCGTGGTCTGCGATCTCGTCATGCCCGACGTCGAAGGCATCGAACTCATCCGAAAGCTGGTCGCGGCCCGGCCGTCGGTGCGCATCATCGCGGTGAGCGGCAGCCCGCACGCTTCGGGCGGTCACTACCTCGAGATGGCCGCGGTCCTGGGGGCGACCCGCGTGCTGCCCAAGCCGTTCGACGCCCACACGCTGCTCGACACCGTGCGCGAACTCGTCGGCTGACGCGGGCCTGACGCCTGGCACCGGACGAGGCTGGCCTCGCTCCGCGCCGAGCGCGACGATACGCGGCATGTCCGCGCTGCTCTCCCGTCCCATGCCCGACCCGGCCAAGGCCCACGGCGCGTGGGTCTACCTCGTGGTCTCGATCCTGGCCGGCGCGCTCTCGGTGGCGGGACAAGGCTTCGTCCCCGCGCTCTTCGCGGGACTCGGCTACGCGGGCATCTTCCTGCTCGCGAGCGCGGGCGCGCTGCACCCGCGGCCGGCGTGGCGTCGGCGCGCCGCGTGGGGACTGCTGCTCGCGGCCGGCGCGCCGTTGCTCGCGCTGCGCTCGGGAGGCGATCCGAACTTCTTCGCCTACGCGCTCGTGGCCGCGTTCCCCGCGGGCGCCGCGGTCTGGTTCGCGCAGCGCGACGGCTTCATGTCGCCGATCGCCCTGTGCTTCGCGGTGGCGGCGCTCGTCGTGGCCGCGCCTTCGGCCGCCTGCGCCGGCGGCGGCACGGCCCGCGAGGGCTGGCTGCTCGGCATCCTGCTCACGCCGTTCTTCGTCTGGCGCACCTGGCACATCCGCGTCGCCCTCGCCCGCCACAAGGGCTGGACGCGCGCCGACCTGCGTCGCCAGGGACTGCGCGAGGCGCTCCTCGCCGTGCTCTGGACGGCCGGCGCGGTGGTCGCGATCCACGTCCTGCCGCGCGGGGTCTGAAGCGAGGCGTCCGCAGCCGCGCGCTTCGGCTTCGGCTTCGGCTTCGGCTTCGGCTTCGGCTTCGGCTTCGGCTTCGGCTTCGGCTTCGGCTTCGCGCACCCGATCCGCGAGGCAAGAGATCGCCCGACGGACCATCCCAGGTCCTCCGATCGGGCTTCACCGGCACGCGCGCCGCGGCCGATAGCGCTGCGGGGGACGGTCCGTCCCGCGGTCCTCGCCCCCGCGTGCGGCGGCGCACCGCCTCGCCCGAGTGGCGGGATCGTGCGCAGCGGCATAAGATGACCTGCCCTTCGTCCCCCCCAGGAGCGCCCGTGTGAAGATCGAGATCACCTACTGCGCGGTGTGAAACTACGGAGCCCGGAGCCGTCGGTCGGCGGAGAGCTGCCCGCCAAGCGCGCGATCGAGGAGCTGCGGCTGGTCCCCAGCGACGGCGGCGTCTTCGAGGTGGTGAAGAACGGCAAGCCCATCTTCAGCAGCGTGCGGTTTTCCCGGATGGCGAGGTCGCCGGATCCTGCGGGGAAACCGCGAGCCCGCGCTGGCGACCCGCCGATGAGCTGCGCCGCGACGCACGACATCCCGGAGCCATACCGTGAATAAGCCGAAAGCTCTTCCTGCCGTCGCGCGTCGATCCTAGACGGCGACCTTCGCCGACGGTGCCGCTCGAACTCATCGCGCCGAGCTGGCTGGCTATGAGGTCGTGATCATCGACGCGATGACCGAGCCCACTACCCGAGCAAGTGCTCGCGGCGTGAGGGCGCGATGGCGTTCGCAGCCTGCATCCCGGCTACCAGGTCTGACGGCGCGAAGGTCGCGATGGCGGTGCGCGAGGCTTCCCGGGCGATGCCGACGTGTGACGGTTCCTGTCGGCGATCCCGAGCTGTATCGCGAGCGACATCTGCGACGCGCGCACGGGCAGGGCGAGCTGGCTCGTCGACGTGCTCGACGCCAAGCCCCAGGCCGCGGCGCCGACCTGTTCGCCGTCGAAGGTCTTGTGACGGGCGGCGCCGTGTTCTGACGCCGCACCGCGAGGCCGTGTACCTGACAAGCTGCCTGAGCCGTCCTTCCACCGGACCGATGCAGAAGTATTACGCGCCCAGAAGCGCACCGCGCAGTTCGGCAACTGCGCACAGGCTGCCGCCGCTGCACCACCTGCAGGCCGCCTGTTCCGCGTTCAGCTACTCTCGTCGTTCGGCTGCCCAGAGCTGTGCGTTCTGTTCGAGATCGCCGGACGCCGCTGGCTGCGCTCGACGCGAACGTGCTCGTCGACCGCTTCAAGGTGATGACAGGATCCTGACGGCCGGCCCAGGACGCCAACTTCGGCGTGAGGCGATGGTCGACTTCGCCAGGCGCGCCTGACAAGGGCCTGAACATCAACTGAACGGCACGATCGAGATCAAGATCACCCAGTGACTGGGACACGCTGCATCCTGGAAGGCCCGCACTGCGGCGGCGCCGAGGCCGCCCGAGACGCAGTGCTCATCCGCAAGCAACCAGGAAGGCATGACCAGGCCATGTCGCGCATGAACCGCCGACATCGTCGGGTCTCACGTGCATCATCGGCACCGGTGAACCGTCGAGTCGATGTACGACACGATCCACCAGGCCGCCGAGATGATGATCAGCATCCGAGCCGTCAGCTGATCCTCGGCAGCGAGTTCTGGCAGCTGTCGACGACGACAACGGCTATCCCGTGCCTGAGAACTTCGGAGCAGTGGCCAGTTTCTTCTGCTGCAAGTTCAACTTCGTGGTGGGGGCCGAACCTCGCCGAGGTGCAGAAGGTCTGGCTGCGCTTCACGCAGATGGCGCCTCTGCCTGACGGCATCGCAGGACTGATCTCGCTGCTGCGCAAGCGAAGGCCGGCGTGCGCCTGCTTTGCCGTGAAGCGCCCGTCGATTCCAGGCGTTCGATTCATCTGCCGCCTGATGAAGCCCAACGCGTGGTCGTCACCGCAGGCCTGACGCCCGATCGGCTTCGGCTTCGGCTTCGGCTTCGGCTTCGGCTTCGGCTTCGCGCACCCGATCCGCGAGGCAAGAGATCGCCCGACGGACCATCCCAGGTCCTCCGATCGGGCTTCACCGGCACGCGCGCCGCGGCCGATAGCGCTGCGGGGGACGGTCCGTCCCGCGGTCCTCGCCCCCGCGTGCGGCGGCGCACCGCCTCGCCCGAGTGGCGGGATCGTGCGCAGCGGCATAAGATGACCTGCCCTTCGTCCCCCCCAGGAGCGCCCGTGTGAAGATCGAGATCACCTACTGCGCGGTGTGAAACTACGAGCCTCGAGCCGTCGGTCTGGCGGAGGAGCTGCTCAAGAAGCACAAGCGCGCGATCGAGGAGCTGCGGCTGGTCCCCAGCGACGGCGGCGTCTTCGAGGTGGTGAAGAACGGCAAGCTCATCTTCAGCAAGCGCCAGGTGAAGCGTTTCCCCGAGGACGGCGAGGTCGCCGCGATCCTGTCGGGGAACCGCGAGCCCGCGTTGGGCGACCCGCCGAGCTGAGCCGCGCCGCGACGTACACGACGCATCCCAGAGCCACACCGTGAACAAGCCGAAAGTCGTCCTCTTCCTGCCGTCGCGCGTCGATCCCGAGATCGGCGACCTGCCTTCGGCCGACCTGCTGCCGCTCGAACTCGTGCACATCGCGCCGGGCGCCGAGCTGGCCGGCTACGAGGTCGTGATCATCGACGCGATGACCGAGCCCGACTACCTCGAGCAGGTGCTCGCGGCGTGCGAGGGCGCGATGGCGTTCGGCAGCTCGTGCATCCTCGGCTACCAGGTCTGGGACGGCGCGAAGGTCGCGATGGCGGTGCGCGAGCGCTTCCCGAAGATGCCGATCGTGTGGGGCGGATGGTTCCCGTCGGCGATCCCCGAGCTGTACCTCGCGAGCGACATCTGCGACGCGGTCGTGCACGGGCAGGGCGAGCTGGCCTTCGTCGACGTGCTCGACGCCTGGAAGTCCGAGGGCCGCGGCGCCGACCTGTCTGCCGTCGAAGGCCTCGTGATCAAGAAGGACGGCGCCGTGTTCTGGACGCCGCACCGCGAGGCCGTGCACCTCGACAAGCTGCCCGAGCCGTCCTTCCACCTGATCGACGTGCAGAAGTACTACGCGCTCCAGAAGCGCACCGCGCAGTTCGGCAACCGCGTGCGCAACAGGCTGCCGCCGCCGCACCACCTGCAGGGCCGCCCGTTCCGCGGCTTCAGCTACTTCTCGTCGTTCGGCTGCCCCGAGCCGTGCGCGTTCTGCTGCAGCCCCGAGATCGCCGGACGCCGCTGGCTCGCGCTCGACGCGAACGTGCTCGTCGACCGCCTCAAGGTGATCCACGACAAGGATCCCTTCGACGTGCTGCGCTTCCAGGACGCCAACTTCGGCGTGAGCAAGAAGCGCATGGTCGACTTCTGCCAGGCGCTGCTCGACAAGGGCCTGAACATCAACTGGAACGGCACGATCGAGATCAAGCAGATCACCCAGTACGACTGGGACACGCTGCATCTCATGAAGCGTTCCGGCAACCACCTCATGTGGTTCGGCGCCGAGGCCGCCACCTGGGAGACGCAGCAGCTCATCCGCAAGCGCATCCAGGAAGGCATGACCGACGAGGCCATGTCGCGCATGCACCAGCTCGACATCAAGTCGGGTCTCACGTACATCATCGGCTACCCCGGTGAACCGGTCGAGTCGATGTACGACACGATCCACCAGGCCGCCGAGATGAAGACCAAGTATCCGAGCTGCTCGGTCGAGGTCTTCCCGTACCGGCCGATCCCCGGCAGCGAGTTCTGGCAGCCGTCGATCGACGACAACGGCTATCCCGTGCCCGAGAACTTCGAGCAGTGGGGCCGCTTCTTCGACTACAAGTTCAACTCGTGGTGGGGGCCGATCCCGGCCGAGGTGCAGAAGGTCTGGTCGCGCTTCACGCAGATGGCGCCCTGGTTCGACGGCATCGCCGGCGGCAAGGGACCGATCTCGCTGCTGCTGCGCAAGTCGGCCGGCGTGCGCCTGCGTCGCCGCCTGTGGAAGGCGCCCGTCGAGTTCCAGGCGTTCGATCTCATCCGCCGCTCGATGGGCCCGGTCAGCCGCTACATCTGAGGGCGCGAGGGCGCGGTCCCGGCGCCGGGGAGCGTTGCTCGCGTGCCGCGGAGCCGCCTTCGGCCTGCGATGGCGGGCACCAGCGGCCCCGGGACGACCGGATTCCCGCGGGACCTCCGGTCCGGCGTCCGGATCACCTCTGTCCCGCCCGCACCGAGGCTCCCCCCGGCGGACGGGACTCTCCACCTCCTCCCGGGACCCCATCGCCATGTCCTTCGCCCCGTCGCTGTCCTCGCTGCGCGCCCTGTCGATCGCCGCGGCGTTCGTCGTCCCGTCGTCCGTGGCGCTCGGCCAGGCGCCGAACGTGGGAGACCTGTGGCTGCTCGACCCGACCGTCCAGGGGCCGAGCAGCAGCTCCGGCGCGCTCGTGAAGTACGACCCGTCGACCGGGACGGGCGCGATGGTCGTCGACACCTTCACGACGCCGCAGCAGACGCAGTCGCTGGCCTACGACCGCACCCGCGGCGGCGTGGTGTTCGTCGGGAGCATCGTCGACGTGTTCCAGCCGATCCATCTCTGGCTGTGCGACGACGGCGGCTCGCTCACCGACCTCGGACTCGTGAGCCAGCCGTTCCACTGCATCACTCCCGCGCCCGACGGCAAGATCTACGGACGCGCCACCGGCGGCGGCTTCGTCAACGGACGCGTCTGGTACACGCTCGGCGACGGCCTGCTCCACGAGCTGCTCGACGAGAGCGGCGCCGCGCCGTTCACGTTCGAGCCCGGCGGCTTCGTCGACTACCGACTGCTCGCGTTCCACGAGGCCACGCGTTCGCTCGTCATGGTGTCCGGATCGGGCTCGCCGGCGTGCGGCGGCGGCATTTCCACCGGCATCGTCGTGAAGCGCGTCACGCTCTCGGCAGACGGCACGCGCGCCGTGGGTCCCATCGACTGCGCCGAGTTCGAGGTCTCGTCGAGCGGCGAGTCGCCCGTCGGCATCAGCGAACTGCCCGACGGCGACCTGCTCGTCGTCGTCGACACGAACAGCAACGCCACCGAGCCGCGCGCGCTGCGCATCCATCCGCAGACCCTCGCGATCTCGGTCTTCGCGAGCAACGGCGGCTACACCGGCGCCGCGGCGACGAACGGCGGCACATGGTCGTCGGCGCTCGGGAAGTGCGCGCTGCTCGACACGTTCGCGGACGACCTGCGCCTCTACGCCGACGGCGACTCGGGACCCGGCACGCTGCTCGGCGTGACGCTGCCGACGGGGGCGTCCGGCGGATCGGGCGAGACCGCGACGCTCGTCGAGATCGACGCGCCGGCGTGCACGGGCACCTTCGAGGCGTACGACACGGGACTCGCAGGCAGCGGCGGCTACGAGCCGGTGCTCGCGGGCACCGGCTGTCCCGAGCCGGGTGCCACCGTCTTCGTGCACGTGAGCGGCGCGCGCGGCGGCAGCCAGGCCGCGATCTTCGCCGGCTTCTCGTCGTCGGCGCTGCCCTTCAAGGGTGGACTCCTGCTCGTCGCGCCCGTCCTGCTCACCGTGCCGTTCACCACGAGCGGCACGCCGGGCGAGGCGGGCGTGGGCGAGCAGCTCATCCCGTTCCCGCTGCCGGTCTCGGGCGTCAGCGGCGTGAGCCTGTACATGCAGGGCGCGGTGGCCGACCCCGCGGCGACGTGGGGCGTCGCGCTGACCGCGGGCCTCGCCATGACCATCGGCTGAAGCGCCCGCTCCGCGCGCGGGATGCGGCGACGACACGCGCCCGCGCGCGGACGACCTTCGACGACGCGTCGTCGCGGCTACGCGTCGAGCGCGGCGAGGCACGCGCGCGTCGCCGCGCCGACGTCGCGCGCGTCGAGGATGGCCGCGCCGATCGCGGCGCGCGTGCAGCCCGCATCGCGCACGAGGTGCAGCGTCCCGGGCGAGAGTCCGCCGATGGCGAAGATCGGCAGCGCGGGGAAGGCGCGCACGCATTCAGCGAGCTCGGCCGGGTCGGCGCGCGTCGTGCCGTCCTTCGTGGACGTCGGCGCCATCGCGCCGAAGCCGACGTGGTCGGCGCCGGCCGCGATCGCGCGCGCGATCTCGTCGCGCGCGCGAGTCGACGTCCCGAGCAGGAGCGCGTCGCCCAGCGCGGAGCGCGCCGCCCGCAACCCGGCGGCGATCGCCTCGGCCGACGGCGGCGCGGTGGAGCCGGTGTCCGTCGCCGCGGACGGGGCGCCGGGCGCGGCGGAGGGGGCGCCTGCCGCCGCGAGGGCGGCGGCGTCCTCGCGGCCGAGGTGCAGGCCGTCCGCGAGCGGCGTGCCGTCCGGGCCGAAGACCGCCGCGAGGTCGTCGTTCACGACGAGCAGGACGTCGTCCGGCAGCAGGCCGCGGGCCAGCGCGAGGGCCGCCCGCCGGGCCTCGATCGCACAGCCCTTGAGCCGCAGCTGGACGACCCCGACGCCGGCCTCGCCCGCCTCCCGGATCGCCCGCCAGAACGGCGTCCCCGGCGCGGGAGCGGTGGGGCCGTCGGCGCTCGCGACGAGGTAGAGCCGCGCCCGGCGCAGGCGATCGAGACGCGAGGCTGTCATTTCGGCACCGTCGGTGGGGCGGGAGCGCGGCGGAGGACAGGTCATTCTGGCAGGCGCACCGCCGCGGCGCACGTCCCGAGGGCCCCATCCGGCGGGAGGTTCGTCTTCGCCTCGCACCCTGCCGCGGCAGTTCGCGGGAATGGCGAGCAGGCGCGCAGCCCGTTCGAGGCGGCGCCGTGGGCCGGATCGGGGTCCGCGCTCCGGTCCGGGGGAGCTGTCATCCCGACGCTCCGGCCCTCGCCGGGGTCTCTGGCGGCCATTGGCACTGGGTTTGCTGTCAGAGCGCGCCGGAGACCGTTCGCCCGCAGGATGCCCCGGCCAGTGTCCACTCGCCCCCAGACCCGCCGCCTCACCGTGCTCATCGGCGACGACGACGTCGCCGTGCGCGGTTCGGTCGTCGAACTCGTGGCGCCGTTCGGGTTCCGGGTGCTCACCGCGGGGTGCGGGGCCGAGGCCTTGCGCCAGCTCCTGTGCGAACCGGTCGACTTCTCGATCCTCGATTTCGAGATGCCCGACATGACCGGGGTCGAGGTCGTCCAGCGATACCTGGCCGGCGCCTTCATCGGCGGACCGTCGGGCCCCGCGCGCCACACCCCGCGCCGGGCGCTGCCCATCATCTTCATGTCGGCCAATCCCGAGCGCGCCGTGCGCGCGGCGTGCGAGTCGGTCGGCACCACGTTCCTCGACAAGCCGATCTCCGCCGACCGGCTGCAACGTGCCGTCGGCCTCCTGCTCCAGGAACACCTGCGACTCACCTGAGGCGCGATGCGCAGTGCGCGTCGCCGCCGCGACCCAACCCATCCCAACCCACGACGGAAGAGAGTCTCATCGCAATGGCTACGAAGACCGCCAAGACGACCAAGGTCAACATCACCCCGATGGGCGACAACGTGCTCGTGCAGCGCCTCGAGGCCGAGTCGGTCACCGCGGGCGGCATCGTGCTGCCCGAGTCGGCCAAGGAGAAGCCGCGCGAGGGCACCGTGATCGCCGTCGGCGACGGACGCGTGCTCGACGACGGCACCCGCCGCAAGATGCAGGTCAAGGCCGGCGACCGCATCATCTTCTCGTCGTACGCCGGGACCGAGATCGAGGTCGGTGGCAACGAGTACCTGATCGTGCGTGAGGACGAGATCCTCGCCGTGGTCGGCTGACGCGCGTCGCGCGCTCGCCCGCCACCCGCACATCCATCCCGAACCAACCCGAGACAAGAGAGACACATGGCTGCCAAGAAGATCGCCTACGACGTCGAGGCGCGCGACCTGATCCGGTCGGGCGTCAACAAGCTCGCGCGTGCCGTCAAGGTCACGCTGGGCCCGCGCGGACGCAACGTCGTCCTGCAGCGCTCGTTCGGATCGCCCACCGTCACCAAGGACGGCGTGACGGTCGCGAAGGAGATCGAGCTCGAGGATCCCTACGAGAACATGGGCGCCCAGATGGTCAAGGAGGTCGCCTCCAAGACCAGCGACGTGGCCGGTGACGGCACCACGACGGCGACCGTGCTGGCCGAGGCCATCTTCGAGCAGGGCCTGAAGGTCGTGACCGCAGGCGCCAGCCCGCTGCAGCTCAAGCGCGGCATCGAGAAGGCCGTCGACGCCATCGTCGCCGAGATCGCGAAGAAGTCGGTCACGGTCAAGACCCGCAAGGACATCAAGCAGGTCGCGACCATCGCCGCGAACAGCGACGACGAGATCGGCGAGCGCATCGCCGACGCCATGGAGCGCGTGGGCAAGGACGGCGTGATCACCGTCGAGGAGGGCAAGAGCCTCGCCACCGAGATCGAGTGGGTCGAGGGCATGCAGTTCGACAAGGGCTACCTCTCGCCGCACTTCGTGACCAACCTCGAGAAGATGGAGTGCGAGCTCGAGGACCCGTACATCCTCGTGCACGAGAAGAAGATCTCGAGCATCAAGGACATGCTCCCGCTGCTCGAGAAGGTGGCCAAGTCGGGCCGCCCGCTCGTGGTCATCGCCGAGGACATGGAGGGCGAGGCCCTCGCGACCCTCGTGGTGAACAAGCTGCGCGGCATCTTCCATGCGTGCGCCGTGAAGGCGCCGGGCTTCGGCGACCGTCGCAAGGCCATGCTGCAGGACATCGCCGTCCTGACCGGCGGCCAGGCGGTCATGGAGGACCTCGGCATCAACCTCGAGACGGCCGACATCTCGATCCTGGGCAAGGCCAAGCGCGTGGTCATCGGCAAGGACGAGACCACCATCATCGAGGGTGCCGGCAAGAAGGCCGACATCCAGGCGCGCATCGCGCAGATCCGCGCCGAGATGGAGCGCACCACGTCGGACTACGACAAGGAGAAGCTCCAGGAGCGTCTCGCGAAGCTCGCCGGCGGCGTGGCCCAGATCAACGTGGGCGCGGCCACCGAGGTCGAGATGAAGGAGAAGAAGGCCCGCGTCGAGGACGCGCTGCACGCGACGCGCGCGGCCGTCGAGGAGGGCATCCTGCCCGGCGGCGGGACGGCACTCGTGAAGCTGCGCTCGGTGCTCGACAAGGTCCAGACCGTCGGTGACGAGAAGCTCGGCGTCGACATCATCCGTCGCGCGATCACGCTGCCCTGCTGGCAGATCGCGAAGAACGCGGGCTTCGAGCCGTCGATCGTGGTCAACCAGGTCACCGAGGCGAAGGCCTTCACGATGGGCTTCGACGCCGCGAAGGGAGAGATGGTCGACATGATCGAGGCCGGCATCCTCGATCCGGCCAAGGTCACGCGCTCGGCGCTGCAGAACGCGGCGTCGGTGGCGTCGCTGCTGCTCACGACCGACGCGCTGATCGCCGAGATCCCCGAGAAGAAGGCGTCGACCCCGCCCGGCGGCGGCATGGACGACATGTACTGACCGGACGACGCGAGTCGTCCGACCGCGGCGCCGACCTCGCGTCGGCGCCGCGGAATCCGAGCCCGGTGCACGCGCGAGCGTGCACCGGGCTCGTCGTGTCTCGGGGAGCGCGGCGCCTCGGTACGCGTCGGCCGCGCCCACGGGACGCGAGCGTGCCGTGCCTCGCTCGTCCGGCGACGGAGCCGGTCAGCGTGTGCCGAGCCGCCGCACCGGACGGAACCCGACGTAGCAGGTCTGCGTGTCCTTCTCGATGCGGCCCCGTGCGGTCGAGCGGCAGTTCGAGACGGTCGAGCTGAAGTCGCCGCCGCGCACGACCTTGTCCGGGTCGTCGCCGAGCACCGGACCGCCATCGCCCGGTGCGTCGCTGTAGTCGCCGCGGTAGACGTCCTCGCACCACTCGTAGACGTTGCCGAGCACGTCGTAGAGACCGAACGCATTGGCCTGTTTCGAGGCGACCGGATGCGTGGCGGCCCGCGCGCTGGGGTGGGCCACGCCCGTCCAGCCGCTGCTGTCGAGTCCGCCCGGATCGTCGACGCCGCTGTTGCCGCCGTAGACGGCGACCGGGTCGAGCGCGTCGGAGTCGCGGTCGCCGAGCTGGGTGATCCCTCCCCACGGTGTGGGCGTCGTCGTGCCGGCGCGGCAGAGGTACTCCCACTCGGCCTCGGTGGGGAGCGACAGGTCGAATCGATCGCAGAATCCGTGTGCGTCGTCCCACGAGACGTGCTCGACGGGACGGTCGTCGCCCAGGCCGCCGAAGTACGACGGGTTCGAACCCATCGCACGCGTCCACTGGCCCTGGGTGACCTCTGTGCGCGCCACGAGCATCGGTGCGATCGTGACCTCGTGCGCCGGACCCTCGTCGGACGAGTGACCCGGCGAGCCGGGCTGCGAGCCCATCTCGTACGTCCCGCCGGGGACGAGCACGAACTCGAGTCCGCTGGACGGCTGCGTGTAGACCGCGACGAAGTGCGACGCGTCGCCGCCGGACTCCCAGCGCACCTCCGAGAGCTCGAGGTCGGTGAACGCCGCGGGCCAGCGACGCTCGGCCAGTCGCCGGACGCGCTCGACGCCTTCGAGGTCGAGCTCGGCGTAGCGCGCGCGGTCGAAGAGTCCGTTCTGGTCGGCCATCCAGCGCCAGACGTCGGCGTCGATCTTGCCCGAGAGCAGGCCGCCGGACTTGCCGCCGTCGCCTTCCGCTCCCTTGCCGGAGCCGTCGTCGAGCTCGAGTGACTCGTACACTCCCTTGCCGTCGCCGCTCACGTCGTCGGAGTCGCTCTCGTCGAGCTCGAGCAGGTTCTGGATCAGGCGCGTGCGTGCCGCGGCCGTGTCGATCTCGCCCGGCAGCTCGATCACGGGACGGAAGCCCACCGTGCGCGCGGCCTCGTCGGGCTGCACGGCGTTGCGGCTGGCTGCGCGACAGTCGCCGGCGATCGAAGACCACGACCCGCCGCGCGACACGCCGATGTCACCCTCCCAGGTGTTCGAGCACAGCTCCCAGACGTTGCCGAGCACGTCGTACAGTCCGAACGCGTTGGGCGCCTTGCCGGCCACGGCGTGCGTCCCGGCGAAGGCGTGCGGGTGGATCTGCGCGACCCACGACGAGCTGTCGGAGCCGCCCGGGTAGTCGACGCCGCTGTTGCCGCCGAACCAGGCCAGCGCATCGACCTCGGGCGAGTCGTTGTCGCCGCGCACCGTGATCGGTCCGCTCGGCAGCGGCGTCGTGCTGCCCGCGCGGCAGGCGAACTCCCAGCGGAACTCGGTCGGCAGCTCGAAGCCGGAGCGCGCGCAGAACTCACGCGCCCGGGTCGGCGTGATCGACTCGACGGGAGCGTCGAGCGGCGCCTCGGAGAACCACGACGGGTCGTCGCCCATGACGGCGCGCCACTGCGCACGGGTGACCTCGGTGCGTGCCGCCAGGAACGGCGTGACGGTGGTGGACGTGGGCGAGCTCTCGTGGTCGCGGCGCGCCGGCTCGTCGGGTCCGCTGCCGCGGAGGAACGTCCCGCCGGGCAGCAGCACGAACTCGAGCCCCGTCGGGGGGTGGCGGTAGATCGCCACGGCGAAGGCGTTGCTCCCGCACGCGAAGCGCTCGACGCGCAGGAACGCCAGGTGCGCGAAGACGTCGGGCCAGCGCTGTTCGGCCGCGCGCCGCACGGCGTCCACACCCGTCGCGTCGAGACGCGCGTAGTCGCGCAGGTCGCCCAGGGCCAGCAGGCGCTCGGTGCGACGCCCCTCCCAGTCGTCCTCCTGGGCCCGGAAGCGGCCGGCCAGCTCGTCGATCGTGGTGTCGTGCGGGAGCTCGGGCGCCGCGAGCAGGCTGGCGATGCGGTCGGTCACCACGCGGTCGAGGGCGTGGGCCGCGACGTACTCGGCCAACGCGTCGGAGAGCGCGCCGGCCGCCTCGCGCTCGGCGCCGGCCTTCACGTGCCGGTCGAAGAGCTGGTTGCGCAGCGCGGCGAGCTGCGGGGTGATCTGCGAGCGGTACTGCTCGTTGCAGCCGGACGCCAGCGCCGTCTCGAACGACGCGAGCGCGTCCTCGAGGGCGCCCGCGCCGAGCTGTTCGAGCGCGGCGGTGTACGCGCGCCGGCAGGCGGGCGTGATGTCTTCGCGTTCGATGCGTTCGCGCCACGACTGCACGCCGGGGACGCCCTTGCCGGCCAGCACCGTCACGAGCGCCGAGACGTTGTCCCACGAGCCGTCGCCCAGCGCCTGCTCGTAGAAGTGCCCGATCCACTCGTCGTGGACGCGCGCGAGCTGGTCGTCGAGACCGGGTTGCGCGGGATCGAGTTCGCGCGCGCGCTCGAGGCGCGCCGCGGCGTCGCCGTAGCGCCGCTCGGCGTGGTGCCCGCGCGCGCTGGCCAGCAGCCACGAGACGAGCACGCTGCGCACGCGGCCGTCCTCGACCAGCCCGGGGACGTCGAGCTGTTCGATGGCCTCGTCGAGCCGGCCCGTCTCCTGGAGGTCGGAGGCCGTGCTCATGGCGTCGGCCACGCGCAGCTCGTGGCGCAGCTCCTCGGCGCGTGCCCGGGCGTCGGGCACGACGCGTCCCTGCGCGAGCAGCGTGTCGAGGTCGCGGCGTGCCTTGCCGTACGCGCCCTGGTCGCTGAACACGTGCACCGTGCCGTAGAACGAGAAGCCGTTGCGGTCGGTGAAGTCGGACGAGCCCAGCGAGTCGAAGTCGAAGCGTACGTCGATCAGGTCGCCCACGACGACGGCCTGGGTCCCGCCGCCGACCTCGACCGCGCCGCGCGCCGAGACGACGCTGGCGCCGAACTCGAGCACGCGCACGCGCGTCCCGTCGACGTCGACCACCGACGAGGGCATGGTGGACATGTCGAACGTGCGTCGCCGGGCCTCCTCTCCGTTCACGTCGATCACGAGGGCGCGTTCGCCGGTGACCGCGGGCACCTTGAGGAGGAACGCGCCGGAGCCGTCGACGACGGTCGACGTGACGTGCCAACCGTCGCGCAGCCCGGGGAATCCGCCGGTGACCGCCACGCGCGCCACGCCCGTGCCCTCGAGCCGCACCGAACCCGAGAGCGCCACGAACTCGGGCGCCAGCGGCACGGTGAGCGTCCCGCCGGCCTGGGCGCGGTCGAGCGGGATCGTCTCGGCGCGCCAGAAGTAGCCGTCGGCGCGCACCATGAGCGCGTAGCCCTCGGGGCTGCGCGCGAGCCCGGTGAAGGTGGCCGGCGCCGTGCGCTCGAGCGCGTTGAGGCGCACCTGCGCGCCCGCGATCTCGGCCTGGGTGAAGCGATCGACGACGCGCACGGTGAGCGCGATGTCGTCGTGGTCGACGAGCGTCACGTCGTGCGCGCCGGTGGGGATCTCGGGCTCGACCCGTCCGCCGGACTGCCGCAGGACCTCGGCGCGCGCGTTCTCGAGCGCGCGCAGCAGGCTGACCTTGGCGGAGCGCGCGCCGGCCAGCGCGCGCTGCAGGGCGCGCGTCCAGAGCGGCTCGGTGGTGGCTCCGCCGGGCGCCGGACTGCCGAGCGGCGCCGAGAAGGCCTCGACGTCGAGCACCGGCACGTGGTCGCGGATGCGTCCCGGCGAACCGAGGCTGTCCTGGCGACAGGCGTCGAGCAGCATCGACGTGGTGAGCTCGCCGCCCGCGTCGTCGACGCGCGTGCGCGCCTGGGCGATCCAGCCCACGAGCTGGTCGTAGGGCAGCGCCGACGGGTCGCTCGACGTCGTCTCGGCGCGGCTGCGGTAGGTGAGCAGCGTCTCGCGTCCGCTGCCGTCGTTGAAGCCGTGGCCTACCCACAGTACGAGCAGGTGGTTGTCGGGACCGGACAGGTCGGCGGTCAGCGACGCGATCTCGTCCTGCACGATGTCGGGATGCACGCGGTCGCCGGTCACGAGCGAGACGCGGTCGAAGCCCAGGCGCTCGTCGAGCAGCGTGTCCCGCAGGTCGGAGAGCAGCGGAGAGACCTTGCCCAGGTCGAGCAGCGGTTCGTCGCGGTAGCGGTCGGCGCCCACGAGCAGCGCGCGCCGCCTGCCCCCGGAGGTCGCGGGGGCGGCGCCCCACGCGAGCGCGCCGTGCTCGACGTGCAGCGCCGCCAGGTCGGCGCTGGGGGGCGGGGCCGGATTGGCCGAGGCGCCCTGGCCGTCGGCGGGAGAGCCCCCAGGGACCGAGGTGGGCGCCGACGGGGAGGACGTGCCGCCGGGGGCCGGGCCGAGGCTCGAGCGCGGTCCGTCGGCGTCGGAGACGCAGGCGAACAGCGCGAGCAGGACGAGCAGGGCGGTCGGGGCGGACGGGCGGCGCATGGGCGACCTCCTTCGAGCGGCCAGGAGCGGCTGCATCATCCGTCGGACGGAGCCGCACGTCACCTGGAGGTCGGGATCCTGGGCGGATTGGCCGCCCGCGCCTGGTGGCCCCCGGCGCCCGGCCCCTCACCGGACCGTCATGCCCTTCCCCTCGGTCCGCAGGTTTTCGTAGGCTACCCGACGCAACCGTCCCCGGGACGAAAAGTGTGCACCCGGAGACAGGCTCCGCGCGAAGTCGCGCGGCCCTCCTTCCGTCCTCCGCGAGGTCTCCCATGCTCCGCAAGACCACCGTGTCCACCTTCCTCGCCGCCGTCGTGATCGGCGGAATGAGCCTGGCCGCCGACGAGCCCACGGCCGCCCCCGTCGCGCCCGCCGCCCAGCCGGCGACGTCCACGGTCCCCGCCAAGGAGGCCGCGCCCGTGGCCGCCGGTCGCGTCGCGGGCGTCGTGCACTTCAAGGGCGAGCGTCCGAAGGAGGACGCGGTCGACCTGAACGCCGACCCGGTCTGCGCCGGCCTGCATCCCGACGGGCTGCACCGGACGCACATCGACGTCGACGACAAGGGCGGTCTGGCCGACTGCTTCGTGTTCCTGACCGACGCGCCCGACGCCAAGTACGCGACGCCCGACGAGCCCGTCGAGCTCGACCAGGAGGGCTGCACGTACCACCCGCAGGTCTTCGGCATCATGAAGAAGCAGACGCTGAAGATCGTCAACAGCGACGCCACGCTGCACAACATCCACGCGGTGCCGCGCACGAACAAGGAGTTCAACACCGCCATGCCGACGAAGGGCGGGTCGGTCGAGAAGGAGTTCAAGAAGGCCGAGGAGGCCATCCAGATCAAGTGCGACGTGCACCCCTGGATGATGACCTACGCCTTCTCGATGGAGCACCCGTTCTTCGCGTCCACCGCTGCCGACGGCAGCTTCTCGTTCTCGACCGAGGGCCTGCCCGAC
>JACKDJ010000005.1 GCA_020633625.1 Myxococcales bacterium
TGCGTTGGACCCGCTCCAGTCGGCCTTGACGCCATACTTCCTGAGCAGCTCTTCGAACGCCCCGACCTTGCCGATCGCGTCGGCGACCGTCGTATTGTGTGGTTCGACGACTCTGACATCCGACATGGGGCTCCGCTGACTGGGGGTGGGGGCGAGCGGGCGCAGCTCGCCCCGGCACACTACTCTGGATCCGGCGGGCGCGGTACCTCGTTCGCCGCTCGTCAGACGAGCGTACGCGGAACCCTCTACCGATTCACGCGGCGCAGCCGGGCGAGGTCGACCGCGACGGTCGCCCGGCTCGGGGCGACCGAGACGACGACGGTCTCTTCGTGGCCGGTCGCTGCGAGGACCACGCCGACCGTCGCGGCGGTGAGTCCGCCGGCGACCAACACGGCGATCGGAGCGCGCGCGCCGTCGAGCCGATCGCCAAGCTCCGCGACGCGTTCCGAACAGTCCGGCTCGACGCATCCGTTGTCGCGGCGATGCTCAGCTCGGTCGTCGAGGAGGGTGAAGTTCCAGGCGGCGCCGACGACGAACGCCGCCGCGCCCGCACCGACCATCGCCAAGCCGGCGATCCGTCGCCCCGAGCGGTCACGCAACGCCGCCGCGTCCGGCGCCTCGGCGAACGGGTCGGTGAGGTCTGGCGGGGCCGCCGCCGAGCTTGCGACACAGCGGTCGTAGTCGGTCGTCGCAGCGGTGTACGCCCCGCTGAGGCCCGCATCGGTGGCGGAAGCGAGCGGCGCGATGGCGTCCAGTGAGCGCGCCGCGGCGGGGCAGTCGCCGATCTCGGAGTACAGCCGCACGAGGTTCTGGTGCAGCAGGATGCGAGCGTCGGCGGCCCCCGCCTGGACCGTCGAGTCCATTGTCCCCGAGGCGAGCCATCCGTCCAGGTAGCCAAGGATGGCGAGCCGAGACGAGATGGCGATCCGAGTCGCGTCGGTCCGCTCCGCGGAGCCTGCTGTGGTTCCGGCCCGGAGGTCGTCCGCGGTAGACATCGCGGCCTCGAGCGCGGTGTACCCCTCGTACGAGTACCGCTGTTGTGCGTCGGCCGGTGCGCTGGTCGTCGCGAGGGTCGCGATGAGGACCGCCGCAGCGAATCTGGTCAGAGTCATGCCTGTGCCATCGGGAGCTCTCGACGTGGACGACGCTAGCACTGCTCCGGCCGGGATGCGAACGCACGACGGCGTGTCGGGAGTCGGCGTCGTTCGTCCCACACTGACCCGGAGCGCGCCCCGTCCGCGACTAGGGGCCGAGCGGTCGGATGCCGGAGAACGGGTTCGAGGGTGGCGCTGGCTCGCTGGCCGCCGGGGAGTCGGGCTCGACGCTGGCCGCCGGGGCTGCGTCCGCCGGACGGCGTCGGGCGGAAGCGGCCGGGGGACGTCGAGGTCCCGCACCGGCCCCGACCTCTGCATCCCGCCCGCCGTGCTCGGCCGCCCGCTCGGTCGCGACTCTCTCGGCCTCGATCGCGATCCGTTCCGCAGTGGCGCGCTCGAGCGCGCTTCTGACCGCGCGAACACGGAGCGCCCGCGCACGGGAGAACGCCTCCTCGATCTCAACCTCCCTCGGCGTGGCGTCCTCGGGCAGCGGGGCCGGCGCCTCGTCCGGTGTGGTGATCGCGATGGCAGACAGGGCACCGGGGCCCGGGTCACCTGCGGGCGCCGCGGGCGTGCCACCCCACTGCAGGGCGACAGCGGCGAGCACCGCGACGCCGGCGGCCGCGGACAGCGACAGAACCGCGCGCCGACGCCGAGCGCGCGCTCGACGCAGCGCTGCGGTGCCTGCGCCATCGACGGCTTCAGCCGAGAACGAGATCGCTCGGACAGACGGCGCCACGTCGGGCGCAAAAGAGATCGTCCCCTCGAACGACTCCTCGGCGGTCCTCGCGTGGCCCCCCTCGCGCGCCAGAGGCGGCGCGGCGGCCGCGCCGCCGAACACCACGCCGGTGTTGTCCCGAGGAGTGGCGGGGGCCGATCGCACGGCGGCCGGGACTCCGACCATGGTCGGCGGCACGATCAGCGGCTCGCCGGTGACCGACTCGCCCGGCACGGTGTCGTGATCCCCCGTCGGGACAACGAGGCGCCCGAGACCCGTCCTGAGCTGCTCTCCGAACAGGGTCTCGATGTCGCGGACCATCTCGTCGACCGACTCATACCGAGCGGCGACGGACTTCGCGCAGGCGTTACGCAGGACCGGCGCGAGGCGAGAGGCTGCGGCGAAGGCGCCTAGCGGCACCTCCTCCGGCGCCAGGTGCCGCGCCGCGGTCAGGAACGCGGTCCCCGCGTCGTACGGGGGGGCACCGTCTAGGGCCTCGATCAGGGTGATCCCGAGGGCGTAGATGTCTGCCGCGGGCGACGGGCTGCCGCGCAGAAGCTCGGGCGACGCGTAGCGCGGCGTGCAGTGGACAGAGAGGCTTGCGCTGGCGTGGTCCGCGAGGTGCGCGGCGTCGCTGACGACCTTCGCGATCCCGAAGTCGAGCACTCGGGCGGTCAACGTGCCGTCGGCCGCGTCGGGGACGAGGTAAATGTTGGATGGCTTTAGATCGCGGTGGATGATGCCGACCGCGTGCGCCTCCTTCAGCGCGCGACCGACCTGCACGCCGATCGCGGCTGCGAAGAGCTCGCCGATGCGCCCCTGCCGCTCGAGCTTGTCTGCGAGGGTCTCTCCCTTGACGTACTCCATCGCGATGTATGGGAGCCCCTCCTGGGTGGTCCCGCTGTCCATCACGCGGACGGTGTTGGGCGAGCGCAGCAGGGCGACGAGCTCGGCCTCTCTTCGAAACCGCTCGATCGCGCCGGCGTCCTGCAGCAGCTCCGGTCGCAGCACCTTGATCGCCACCCGGAGCGACGATATGTCTACATGTACGGCCTTGTAGACCCAGCTAAAGGCGCCAGTCCCCAGTGGCCGCTCGACGCGGTAGCGGGCCCCGACGATGGAGCCGATGGCCAGAGGGCCGCTGCGAGTCTGAGTTGGCGACATGGTTCACGGGGCGCAACCTACCCCTTAGCCCGTTCACGAAGATCGTTCCAATCCTCCGCTTCGGGTCGTCACCATCGCTACATCGCCCACATCCACCCGCCCCTGCGTCGTGCTGACCGCGCGGCTTCAGGCGCTCGTCGCGCTGCTGACTGTCGGGGCGGCGGCCGGCTGCTCCCGGACGGGGCTCCCGTCAGGGGGGAGCGAGCTCGCGGGCGACGCAGCCCGTGACGATGCCAGGATCGACATTGAAGACGTCGGCGACGGGGGCACGGACGCCGACGCGCCCGACGACGCCCAGCTCGACGCGACGGACGCCGACTCGACCGACACCGAGGTCGGCCCGACGTGCGGCGACGGGATCGTCGACGACGGCGAGGAATGCGACGACGGGAACCGTGTCGACGATGACCTGTGCGACACGCACTGCCGAGCACCGGCAGCCCTGTGCGAGCCGTGCACAACCAGCGACGAATGCGGGCGCGTCGGTGACCTGTGCGTAGAACACCGTGACCTCGTCGGTTGCGCGCGCGGATGCGACGGCGACTTGGACTGCCCCGGCGACGCCGTGTGCTCGACCGTCCGCACCGTCGACGGTGAGCCGGCCCGTCAGTGCACACCCGCCGTGGGCGCGTGCCTGCCGTGCCTGGACCGCGACGGCGACGGGTTTGGCGTCGGAGTCCTGTGCGACGGGCCCGACTGCGACGACAGCGACCCGACGGTGAACCCGCGGGCCGAGGAGATCTGCGACGACCTGGACAACGACTGCGACGGCGAGAACGACGAGGTCTGCCCGCCCGATCTCTTCGTGCAGGGCGAGACCATTCGATTGTCCGGCGACCACCTCTACGATCACGTCGAGATCTGGGACGGCGGCCGCATCGTCGTCGAGCCGGCGCTCGAGCCGACACCCGAGTGCACACCAGACGGCCCAGGCTGCCTGACCATCCGCGCGAGGCTCGTCGAGATCCGCGTCGGCAGCGGCGTCGTCGCGACGGCCGCGGGGGCATGTACACGTGGGCTCGGCGACATTGCTGGGTTCGGCCCCGGGCTAGCGAACGTGGGGCCCGGAGGCGGTGCATACGGCGGCGCGGGCGGCGCCGGGCCGGATCTCTCCGGTGGTACGCCCTACGGGACATCGGACCTCGACGACATCGAGATGGGCTCGGCCGGCAGCGGCTTCACGATCCTCGTGCCGGGCTTCGACGGCGCGGCGTGCGACGACCTGGTCGGGCTGGCGTCCGAGGGAGGAGCCGGCGGCGGGTGCGTGCGGGTCTATGCGCCAGACATCGTTGTCGAGGGCTTCATCGACGCGAACGGGCGCCAGGGTCAGGCGGCCACCGACGGCTCGGTTCCCGCGGTGGTTGACGGCGGCGCCGGCGGCGCGGGCGGCGGGATCGGGCTGTTCGGCGCTCGGATCACGCTTGCCAGCGGCGCGCGGATCCGCGCCAACGGTGGTGCGGGCGGCAGCGGCGCCACCTATGCGCCGCGCGCAGGTGGCACCGAGCGCGACCAGTGCATCGGGAACGGCGGTGGTGGCGGGGGCGGCGGACGCATCAAGGTCTTCTCGACCACCCGCGTGACGAACGCCGGTGCGACTCTCCAGGCGGCCGGCGGCGGCGGTGCGAACGGACCCCAAAACAACGCGACGGGCGGCCGACCGGGGTCCATCGTCGTTCGGTGAGAGGAGCGAGATGACGAACGCGATCTTTGGCGAGGAACACGAACTGTTCCGCGCCCAGCTCCGGCGGTTCGTCCGCGAGCGTCTCACACCGCACGTCGATGCCTGGGAGGACGCCGGCGTCTTTCCGCGCTCCGTCTACGCCGAGCTTGCCGAGGCTGGGTTCCTCGGCGCTGGCTTTCCCGAGAGGTTTGGCGGCGGGGGCGGTGACCTCGGGCATATGGTCGTCATGGCCGAGGAGCTCACGGCGTCTGGCTCGCCTGGCCTCGCCGCCAGCCTGGGCAGCCTCGCGATCGCACTGCCCCCGATCCTCGCAGCGGGGACCGACGCGCAGCGCGAGCGATGGATGCGGCCGGTGCTCGAGGGGCGGTGGATCGCGGCGCTCGCGATCACGGAGCCGTCGGGCGGCTCCGACGTCGCGAACCTGACGACGCGGGCGACGCGGGACGGTGACGGCTGGGTGCTGCGCGGGCAGAAGACGTTCATCACGAGCGGAACGCGGGCGGACCTCCTCGTCGTCGCGGCTCGAACCGGAGGCCCAGGCGCGGGCGGCGTGTCGCTGTTCGGCGTCGAGACGGCGCGCTCGCCGGTCGTCGCGAGCGCCCCGCTGCGCAAGATGGGGTGGCACGCGTCCGACACCGCGGAGCTCTTCTTCGAGGACGTCCGGGTCCCGGCGGACGCGCTGATCGGTGGGGAGAACGCCGGCTTCGCGGTCGCGATGGCGAACTTCGCGACCGAGCGGGTCGTGCTCGCCGTCACCGCCGTGCAGATCGCGCAGATGGCGCTCGATGCGACGCTCGCGTACGTACGCGAGCGAGTCGCGTTCGGGCGGCCGATCGCCGGGTTTCAGGTCACGAGACACAAGCTGGCCGATATGGCGACCTCGGTCGCCGCGGCTCGTGCGTTGGCGTACGGCGTCGTTGCGAGGATGATCGCAGGCGAGCTCGTGATCGGCGACGCCGCGATGGCCAAGAACGCTGCAACCGACGCGTGTTCGCGCGTTGTCGACGAGGCTGTCCAACTCCACGGCGGGGCCGGCTTCATGCGCGGCACGCTCGTCGAGCGTCTGTACCGCGACGCGCGCCTCTACCCGATAGGCGGCGGGACGCGGGAGATCATGAACGAGATCATCGCGAAGCAGCTCGGCCTCTGAGGCCTGCTGGGCCTCCTCGCATTCGATTGCGGGCAGGCGCGACGTTCGATAGGGGTTGCGGTTTCGCAGCGCGAATCTGCCCTCCCACGAGCCGACATGTTCCTCGATCGCACACGCATTGCCGACGTACTGACGGGGGGCACCCCGGCCGGCACGACCGTCACCCTCCGCGGCTGGGTTAGGACCCGCCGCGACTCGAAGGCGGGGTTCTCGTTCGTTCACCTGCACGACGGATCCGGCTTCGAGCCGATCCAGATCGTCGTCCCGTCAGACCTCGCGAACTACGAGACCGAGGTGAAGCGCCTGACCACCGCCTGCGCCGTCGAGGTCGACGGCGAGGTCGTCGCCTCACAGGGCGGCAAGCAGGCCGTAGAGGTCCGCGCGACGGCCGTCCGGGTACACGGCTGGGTCGAAGACCCCGAGACCTATCCGATGCAGCCCAAGCCGCACTCGATGGAGTACCTGCGGGAGCAGGCCCACCTGCGCCCTCGGACCAACCTGATCGGTGCCGTAGCGCGCGTGCGCGACGCTCTCGCGCAAGCCACGCACCGCTTCTTCCATCAGCACGGGTTCTACTGGGTCCACACGCCGATCATCACTGCGTCGGACTGCGAAGGCGCCGGCGAGATGTTCCGCGTGTCGACGCTCGACCTCGCCAACCTGCCGCGCACGGACTCCGGCGGCGTGGACTTCTCGCGCGACTTCTTCGGCCGGGAGTCCCACCTGACGGTCTCGGGACAGCTCAACGTCGAGACGTACTGCATGGCGCTGTCGCGCGTGTACACGTTCGGGCCAACGTTCCGAGCAGAGAACTCCAACACCCGTCGGCACTTGGCCGAGTTCTGGATGATCGAGCCCGAGCTCGCTTTCGCCGACCTGCACGACGACGCGGATCTCGCGGAGAGCTATGTCAAGGCGATCTACCGGGACCTCCTGAACGAGCGCCTCGACGACCTCCAGTTCTTCGCGGAGCGTGTCGACAAGACCTGCATCTCGCGGCTCGAGGCGCTGGTCGAGTCCAGCTTCGAGCGCATGGACTACGGCGAGGCCGTGCGGCGACTCGAGGCCGCCGGTCGGACCTGGGAGTTCCCCGTTTCGTGGGGCACCGACCTGCAGTCGGAGCACGAACGGTACCTGACCGAGGAGGTCGTCGGGCGCCCGGTCTTCGTGATGAACTACCCGAAAGACATCAAGGCGTTCTACATGCGGCAGAACGACGACGGGAAGACGGTGGCCGCGATGGACCTGCTCTGCCCCGGCGTAGGCGAGCTCATCGGTGGCAGCCAGCGCGAGGAGCGGCTCGACCGTCTCGACGCGCGCATCGCGGAGATGGGGCTGCCCGCCGAGAACTACTGGTGGTACCGCGACCTTCGCCGCTACGGCACCGTCCCGCACGCGGGCTTCGGGCTCGGCTTCGAGCGCGCCGTCCAGTACGCGACGGGCATCGAGAACATCCGCGACGTCATCCCCTTCCCGCGCGCCCCGCGGCAAGCGGACTTCTGACCAACGGACGCTCGACCGGGCGCCGAAGCGTGCCCGGTCGAACGGCCGCGGCTCAGGGGACCGGGTTGATGTTCAGCACGTAGTTACCCGCGGCGAGCACGGCGGTGTAGGCGTCGAGTACGATGAAGTACGAGACGCCGGCCGCCACGGAGTACGTGAGCAGGGATGCGGTGCCATCCCCCGCGTCGTCGTCGCAGACGAGCTCCGCGCCGGTGCAGGTCCCATCGGCGATGTGGACGTGAAGGACTGTGTCGTAGTCCGATCCGTTGGTGTCGAACTGGTAGATGCCGGTGGTCGGCGCCACCCAGAGGAAGCCTCGATCGACGCCGCGTCCGGTTCCGCCGCAGGTGGCAACGTAGTCGTTCGTCAACCCAACGACCGACCCGGAGATCACCGCATTGCCGACGGCGGATCCGAGCGTGAGGTCGGCGCACGCCTCGAACGTCGGACCCGGCTGGCAGGTGCCGAGACAGGTGTCGGTCTCGTCGAGGTTGCCGTCATCGCAGACCTCGCCGGCCTGGATGAACCCGTCGCCGCATCGCGCGGCGGCGCACGCGTTGGTGCAAGTGTCGACGTTGGAGAGGTTCCCGTCGTCGCAGGCCTCGCCGGGGTCGACGATGCCGTCGCCGCAGCCGGCGAAGAAGCACCCTGGGCGACACGCGGCGCCCGGCGAGTTGGAGTTTGCTGCGCCCGCGTCGCAGGCGTCGTACGGGGAGTCGACGACGCCGTCGCCGCAGGTGGTGCGGCGGTAGAGGCTGGAGGGGACTCCGGTGATCGTCGTCGCGATGACAGCGTCGGCAGAGCCGGTCAGCGTTGTGGTCGTCGTACCTTGCACCGCGGTGAAGCTGCTGGGCAGGCCTCGAGTGAGCTCGGGGGTGGCGTTCACCGTGACGGTCGCAGACGCGAGCACAACGCCCGCGGCGTTACCGGCCAGGAGCTGTGGCGCGTCGAGCAGGGGGCGCCCCTCGTTTCCGTCCTCGCACAGGATCACGACACCTCCCGAGGCGACGAAGCGCGCAAGCGACCGCTGGACCGCTGCCACAACCGCGCTCGTGTTCGCGATCGTCTCCTGCTCGGGAATGACGAGCACGTCGGCCGTCGTGGTGAGCGCGGCGAGCATGGCGTCAGTGGTCGCGTAGGTCAGGATGTTGACGTTGATGCCGATGACCGCCGCGCCGGCCTGGAGCGCCGCGATTGTGTTGGGGACCTCGGTCGTCAGGTCGCCGTACTGCGTCCACACGACGACATCGATCACGCCTGTCCGGCGCGTCATCGAGACCGCATTGGCGAGCATGCGATCGATCTCGTCGGTGCGGGAGAAGAAGTCGTGACCGAGGAGTACGACAAAGCCGCGCGATGTCGCGCGATCCACGCACGAGTTCGAGCAGAGGTCGTTGTTCACGGAGTTGCCGTCGTCGCACGGCTCTCCACGGACGAGATCGCGGATCCCGTCGCCGCAGCGGGGTAGTACGCAGGAGTTGCGGCACCCGTCGATGTCTTCGGTGTTGCCGTCATCGCACTGCTCGCCGCTCTGCAAGGCACCGTCACCGCAGCCGGGGAGACGGCAGATGTTCGAGCAGCCGTCGGTGTTGACCTCGTTGCCGTCGTCGCACTCCTCGCCGGCGTCCGTGACCCCATCGCCGCAGGACGGCAGCTCGCAGGTGGTTCGGCAGCGGTTGGCCACAGTGTTGTTGTTCGCGGCACCCTGGTCGCACTGCTCGCCGCGCGAGGTCTGCGTGATCCCGTCGCCACAACGGGCGAGGGTGCAGTCGGTGAGGCAGGCGTCGAGGTTGGAGCGGTTGCCGTCATCGCACGCCTCGCCGGACTGCACGACGCCGTCGCCGCAGGCGGGGAGCTCACAGCGATTGTTGCAGCCGTCGCCAGCGACCGAGTTTCCGTCGTCACATTCTTCGCCCGGGTCGAGCACTCCGTTGCCGCAGTTCTTGATCGAGTGGGCGATGATGGTGGTGGTGGTCGAGCTGCGGACGATCGTCGTAGCGTCGGTCAGGACCGGGAACGTGACGCCGACCGTCGTCGCGGCCACGGAGTATGTGGTCGGGCTGACACCGGCTGCGATGGGGTCTGTCGTCGCGACGACCGTGGCCGACGTCGACGCGGTGACGGCGGTGCTGCTCGCGATCGACATGAGGCCCGACGCGTTCAGGAAGTTGTGCGCGGTGCCTGCGGCCCCATCGACGTAGACGACGACGCCCCCATCGTTCACGAAGTCGCGCAGCGCCGCCGCCCACTGGGCGCCGACGGAGGTCATCGCCGTCCCCGTCGTGTCGTTCCCGGGCGGGTACATGAGGAGTACGTCAGCGTTGACGATCCGGTCGTTCAGCTCGTTCGAGTTGTTGAAGACCTCGAGCGTGTACGTGAATCCCGAAGCGACCGACCCGGACGCGAGAGCAGTGTCAACCGTTGGGGTGTCGAAGATCGTCGAGGAGTACTGCGCGTATGCGAGGACGCGAATCGCCGCCGACCCGGTCTCGGCCAGTCCCACGGCGTTCGCCAGCATCCGCGCCGTCGCGGTCGAGGCGCTCGGCGTGTCGTGGCCAAAGAACACGACGTGACCTGGCGAGCGGACCGCCTCGATCTGGCACGTCGACGAGCAGCCATCGCCCGATGCGACGTTGCGGTCGTCGCAAGTCTCGCCGCGCGCGATCTGGATGATGCCGTCGCCACAGCGCGGGTTTCGGCAGTTGTTGGGGCACTCGTCGTCGTTGATCGTGTCGCCGTCGTCGCACTGCTCGCCCGTGTCGCGGACGCCGTCGCCGCAGACCGGATCGGAGCAGTCCAGGCGACAGGCGTTCGCGGTGCTGTTGCTGTTCAGGGCCCCGTCGTCGCACTCCTCGCCGGTGTCCTGGACGCCGTCGCCGCACGACGGCGATGTGCAGTCGACGCGACAGGCATCGGGCACGGTGTCGCTATTCGCGGTGCCATCGTCGCACGCCTCGCCGGAGTCAATCGTCCCGTTGCCGCACTCGGCGAGCGTGCAGGTCGACGAGCACGAATCGCCGTCGACGGTGTTTCCGTCGTCGCACTCCTCGCCGGCCTGCACGATCCCGTCGCCGCAGCCCGGGAGGCGACAGAGGTTGCTGCAGCCATCATTCTGAACGGTATTCGCGTCGTCGCACTGCTCGCCGGACTGCACGATCCCGTCGCCGCACCGCGGCAGAAGGCAGGCGTTGGTGCAGCCGTCGTTGTTGACGGTGTTGGCATCGTCACACTGGTCGGTGCCGTTCACGATCCCGTCGCCGCATCGGGGCGCCGTGCAGACATTGGTGCAGGCGTCCGTGTTGACGGTGTTGCCGTCGTCGCACGCCTCGCCGGTGTCGCGAACGCCGTCTCCGCACGAGGCGTTGCGGCACGTCGTACGGCAGCCGTCGGCGGCCGTGTTGGAGTTCGACGCGCCGCGGTCGCACTGCTCACCGGTCTGCACAATCCCGTCGCCGCAGGCCGGGTTTCGGCACGCGTTCGTGCACGCGTCGTTGTTGACCGTGTTGCCGTCGTCGCACTGGTCGGTCCCGTTCACGATCCCGTCGCCGCACCGCGGAAGGGCGCACGCGTTGGTGCATCCGTCGGTGTTGACGCTGTTCCCGTCGTCGCAGCCCTCCCCTGTGTCGCGGACGCCGTCACCGCACCGCGCGGCCCGACAGTTCGTGCGGCACCCGTCGGCCGCAGTGTCGGAGTTCGCCGCACCGCGGTCGCACTCCTCGCCCGACTGGACGATGCCGTCGCCACAGCCCGGCAGTCTGCACGCGTTGGTGCACGCGTCCCCATCGACGGTGTTGCCGTCGTCGCACTGGTCGGTCCCGTTCACGATCCCGTCGCCGCACCGCGGGAGGGCGCACGCGTTGGTGCAGCCGTCGGTGTTCACCGCGTTCCCGTCGTCACAGGCCTCGCCGGTGTCGGTAACACCATCGCCACAGCGGGCGGACCGACAGTCGAGGCGGCAGCCGTCGACGGCGGTGTTGGAGTTCGCAGAGCCGCGGTCGCACTCCTCTCCGGCGTGGATGATCCCGTCGCCGCAGCGCGGGAGCGTGCAGGAGTTGGTGCAGCCGTCGTTCGGGACGCGGTTACCGTCGTCGCACTGCTCGGTGCCTGCCCGAATTCCGTCGCCACAGACGGGCGCAGAGCACGTATTCGAGCACGTGTCGTCGTTGACGGTGTTCCCGTCGTCGCAGCCCTCCCCGGTATCGACGACGCCATCGCCGCAGCGCGCGTCGGTGCAGTCCGTGCGGCAGCCGTCGGCGGCCGTGTCGGAGTTGGCGGCGCCGCGGTCACAGTCCTCGCCCGGGTGAACGATCCCGTCTCCGCACGCCGGCAGGCGGCAGATGTTCGTGCAGTCGTCGTTGGGGATGGTGTTCCCGTCGTCGCACTGCTCGTCGCCGTTGACGACGCCGTCGCCGCAGTCGGCAGCGCGGCACGTGTTCGAGCACGCGTCGGTGTCGACGGTGTTCCCGTCGTCGCAGCCCTCGCCGGTGTCGACGACGCCATCGCCGCAGCGGGGGTCGCGGCAATCGGTGCGACAGGTGTCGGCTGCCGTGTCGGAGTTCGAAGCCCCGCGATCGCACTCCTCGGCGCCCTGAATGATGCCGTCGCCGCAGGCGGGGAGCGTGCAGCGGTTGGTGCATCCGTCGTTCGGGATGCGGTTTCCGTCGTCGCAGCCCTCCCCAGTGTCGACCGCGCCGTCGCCGCAGCGCGCCGTCGTGCAGTCGGTGCGGCAGGCGTCGGCGGCGGTATCGGAGTTGTCGGGCCCCTGGTCGCACGCCTCGCCGGCCTGCACGATGCGGTCGCCGCAAGCCGGCAGGGTGCAGCGGTTCGTGCAGCCGTCGGTCGTGACTGTGTTGCCGTCGTCGCACTCCTCTCCGGCCTGAACGATGCGATCACCGCAGAAAGGCCTGCGGCACAGGTTCGAGCAGTCGTCGTCGTTTACTGCGTTGCCGTCGTCGCACTCCTCCGAGCCCGACACCGTCCCGTCACCGCAGCCGTCGGGTCGGACCACCACGCACTCGGGCGAGCAACCGTCGTCGGACACGTCGTTCCCGTCGTCGCACTCCTCGTCGCCCTGCACGAAGCCGTCGCCGCAGGTCGCGTCCTCGCAGGACGTGGTGCACGCATCGGTCTCGACGGCGTTGCCGTCGTCGCACGCCTCGCCGTCCTGGACGAAGCCATCGCCGCACCGTGGCGGCTCGCACGCGGGCGTACACTCGTCGCGCGGGTCTGCATCGCCGTCGTCACAGATCTCCTCACCCTGGACGATCCCGTCGCCGCAGCGGGGCTCGGTGCAAGCGTTTGTGCAGTCGTCGGCGTCGTCACGGTTGCCGTCGTCGCACTCCTCGCCCTCGTCGATCACCCCGTCGCCGCAGCTCACCGGTACGGCCTGGCGGCACGTCGCGCTGCACTCGTCTCCGCCGTCGGTGTTGCCGTCGTCGCAAGCCTCGCCGGTGTCGACCACGCCGTCGCCACATGTCGCCTCGACGCAGGTGCTGCGGCACGCGTCGGGCAAGACGTCGCTGTTGTCGACCCCGTCGTCGCACTCTTCGTCGCCCTCGACGACACCGTCACCGCACTCTCCGGCGACGACGTCGGTATCCTCGGGCGGAACGTCGACACCTTCGTCGTCGCTCTCGTCGGGCTCGACGTCGTCAGTGTCGTCCGGCGCGTCCGGGTCGTCGGCGTCGGTCACATCGCCGCCGCCCGAGTCGCTCCCGTCGATCGAGATCACGTCTTGCCCGCCGTCGAGCGTCAGGATCGTCGGCGAGCCATCACCACACGCGGTGGCAACAGCCGCGCTCGCAACCAGCAGCAGGCTGATTCGCTTCATCTCGCTTCTTTTCTTGTTCGGGAAAGTGCCCGCACACCGACCGCGTGCGCGCTCATCGCCGCAGCCGTACCAGAAACGCGGGTTCGGCGCGACCCGCTTTTCGCGCCTCGCTCTCGGGGTCCGGACCGCTGTCGCCGCGGGCGCCCGCCGGGAGCGACGCCGTACGCCTTCTCATCCCGCCGCGGAGCAAGTAGAGCCGCGGGACCACCGACGAGGCCAACGTGAACGAGCCCGCCCACTCGTCCCTTCTCCGAAGCCCCGCCCGCTGGGTCGCATTCCTGCTCGCCCTCGCCGTCGGCTGCGGGGCCCTCGCCTCCGTGGGCTCGGTCGCCCTCGAAGACGGCGGTGAGGCCGGCTGGACCAGCCTGCTCCCACCGCTTGTCGCGATACTTGTAGCGATCGTCTTCCGCGAGCTGGTCCTCGCGCTGACTTCGGCCGTGATCGTCGGCGCCGCCCTCGCCTTTGGACCGAACCCGGTGGTCGCGCTGTGGCGTGGCTTCTCCGAGTTCGTGTGGCCGAACACGGGCATCGAGGTGCAGACCGCGCCGCTCGCGCTCTCCGCAGGCTCGAACCTCTACATCTTCGGCTTCACGTTCGGTCTCGTCGGGATGGTTCACGTGATGACCCGGAGCGGCGGGACCAAAGGGCTCGTCGATCTCGTCCTGCGCATCGCGAGCGGTGCACGCTCGACGCGAGTCGCGACGGCGCTGATGGGGTGCGTCGTCTTCTTCGACGACTACGCAAACTGCGTCGTCGTCGGCACCACAATGCGACCGCTGACGGACCGCGTCCGCATCTCGCGCGAGAAGCTCGCGTTCCTCGTAGACGCCACGGCGGCCCCGGTGTCGGGCGTCGCCATCATCAGCACCTGGGTCGCCTACGAGGCCGGCCTGTTTGGCGACATCTCGTCAACGATTGGTCTCGAGCTCGACGGCTACTCGATGTTCCTCGCAGCGCTGCCGTTTCGCTACTACTGCGCGACGACGCTGCTGTTCGTCTTCGCGTCGTCGGCGCTAGGTCGCGACTTCGGACCGATGCTCGCCGCCGAGCGGCGCGCGATGGAGCGCGGCGAGCTCTCTCGGGCGGGCTCGGCACCGCTGACCAGCGACGTTCTCGATCGACTCGCCCCTCCGGAGCACGCGCCCCATCGCTGGTACAACGCCGCACTGCCGATTCTCGCCACCGTCGCGGCGGTCGTCGTCGGGATGCTCTACTCGGGATCCGACGCGGTCACCGAAGCCGGACTCACGATGTCGCTGACGAGCGCTGCGGTCTGGCGCACAGCTTTCGGGGCAGCGGCCTCGAGCGAAGTGCTGTTCTGGGCGTCGCTGCTCGGCAGCTTGGTCGCCATCGGCCTCGCCGCTACCCAACGGGTGCTCTCGGTCGGCGACGCGGCGATCGCCTGGCTGCGCGGGATCCCGGCGATGCGGCTAGCGGTCCTGATCCTGCTCCTGGCTTGGTCGATCAAGAGCGTCTGCGACGAGCTCCATACGCGAGACTTCCTCGTCGCGGCGCTCAGCGCGCACGTGAACGTGACGTTCCTCCCCATCGCGACGTTCCTCGTAGCGGCCGGCGTCGCGTTCTCGACAGGGACGAGCTGGGGAACGATGGGCATCCTCCTCCCCGTCGCGCTTCCGCTAGCATACACGATGTGTGGCGGCGAGAGCGGTGGGGACCTGACGATCTTCTGGCTTGTGTGTGCGGCCGTCCTCGACGGCGCCATCTTCGGCGATCACTGCTCCCCGATCAGCGACACGACCGTCCTGTCGTCCATCGCCTCGGGCTGCGACCATCTGGACCACGTGCGCACCCAGGCGCCATACGCGCTCGTCTGTATGGGGATCGCCGGTCTGTGCGGTTATCTTGGCGTGGCCCTCGGCCTCTCAACGGTCGCGTCCTATGGCGCCATCGTTCTGCTGACGATCGCCCTGCTGTTCGTGGTGGGTCGCTCCGTGCAGCGCCCGCCCTCTTCGGGCGGCACGGCCGGGTAGAGCGCGACCGCCACTGCGCCTACGCGTCCAGCTCTACCGCGGCGAGCAGGAAGCGCATGTACGGCATCGCGGCGCGAAACAGAGACGCCACCCGCTCGACGCCAGCCTCACCGTAGATCTCCTCCGGCTTCAGCTCCGCGACGGCGATGTGATCCTTGCGTCGAAGGTCGTCCGCGGCGACGTGGTCGGCGTCGAACCCCTTCGGCGGCCGCTTCAGCGACTCGCCAGCCAGCCGGAACGAAGACGCGAAGGGCTCCGAGTCCCTCACCACGAACCACGCCGAAGGGTCGCGGTCGATCGCCGCTCTGAACGCCGCGAGCGTCGGCGGGTCCGGGTGCCACGCCCCGACTCCGACGAACACCTCGGCCGCGTCGATGTGCACGTAGAACCCCGGCGCATGCACGTCGCGCCCTTGCTCGTGTCGGAACTGGATCCCGACGTTGGTCTTGAAGGGCGTCTTGTCCTTCGCGAACCGGGTGTCTCGGTAGATGCGCATGAGCGACCCGCCGACCTGCTTGTCGCTGGCCTCGAAGTGCGGCGCGAGCTCGGCGAGGTGCGGAGCAATCGCGCGAACGAAGGCGAGCGCCGGCTGCAGCAGCTCCGCCTCGTAGCGCCGACGGTTTGCCTCGAACCACTTCCGGTCGTTGTTCAGGCCGAGATCGATGAGGAACTGCCGAACCCGCGCGTCGAACATCTCTACCTCCCGCGGTCGCCCCGCGCCGAGTGTCGCCTGCCAACGTCCACCGATGGCCGGGGCCGCCGCTAGGCCGTAGCAGAGGCTGCGCAGGCGGTCACGGGGGTGACGTAGCGGCGCGGGCTTCAGCGCTCCCGCGCGGAGAGCTGACGAGAGAGCTCCGCCTGTGCCGCCAGCCTCTGCACTGCAGCGATTGCAGCCGCGGCGTCGGCGAGCTCACGCTGCTCCTCGGCCGCCTCGACGTCGACCCAGCTCGCCGCACCCGCCTCCCACGCGGCGCGCGTGACCTCGACGCCGCGCACGGCCAACGAGAGCTCGCGATCGGCCTGTTCGACGGCGCGCTGGGCGTCGTCGACGCGAATTCGCTGCCGCCGCAGCTCGCCTTCCGACGCGTTGGCTTCGGTCTCGGCGGCGAGCCGCGCCTCCGCCGCGGCGAGCTGTTCGCGCTCCATCTCGATGCGTCGCCTTCCACCCGAGTACGGCTCCCACTGGAGCGCGACGGTGAGGCTCCACTCGGTCGCCTCTGCGAACGCCGTGGGTCGCTGCGCCGTGGCGCTCGCGCGGGCGACCAAGACGGGGGCGGCCTCCGCCCTCGAGACGTCGGTGAGCGCTTCGTGACGCTCCGCCGCCGCGACCCAACGCGCCTCGGCCGCGACCTCTCCTGCCGACGTATCGGCCGGCGGCGACGCCGCCAGGTCGAGACCGTCGGTGCAGACGTCGAACGTAGGCGGCAGGTCGAGCAGCTCGGCGAGTGCGTCGCGGGCGAGAGCATAGCTCGACCTCGCGGCGCTGACATCGCGCTCGGCCCGAGCCACCGCGACCTCAGCGCGTGTGACCTCGAACGCCTCGGCGACGCCCTCTCTCGCGGCGGCGGCAACCCGCCGATGGGCGAGCCGCGAGAGCTCCAGCGCACGCTCGGCGACTTCTACGAGCCGGAGCTGCGTGAGGGCGGCGAAGTAGAGCGCGACGGTACCCTGCTCGACAGAGTCCCGCGCGACCTCGGTGCCGGCGTCGGCTTCTGCGACGCTAGCGGCGGCGACGGCGCGAAGCGGCCTCGCCGCGGCGATGTAGACCGGCTGTGTCACCGCGACCGCGGCGCGCACATCGTGCTGATACCGCACGACCTCCGGGTCGGGGACCGCGGCGGCCAGCGCGTCCGGCGGCGGGAGTGTCGGGTCGAGCGCGGACGCCGCCGACAGGTACGGTACCAGCGGCGCGTACACATTCGGGATCTCGAAGACGGACTCGTGGTCGAAGAGGGTGTACGATGACTGGACCGCGACCCCGGGCCGCCACAGCGCCCGTCGCTCGTCGTCGACGGTCGCGGCGGTCTCGACGCCGAGCGCGGCGCGCCGGACAACCAAGGACTCGCTCCGAGCGCGCGCCGTCGCCTCCGCGAGGGACAGTGTCGGCATCGGCGCCGTCGAGGCGAGGTCTTGAGCCGATGCGCGCGACGGCGGTACGCACACAAGCGCGGCCACGACCAAACAGACCCGAGAGAGGCGAACGAACAATCGGGGAGCGTTCATCGGTGCGTAACGCGGTAGAGTGCAGGAATGGCCAACAGGGTGAGTACCGTCGAGGCGACGAGGCCGGAGATCATCGCCCACGCGAGCGGCGGCCACATCGTGCTGTCCGAGAGCGCGAGCGGGAGCAGCCCTGCCACCGTCGTTCCGGTCGTCAACAAGATTGGGCGCACGCGCAGCGCGACCGAGGCCCGCACGGCGTCTGCCACGGCCGCCCCTTCGTCGCGAGCTCGGCCGATGACGTCGAGGAGCACGATGGCGTTGTTTACGACGATGCCTACGAGAGCAAACACACCCAGCATCGACATGAACCCAAACGGCTGGCGCGTGAGCGCGAGACCGGGGATGACGCCGACCGCCGCGAGCGGGACCGTCGCCAGCACGATCGCGACGCCGCGGAACGAGTTGAACTCGCCCATCAGGAAGACGATCAGGAGCACGAGCCCGACCGGCAGGCTGCGGAGCAGCGCCTTGTTGGAGTCGCCGGAGGCCTCCAGCTCGCCGCCGAGCTGGAGCCGAATCCCGGGCGGGAGCGCGATCGCGTCGAGCTGCGGACGGGCGACCTCGAGCACGTCGCTGAATGTGTATCCCGGCTCGAGCTGGGCGACCACCGACGTCACCCGCTGGCGAGCGCGGTGGCGCAGTGAACCAGGCGCGAGCTCGGCGTGCTCGCGCGCGACCTGTGACACCGGCACAGACGCGCCAAAGCGAGAGGCGACGTTCGCGACCGAGAGCGCGGCGACCTCGGTGTCCTCCCCGGCGGGGCCGCGTACGACCACGGGGATCGGATCGTCGCCGAACCGCAAGTCGCCCACGGGGAGCCCGCGGGTCTGACCGAGGAGCGCGACCGCGACGTCCTGGCGAACGACTCCTGCGCGCGCCGCGACCGCGTCGTCGATCTCGTACCGGACCGTGGGAACGCCCAGGCTCGCGTCGGTCCGGACGTCGCGCGCCCCCGGGACACCTCGAAGGACTGACCGGACCTGGGCGGCGGTCGTCGCGATGGCGTCGAGGTCGTCGCCGAGGACTCGGATCTCGACGGGCGCGGTCACGGGTGGCCCCTGCTCGATGCGCTGCCCGATGACGGTCACGCCAGGGAGCTCGGCGCGCGCGATGTCGCGCAGCGCGGCGATCACCGTGTCGACGTCTGCCGGCGTGCGCGTCGTGACGATCGACTCCGCGAGGTACGGGCGTGCCGGCTTCTGCACGAGGTTGTAGTAGTAGTGTGGTACGCCGCGGCCGACGAACGTCGCGATCGAGACGACCTCTTCGCGCTCCGAGAGCCGACGCTCGATCGTGCGGGCGGCGGCGTCGGTGGCGTCGACGTCAGCGCCCGGCGGCAGCGAGATCTCGACGATCAGCTCGTTTCGGTCGGTCGGCGGGAAGAACTGCTGACGGAGCCCGGGCGCCAGCGACATCGCCGCCACGACCAGGGCGCCGACGATGGCGAGGACCCACCAAGGCCGGTCGACAGAGGCAGACGAGATGGCGCGGAGCAGTCGAGACGGGGGTCGGGCGCCGCGGGCTGTGTCGCCGCGAAGCACAACGGCCGAGAGCGCGGGCGTGACAGTGATTGCATACACATAGCTCACGCTCAGCGTCACGATGATGACGATCGGGAGCGCCCGTGTGAAGTCGCCGGTCGGTCCCACGGTGAGCAGCATCGGGATGAACGCCGCGATCGTGGTCCCCGTCGCCGACCCCAGCGGAACCGCGAGCTCTGCGACCGTCTGCCGCGCCGCCTCCCAACGCTCAACGCCGCGGTCGAGCCGCGCCTGGACGTCTTCGGCGACGACGATCGCGTTGTCGACCAGCAGCCCCAGCGCGAGCACGAGCGCGGCGATGGACATCTGGTGCAGCAGACCGCCGCCGATCGCATACAGCGCGAGCGAGGACATGGTCACGAGCGGCACGACAGACGCGACGGTGACGCCCAGCCGCAGTCCCATAAAGACAAACAAGACCAACGCGACGACCACCACGCCGCTCAGCAGCGACCTGCCGAGCTGCTCGAGCCGGTCTTCGACACGGTCGGGCTGGAACGCGATGTACTCGGCCTGAAGTCCCGTGCTGGCCTCGAACTCCGCCACCGTCGTGTTCACGGCATCGCCGAAACCGATGAGGTTGATCCCTGACCTCGGCACGACGCCGAGCACCACCGCGTCGACGCCGCGGAACCTGGCGCGCTCGGTCGCCGGCTCGGTGGGGCCGTAGACGACGCGCGCGACCTCGGACAGCGGAACACTCGCGCCGCTCGTGAGCGTGATCGGCGTGGACGAGAGCTCGTCGACGCTGCCGAACTCGGAGCTCGGCTCGACCGAGACGAGCCGCCCCCCTACGACGACCGCGCCTCCAGGCGTGGCCGTGTTGCGCAGCGCGAGCTGGGCCGCGAGGTTCTGCGGCGCGAGGCCAAGGCGCCGCGACGTCGCGTCGTCGAGCTCGACCGTGACCTGCTCGCCGGGGTCGCCGTTGACGACCACCCGACTGACGTCGGGCAGCGACAGCAGCCGGTGACGAAGCCGATCCGCGGCCGCGGCCAGCCCGACGGTGTCAGGTGCGCCCGTCACGGCGATGAGGATCGACTCCTGATCGAAGATCCGTCGGTCAAACTCTACTTCGCCCGCGTTGTCGGGGAACGAACGGCGGGCGACGGCGATCTGGCGTTCCACCTCGTCGTAGACGGGCTCCACGTCCGAGATCTCGTCGCGGAGCTCGACGACCGTGACCGCGGCGTTCACGAGCGCTGTCGAGTGCATCACCTTGATGCCGTCGACCTCGCCGAGCGCGTCCTCCAGCGGTTCGAGGATCAGCCGCTCGACGGCGGCCGCGCTCGCGCCCGGGAGCGGCGCGACGATCAGCGCAGCCCGCGCGGGGATCGGCGGGTCCTCTTGCCGTGGCATCGTGAACCACGAGTACGCACCGACCGCCGTGAGCAGCAGCGCCGCCGAGAAGAAGAGACGGCTGCGCGAAGTGACCAGGCCTGCGATGCTCATCGACGCGCCTCGACGCGATCGCCGGCCACCACCGCGCCCTGTCCGGCGACGATCACCAGGGCGCCGGGCTCGAGCTCGCCGTCAACGATCGCGGCGTTGGACTCGACCGAGGCGATCCGCACCGACACCGGCTCGACCACGCCGTCGGCGACGCGCAGCACCTCGGCCCCGCCCCCGGCTGTCTCGACAAGCGCCGGTACCGGCACCGCCACCCCGGCCGGCGTGGGCACGTCGAGCCAGACGTCCGCCGCCATACCCGCCGCTACGCCATCCTCCGGGCGAAGGGTGACGACAATCGGAAAGAGCCGCCCGGGACCCGCGGTGGCTCGTCCGACCGCGCTCACGGTGCCGCTCAGCGCAGACCGTCCCGACATCGGGAGGTCGACGCGGACGCTCTGGCCCTCGGTGACGGCGGCGAACACGCGCTCCGGAACCTCGACCTCGACCTCGACGGCGCCCTGCCCGAGGATCAAGACGACCGGCGTGCCGGCCCCGACGACCTCCCCTCGCTGCGCGAACACCTGCGAGACGATCCCGCTGACCGGCGCGGTGACCACGGAGTCGCGCAGCATGCGGCGGGCCTCGTCACGCTGCGCTCCCGCAGCTTCTGCCGCCGCCTCGAGCCGCCGCGACTCCGACTCGAGCCGCTCCGCGGCCTGCGCCTGGCCGATCTCGGCCTCGATGAGCCGGGCGACGCGCGCTTGCTCGCGAGCGAGCTGCGCACGCTGCGCCTCGATGTCGTCGATCGCAGCCTCGGCGGCGCGAAGCTGGTTTCGCGTCGGCTCCGCGTCGAGCGATGCGATGCGGTCGCCCGCGGCGACGACGTCACCGACATCGACGGCGCGGTCGACGATGCGACCTGGCAATGCGAAAGCCACGGTCGCCCGGTCTGCGGGGCGCGTCGCCGCAGAGAAGCGGACGGACCGAGATGGTGGCGCAGGTCGAACCTCGTCGACTCGGACGACGATGGGACCCGTCTCGACCGCCCGCTCCGGCGCCGCGGCGGGCGTCGGGTCGCACGCGATGAAGGCGACGAGGGCCGCGCCTCCTGCCCAAGGGGCAAGCCTCGACACGCCCGACCACGCTCGACGCAGGTCGCGATCTATGAACCGGCCGACCGGTCTATCTCTGGTCACAGGAACGATCCGTTCGTCCGACATCACTCCTCCTCCGGGCGCAGTCCTCGCGCCATCACCTTCACGATCGCATCCAGATACGCGTCCGCGGCCGCATCGGCCGGCTGATCTTCGCACCCGTTCCGGCCACAGCCCATCACGTGCCGGTACTGAAAGAAGTGCTCACACAGGCTCAGAAACCCGACGATCACCGAGCGGGGATCGACGTCCGCGCGAATCAGCCCCTCTCGTTGCCCCTGCTCGAGCCGCGCGACTCCGAGCGTGATGAGGTCGTCGTCGCGCTCACCGACGGCTGGAGGCTCGATCGCCATCCAGACCATCAGGCGCACAACCGCGGGGTTCGCCTGAAGGAACTTGAAGTACCAGATGACCGAGTCCGTCAGCAGCGTCTCGTCGGGTCCGCGCGACTCGAGGAGCTCTCGCTGCCAGTCGAGGTACGGCTGGATGCCGGCGAGCTTCACGGCCGCCCAGAGCTCGTCCTTGGATCCGAAGTGGTGGTGGATCAGGCTCTTGGTGACCCCAGCCTTCTTCGCGATGTCGGACATCGACGCGCCGTTGGGGCCGTGCTCGACGAACAGCTCGGTCGCGGCTGCGACGATCGCGGCGCGGGTGGCTTCTGGATCGAGCTTTCGGGTTGCGGCCAAAGGGACCTCGGGGAGCGCAGCGACAGAGCTAGGCATGATTGACCGGTCGGTCAATCTATTTTCTCACCGCGCCGTTCTCGGCCGATCACGGAGCCCCCTGCTGCCCCCGAGCGGGCACGCGCGCGCCTCGGATCGGCCTCGCGGTCAGTCGAGCGGGTTCAGCAGCAGCGTATAGGGCGCCGTCGCCAGGTCGTAGCCCACGACATAGACCAGCGCGGGTCCGGCGTACTCGAAGTACTCGTCGTCCGTGGTCGAGTAGCTGCCGATGTCGTTGCCGTCCGCGTCCTGCAGCGGGCGCTGCTTGTCGGTGTCCCAGATGTACACGTCGAGGTCGCCGACCTCGTTGTCGAAGCCTAGGTAGAGCGACCAGCGGCCCTCTTCCTCGACGCGGAAGAAGTCCGGGGAGGTGTCACAGATGCCACCGTCGAACTGCCCGAAGGTAATGGTCCTGGCGTCGTCGACGCGGTTGTTCGGCTCGTAGACCTCCTCGTCGTCTTCTCCGCACGCGGTCGGCACGTCGGGTCGAACCGTCGGCGCGCCCGGCTGGGACCAGTCGAGCTCGGGGTGCTCGGCGATCTCTACGAAGGGGAGGTTGTACTCCGAGGCGCGCTGGTCGGTGATGACCGTCATGTCGGAACGACGGACGACGAACGAGGTCGGGACGAACTGGATGGTCGGCGAGGTAGCGACCTGCATGGCGGGGCTGGCGTCGCCATCGCCGACGCGCAGGCCCGACCCGTTCGGCGCGTGCCGCGAGATGTGCTCCTGCGAGTACTCGCTCGTGGCGGGCTGCGAGGTCTCGGTCTCGGTCGTGAGGAACACGACGAGACCGCCGGCTGCCTCGATCTGGTCGGCGAGGGAGTCGACGTAGGTGATGTAGTTCGGGCAGTTCGGGCACCACCCCGTCGTGACGATGAAGTGGATCGACGAGTAGCGGTCCCAGGCGTCGTCGCAGAAGAACTCCTCGAGATCGAACTTGGTCGCGGTCCCGTCGGCGCGGTAGGCGTTCTCCCAGACGAGGTCCGGTACGACCTGACCGATGTCGAAGCCTGTCGGCATCGGGTAGCCGCACGAGCCCGGGATGGTCGCCGGGGCGTCGCTCGCCGCGTCACCGGCGGCGTCGGTGCCGGGAAGCTCGACCCCGCTGTCGGTGCCACCACCGGCGTCTGCGGTAGCGCCGACGTCCGCGGTGGAGCTGTCGCCTGCCTCTTCTGCGGAGCAGGCGGCGATCACGAGAGCTGAGACGAAGAGCAGGCGAGCGCGCATGGGACCTCCGAGCGTTGGCTCATTGGTACCCCACGCGCGCCCCGTGCGAAAGCGTCGAGCGCGCGGCGTCAGCTCGTCGTGAGCGATCCCAGCCGCGACAGCATCCGCGGCACCCCGCCGCCGAGCCACTCCTTCACCTTGACGCCGTCGCGCCAGATGGACGTGTGGGGCAGCGCGTCGAGCGACGACACCCATGGATTCGCACGCTTGAACTCGACAAGGCCGGGCTGGTCGAGGTCGAGCTTGCCGTAGCGAACGTCCGTCCACTCTGAAGAGGACTCCAGCCACGCCGACAGCTCGGCTGCCCACGCGGAGCAGCTCGCGCAGTCGGACTTGCCGACGATCAGCACGGCCAGCGGGGCGTCGACGACGCCCCGCCAGCTCTCGCGGTCGAGCTTCTCGAGGGTCGCCACCGGATCAGGCGACGAACGAGTCGCCCTTCTTCCAGTCGGCGCCGCAGAGCCCGCCGGCCATGAAGCCCTGGACCGTGCGGAGCGTCTCGGACGGCGAGCGGCCAACCTGCGTGTCGTTGACGTTGATCGAGCGGATGATGCCCTTGTCGTCGACGATCACGGTCGCGCGGAACGCGATGCCGGCCTCCTCCTTGAGCACGTCGAAAGCCCGCGACACCGAGTGGTTCGTGTCGGCGAGCACCGGGTGGGTGATCTCGTCCGGGAAGATCGAGCGGTCGGCGAACCACGCCTGGTGGCTGAAGAACGAGTCGGTGCTGGCGCCGACGACGCCGATGCCGTCGTCCGCGAACTCGGAGAGCAGCGCCTGGAAGCCCTTGATCTCGGTCGGGCAGACGAACGTGAAGTCGAGCGGGTACCAGTAGAGGACGTACCACTTGCCGGCGAAGTCGGCGCTCGAGACGGTCTTCTGGGCGCCGTTCACGTACGCGCCGGAGGTCCAAGCGGGGGCGGGCTTACCAATCATGCACATCGGGGTCTCCGTTGCTGTGTCGGGGAGGGGACTGCGACCGCGGGCGAAACTAGTTCGGCGCCGCCCGATGTCAACGGGGCTGCCGCCGCGTCGCCGCTGGACGCCGACGGCTCGCCTTTGCTATCCACGCGCCCACTCTCGAGGCCACGCGCCATGACGACCGACACCCCCGCGATCGAGGCCCGCGGCCTCTCCAAGCGCTACGGCGACCTCGTCGCAGTCGACGGGATCGACTTCACGATCCCGCGCGGAGAGGCGTTCGGCTTCCTTGGCCCGAACGGCGCGGGCAAGTCCACCACGATGCGCATGATCTACCGCGCCTCGCCTGTTGGCGGCGGCGAGCTCCGGATCCTCGGCCTCGATGCGACCAGTGGGCGCGACGATCGCGCGATCAAGGCTCGCCTTGGGGTGATCCACCAGGAAGACAACCTCGACCAGGAGCTCACGGTTCGTGAGACGCTCGAGGTCTTCTGTCGTTTTCACCGCCTCCGAGGGGCGGCAGCGGCGGCGAAGGTCGACGAGCTGCTCGACTTCGCAGACCTGCGCGACCGCGCGGACTCCCTCGTGATCACCCTCTCGGGAGGCATGAAGCGTCGGCTGATGGTCGCCCGCGGCCTCATTGGTGACCCAGACGTCGTCGTGCTCGACGAGCCGACGACGGGGCTCGACCCCCGCGCGCGCCAGTCGCTGTGGGACAAGCTAAGCCGCCTAAAGCGGCGCAGCGCCACGCTGATCCTCACGACGCACTACATGGACGAAGCCGAGCGCCTCTGCGACCGCGTCGCGATCATGGACAAGGGGCGGATCGTCACCGTCGGCGCGCCGCGTGACCTGATCGAGCGCCACGCCTCGCCGAGCGTCATCGAGGTCGAGCTGGCGGACGCGGAGTCGGCCGGCGCCGTCGAGGCGCTCGAGCGCACCGCCGAGGCGCACGCATCGTTTGGCGGGCGGCTGCTGCTCTACACGCGCGACGGTGAGGCGACGATGGCGGCCGCGCTGGCGGCGCTCGGCGGACGTCCGGCGCACCTGCGCCGCGGCACGCTCGAGGACGTGTTCCTTCGGATCACCGGACGGGGGCTCGACGGATGAAGTTGTTTGGCGACATCGACCTCGAGATGGCCCTCGCGGTCTGGCGACGGAACCTCACGGTCTACCGCCGCACCTGGAAGATGAACATCCTCCCCAACTTCTTCGAGCCCGTGCTCTACCTCGTCGGGATGGGGGTTGGGCTTGGCTCGTACCTTGGCGAAGACGTAGGCGGCACCGCCTACGTAGCGTTCATCGCGCCAGGCCTTATGGCGGCATCGGCCATGAACGGCGCGACGTTCGAGACGACATACAACATCTTCATCAAGATGAACTTTGCCCGGGTCTACGACGCGTTCCTTGGCACCCCGGCGCAAGTTCAGGACATCGCGTTTGGCGAGCTTCTGTGGGCGACGACGCGCGCGCTGCTGTATGGGCTCGCGTTCTTGCTCGTGACGGCCGCGCTCACAGTTGCCGGGCTGCCGATCCTGACGAGCCCGTGGGCGCTGGGACTGCCGCTCGTCCTCGCGCTCACCGGCGTCTTGTTCGCGGCGCTCGGCGAGCTGTTCACGTCGCTCGTCAAGACCATCGACCTCTACTCGTACTACTACACGCTGTTCATGACGCCGCTGTTTCTGTTCAGCGGCATCTTCTACCCGGTCGACCGCTTCCCACACGGGGCAGCCATCGCGTGGTTCACGCCGCTCTACCACGCGGTTCGGGCGTGCCGTGCCCTCGCGACCGGTGACGTGGGCGTCGCGACGGCGGCGGACGTCACATGGATCGCGGTCGTGGCGGCGCTCGCGTTCGCGGTCGTGCCACGCCGGACTCGGGCGATGTTGATCCGCTGAGGCGGCGCCGCTGCGAGGCTCGCGCCCCGCGAGCGGACGCTCAGCCTGCGAACCCGACGACGAACGAGACGCTGGTCGTGCCGCTGCCGCCGATGTTCAGCGTCGCGAAGCGGCGGGCGCCGCCGATCTGCATGTCGCCGGCGGTCCCGGTGACCTGACGGTGCGCATCGAGCACCTGCCGTACGCCGGTCGCACCGACCGGGTGGCCCGCGCCGATCAGGCCCCCGCTCGGGTTGATCGGCGTCCGCCCGGTCGGCGTAATCGTGCCGTCCTCGACCGCCTTCCACGACTCGCCCGGCGCGGTGATGCCGAAGTGGTCGATCGCCATGTACTCGGACGTCGTGAAGCAATCGTGCGTCTCGATCCCCTGAATACCGCTCACATCGGGGAGGCCGGCGCGCCGGAACGCGTCGACGACGGTGCGGCGCACGTGGGGCAACACGTACTGCCCGCCGCGGCTCTCGGCGACCTTGTCGGAGAACAGGATGGGCGCGGTCGCGTGCCCCCAGCCGAGCACGGTCGGGATTGCGTCGATCGCGACACCGGCACGCGCAGCCCAGCGCGCTGCGAAGGCCGGCGACACGAGGACGATCGCGGCCGCGCCGTCGGTCACCTGGGAGCAGTCAGCGATGCGGATCCGCCCACCGACCGCGGGGTTGTCGTTGGTGCGGCACATCGCGTGTGCCTCGTTCATATACCACGTGCGGGTCTGCGCCTTGGGGTTGCGCCGCGCGTTGTCGTAGTTGAGCGCCGAGATGGCGGCGAGGTGCTTGTCGTCGAGGCCGTAGCGGGCGTCGTACTCGTCGCCGAGCCGGCCAAACAGCTTGGGGAACGGGAACTCGATGCCCTTGGCTTCGCGGTCGTACCACGCGGCCGTGCCGAGGAAGTCGCCGCCCTCGGTAGAGCTGACCGACTTCATCTGTTCAACGCCGACAACCACGGCGACGTCGTAGCGCCCCGCCTCGATCTCGGCGGTCGCGGCGAGGATCGCGATCGACCCCGACGCACAAGCCGCCTCGTGGCGCGCGGTGGGGATGCCTCGGAACGCCGGATCGATCTCGACGAAGAACGCGCCGAGGTGACCTTGCTTCGCGTAGAGCTCTGCCGCGAAGTTGCCGACGTGAGCGGTCTGGACCTCTTCGGGTTCGACACGGGCGTCGGCGAGCGCGCCGAGGACGGCCTCGCGCATCATCGCGACGATGTGCTTGCGCTCCTTGGACCAGTTTCGAGCGAAGTCCGTTTGGTACCCGCCCAACACATACACTGGTGACGTCATTGGTCGATCTCCTTCACGCTGCCACGAAGAACTTGCCCACGTCGACGCCCGCGTCGCGGAACCGCGGCGCCGGAAGGGCGGCCGCGGCGGCGAGCGCGTCGGGGACCTCTAGGCCCGCCGCCTTCACCATGCCGATCGTCGCCTCGGGACCGAGGACGTCGAGCAGCACCGACGGGGGGGCCCAGTTGAACCCGAAGCCCATGATCCGGTCGATACCGTCGATCGTCTCGGTGACCTCGCCGACTCGGGCGTACGCGTAGGCGATGTAGCCGGCGATGACCCGCTGAGCGAGCGCGGCCATGGGGCCGCGCGCCGCCGCGAAGCACGCCATCGCGTCGGCGTAGCGACCGACGCGGTGAAGCTCCGTCACGTCGCGAATGAACTCGACACCCTCGGGCTTCGGCAGCTCGTCGATCGGCGTGTAGTCGCCGGTTCGCGGGTCGAGCGCGAGCTTGCGCTTCCCGTCGCGCGCGAAGAAGCCGCGGCCGGACTTGGAGCCGAGCGTGCCAGACGCCATCAGGCGCGCCATGTATGGCGGGAGCGCGAGGGTGTCGCGCCGCTCGTCGGCGGGGCACAGCGCGTGGATGTTGTCGACGATCGCGCGGTGGATGTCCCAGCCGACCAGGTCGATCGTCGCCAGCGGCGGCAGCGCGCGGCCCGTGTAGCGGCCGACGAGTGTGTCCATCAGAGAGGGGCCGTGCTCCTCGGCGAGCTGCGCGACCTCGTTCAGGAGCTGAAAGCCCACACGGTTGCCGGCGAAGCCGGGCGCGTCGAGCGTTCGCACCATCGCCCGCCCGAGCTCCCGCGCCGCGAACGTCTCGACGAAGTCGACGATCGCCGGGTCCGTGTCGCATCCCGGGACGAGCTCGGTCCCGGTAATGACGTTGGGCGGGTTAAAGAAGTGGAGCCCCAGGAAGTGGCGCCGGAACGACTCGGAGCGCGGCGCCGCAAGGGCGTCGATCGACAGGCCGCTCGTGACGGTCGCGACGATCGCGTCGGGGCGACGTGCGGCGTCGATGCGAGCGAAGAACTCGTGCTTCAGGTCGAGCTGCTCGGTGACCGCCTCGAACACCAGATCGGCGTCCGCCAGCGCGCGCTCGAGATCCTCGGAGTACGAGCCGACCTCGACACGGTCCGCGACGGTCGGTGAGCGCACCTGCCGGATCGCGGCGGCGAGCCCCTCTGCTGCCTTGTCGCGCGTGCGCGCCAGGAACGTGACCTTGGGTACGGCGCGGGTAAAGAGCGCACCGGAGCCGAAGCCCATCGTGCCGTTCGCGCCGAGCACGACGACATGGCGCAGCTGGCGCGGGCGGGGTGCCGAATCGACCATCGGGGGACCTCGTCGGGGAGAGCAGATTGACGCATCGCGTCACTCGCGCACTGTCCCAGATCGCGGCGGCGGAATCAACCCGGTCGACGCGTGCGGCGCCGAACGCTGGCCAGCGGTCGCCCTGGGCTGGTAGCTTCGCGTGGCACGCCGCGCTTTGGCGGTGCGGCCAACCCAAGAGGCCCGATGCGTCTGTTCGTGCTCGCCCTGCTCCTTCTGACCCTGGCGGCTCCGGCCGCGGCCCAGCAGCCGTCGGCGGCGGAGCTGTCGCTGGAGGCGCGTATCGCGCTCGAAGACCCCGGCGCCGAGCCGCGAGTCGCGCTTCGCTACGACCTGGATCGGATCGGGCCGGAGCGCCTGCAGATGGACATCGACATGAGCATGGAGATGTCGATGGCGGGTCAGCAGATGTCGACTCCGGTGCCGACGATGCGCACGGTCGTCGCGATCACGGGCGTCGAGCGCGACGGCGACCTGCTGCGCCTCACGTACAACGTCGAGGCTCCGACGATCGTCGGAACGTCGAATGCGGATCCGATGATGGTGGCCGCGATGCAGCAGGCGCTCGCCGGCATGGGAACGATTACCGGTCAGATGACGATGGACGATCGTGGGAACGTCTCAGCGTCTTCGGTTGACCTCTCCGGCGTGGACCCGGCGATGCGGCAGCAGCTCGAGTCGACGGTGAAGTCGGTCGAGCAGGCCCTCGTCCCCCTCCCCGTCGAGCCGGTCGGACCCGGGGCACGGTGGGCGGCGACCGTCGCGGTGAGCGCGAACGGGGTCGCTCTGGAGCAGACCGCCACCTACACCGTGGTCGCGATCGAAGGGCGCACCGCGCGGCTTCGGGTCGACATCAGTCAGCGTGCCGACGCGCAGGCCCTCGCCGTGCCGGGGATGCCCGAGGGAGCGAGCGCCGAGCTCCTCTCCTACTCGGGCTCGGGGTCGAGCGAGGTGTCGCTGCAGCTCGACCGAGCGGTCTGTGACAGCGTCGGCAACGTCGACGTCTCGATGGCGATGCGCACCGGCGACCCCGCGTCCGGGATGACGTTCGACATCGGCATGACGATGGGAATGAACCTCCGCATCTCCGCTCTTCCAGCCGAATAGGGCGGCACCCCGACAGCCATGCCAGGAGGCGACGTGTCGAGTCGAAAGGTAGAGGGCGATCCGGCAGCGCTCGCCGCGCTGATCTAAGCTGCCGAGGAGCCCGCCCGGTCGCGACTGCTGACGCTCCGCGATGTGATCCGCGAGGAGGCCCCCGCGGCGGTCGAGCGCGTCGCATATGGACTCCCGACGTGGCACCAGGGCGAGAACCTGATTCACCTAGGCGCGTTCAAGCATCACGTCGGGGATCTACCCTGGCGCCGAGGCAGTCGAGGCCTTCGCCGACCAGCTCCGCGACTTCAAGACGTCGAAGGGCGCGATTCAGGTTCCCCACGACGCGCCCCTGCCGGTCGATCTGGTGCGGCGGCTGGTTCGCCACCGCGTCGCGCGGGTCGCAGCCAAGAAGCCGTAGCCTACCGCATCGCGGCTACGTCGCGTCGGTCGCGAGGCGCAGCCACGCGACGGTCTCGCCCGTGTCTGGGTCTCGATCCAGTCCGCACGTTCCGCCGTGCGCCTCGATGATGCGGGCGACAAGGTGAAGGCCAAGCCCAAGCCCGGGGCGCGAGTCCGCCGCTACACCACGCTGAAACGGCGCGAAGACGTCTGTCGACGGGGTTCCCGCTCCCGTGCCGGGGTCGCGCATCTCGAAGACGGCTGACCGGCCCTCGTCGTCGATGCGGACGGCCACACGAATCGCTGCGCCCGCCCCGCCATGTTTGATCGCGTTCTCGATGAGGTTCTCGAGCGCCCTTCGGACCAGGACCACATGGACGCGCACGCCGATCGGCGGCGCACCGTCGACCGTCACCTCACGGCCTGGATATCGGGCGGTCGTGCGGTCGACGGCCTGACGCAGCAGCGCCGCCCCATCAACCGGGACAGTGGCGAGCTGAAGGGCCGTCCCCCCACCCCGTCGCTCCGTCTCGAGGCGAGCCCGCGCGAACACGTCGTCGAGGAGCGACTCCACCTCGCCGAGATCAGCGGCGACGGACGCGAACTGGGCACCGACGGGCGACGCGGCGAGGTCTTCTTCGATGAGCTCCAGGGCCACGCGGACCCGCGCGAGCGGAGTCCGCAGTTCGTGAGACACGGCGGCCAGCAGAGCGCGCTCGTTCTCCAGCGCGCGTTGGACACGCTCGGCCATGACGTCGAGCGCGTCCGCGAGCTCTCCGAGCTCATCGGCCCGATCGCTCGCGATGCGGGGCGAGAAGTCACCGGCCGCGAACGCCCGCGCCGCACCGACGGCGCTCTCTATCGGCGGCAGCACGAGGCGCGAGACGGCGTAGCTGCCCGCGAAGAGCACCCCTGCCATCGCCCACAGGGTCGCGTGCGCGCCGAGAGGAACGTGCGGCCGCTCGTCGCGGTCGTCGCCGCGCCGAAGCGGGTCCCGATCGCCGGGCCGCGGCGGCGGAGGCTCCGTTCGCCCCGCCTCTGGCGGCCCATGAGGTCCGTCATGTGGCGGGAGCGTGACCCGCGCGATGGCGATCGCGATCACCACGATCGCGACCGCTTGTATGGCGGCCACGGCGAGGAGCTTCGCGCGAAGCGATGGGCCGGGCGCAGCCCGTCGGCGCGTCATCGGCCGTCGGCGAGCATGTAGCCGGCCCCTCGGACGGTCTTGATCCAGCGCGGCGCCTTCGGGTCGTCACCGAGCTTCGCGCGGACGCGCGAGACGAGCACGTCGATCGCTCGGTCGAACACGGCCTCGTCGCTGTCATGCACGCTGCGCATGAGCGCGTCGCGACTCCGGACGCGACCTGCTGGCGACGCGAGCGCCCAGAGGAGGTCGAACTCGGTCGACGTCAGCGCGACGACCTCGCCCGCCCGGGTCACACGGCGCGCGCCACGGTCGATGTGGAGGTCCGCGATCCGGACGACCTCCCCATCGGACTTGGGGCGCTGCGCGCGACGGACGTGTGCGCGCAGCCGCGCGAGAAGCTCGCGCGAAGAGAACGGCTTCGTGACGTAGTCGTCGGCGCCTCCCTCGAGCCCCATCACGCGGTCGGCCTCTTCGTCGAGCGCCGAGACCATCAGAATGGGGACGTCGACCAGGGTGCGGAGCCGCGCGCAGACCTCGTGGCCGGTCATCCCAGGCAGCATCACGTCGAGGAGGACGACGTGGGGGTCGAACTCGCGCGCCACTGCGAGCGCCGCGTCGCCGCGCGTCTCGAGGTGTACGTCGAGGCCGTGGCGCTCGAGGTACGTCCGCGTCAGCGCGCCGAGCCGCTCGTCGTCTTCGATGTAGAGGACGCGGATGCTGTCTGCGGTGGCGGGGAGGTCCATTCGTCCGTCTGGCGGCTTGGCAGCGGCTGACCGCTTGTCGACCAACGTAGCACGCCGCGCACTGCGTCGCCGCCCGAGTTCTGCGTCGACACATTTTGACACGCGACCGACGCGACGGGGAAACGTCCGCGGCGTAGTGTGCGAGCTGGATACGAGTCCCGGCCGGCAGTGCGTCGTGCACCGGGATGCGCACGGGCCCAGGCGCGCCCGAGGAGGAGTCGATGGGAAGCACACCAACACAGCTCGTCATCTCGAGGCGCGGGATCGTGAAGCTCGTCGCCGCGCTCCCACTCGGAGTCGCCGCGTGCGGAGCCGACTCCACAGGCGGCGGCGCGGTCGACGGCGGCGCAGACGCGTTGGACGCAGCCGGCGGCGGCGACGTCGCGTCGGATGCTACCGCGACCGACGCGGGCGCCGACAGCGCGGCAGACGCAGCCGTCGACGAAGCCACCGCAGACGCGGCCGCGCAGGACGCGGCGGCCGAAGAGGTCGCGGCCGACGCAGCGGCCGAGGACGCGGCCTCGACTGCGTGGGCAACCGGAGGCACCGCCGCCATCGGTGACATCACGGCTTACCCCGACCCGTTTGCGACAGCCGGCGCCACCTGCAACCTGACGTGCACCGCGACGATCGGTCCGTGCCACACGGAGTCGCCGGAGCGCCAAGACATCAGCGACGGCTGGGACGGCCTGCCGGTGCGGCTCGAGCTGCGTGTCGTCGACGAGTCGTGCACACCGGTCGAGGACGCGATCGTCGAGATCTGGCACACGAACCACCGCGGCTCGTACTCGGGTGAGATCAACTCGATGTGCAACGAGTCGGCGGCGGATCGCGCGGCTGGCTACTTCCGCGGCTACCAGCGCACCGACGCCGACGGACGCGTCGCGTTCCACACGTGCTACCCGGGCTGGTACAGCAGCCGCGCGGTCCACATCCACTTTCGCGTGCTGACCGGGGCTTACGTGGCGTCGGACTCCGCCGCAGCGGAGGTGATCTCGCAGCTCTTCTTCACCGACGATCTGAACGACTCAATCTTCGGCGGCGAGCCGCTCTACAGCGACTTCGGCGAGCCAGACACGACGCTCTCGACCGACAACGTGGTCGGAGGCGAAGACGACCCGAGCCCGTACATCTGCGACGTGTCCCGCATGTCTGACGGAGTGATGCTCGCGTCGGCGACGCTCGTCCTGCGAAGCACGTCGGCGGCCGCCTGCGCGATGCAGGGCGCGGGAGGCGGCGGTGGCGGCGGGCAGCCTCCACCACCCTGACCTCGCGCCGAACGCGCTCGCGCGGCCTGGGTCGCGCGGGCGCGCTCGGCGCCCCCGTCGAGCGGCGACGGCCTTGACCTCGACACCGCTAGCCCGCATGCACGGTGGGTCGCGCGACACCCGCGCGCACCCTCCGTGCCGATGCGCAGCACGCCGCCATCACTCCCCAAGCGCCCCGGCTCCTCGCGTACCGTCGCGACGTGGTCGCGCGACACGGGTGGCCCGTCACCGCTGCCCGCGCTCGCGGCCTCGGCGCTCCTCGCGGCCACGGGTTGTGGTGACGTGGCAGGGACCCCGAGCGACCCTGCTGGAGGCGACGCGTCGGCATCGTTCGACACCCAGATTGCGGCCGATACCGCCGAGCTGGACGGGTCGCGGAGCGACGACACCGCGCTGGACGCGCCACGCGACGAAGGCGACGCGACCGCCGACTCGCGGAGCGACGACGACGGTGGGGTTGAGAGCGATGCCACCACCGACCGGCTATCGTTTGTGGCGGTGACGTTCAACACGGGGACTACTCCCGGCCTGGCGCACGACGGCGACCCGGATGACGGGTATGGCAGCGCGCAGGCGGCGATGTCTGACGAGTGGTACGGGAACGGGCTCTCGTGGCGCCCGGTCATCGACGACGCGGCGGAGTTCTTCGCGTCGGTAGACGCCGACGTCGTCGTCTTTCAAGAGATCTTCTGGCCAGGAGACTGCGCCGAGATCCCCGCGGAGCAACGCCAAGGCTTCGTCTGCGAGGGCTGGTCGCCCGGCGACCCCAGCGTCGCTGAGCTCGTGCTCGGCGAGGGGTGGCAGGTGATGTGCAACCCCGGCAAGCCCGACAAGTGCGCGGCGGTGCGTCGGTCGTTTGGTTCGTTTCGCGGCTGCGTCGACGATTTCTGTTTGGAAGGGATGGACGGCGCGACCGTGCCGGGGTGCGGGAGCGGCGCGCGGGTGGGACGTGCGGTGATTGACACCGTTCGCGGACCCACATTGACGTTGGTGAACTTTCACGGCTCGTCGGGCTTCGACGAGGAGTCGATGGGCTGCCGCGTGCAGCAGGTCGCGCAGGTCTTCGACGAGCTCGCTGACGGCGCGCCCGCGATCGGCGCCCCACCGAACCTGATCATGGGCGACCTGAACACGGACCCGGGCAGAATGACTGAGTCGGACCCCAGCGCAGCTGCCTGGGTGGACCGCGTCGCGGCCGCAAGCATGCACTTCGTCTCGGCGGTCGGCGCCGACGCGCCGGCGTCATACGCGGGGTTCTTCGACATCGACCACGTGATCTCTGACGACCTAGTCGGCACGTGCTGGATCGCCGGAATCAGCGACGGACACCCGCGCGTGACGTCGACGACCTACTTCGACCACTCGCCCGTCGTCTGTTCCCTGACCCTCGAAGACTGACTGTCCCCCGCAACCGATGAGGCTCCGATGAGAGTTGGCTATGTGGTTTTGTATGTGAACGACGCCGAAGCGTGTCGGCGGTTCTGGGTCGACCAGATCGGCATGGTCGAGAAGCGGCGCCAGGCGGCGGGGCCGTTCGAGATCGTACAGGTCGGCTTTCCGGATCAGCCCTTCGCGCTCGAGCTCGTCCCGCTCGAGCTGATGAAGGAGAACCCCGACGGCCTAGACCTCGCCACTCCGTCTATGTGCTTTCACGTCGACGACCTCGACGCCACACACGCGACCCTGGTGGGGCGTGGCGTGCAGGCCTCGCCAGTGGGCGAGCACTTCGGCACCCGCAACTTCGCGTTCTCCGATCCCGAGGGGCGCTGGTTCGCGGTGACGGGGTAGTGAGAGCGGGGCGGGGGGTGGCTACCCGGACCCGGTAGGGCTGTCGCCCGCTCCTCCCTGCGGGTGCGTGGCGGTGCGCAACGACTCGAGTCTCAACGACGACGCCACACAAGCACTCAGCGTCGTAGGTTGGTGAGGACCTCGATGTCTGCGGCGTCCTTCTGTCGTCCAGACGCCCGCTTGTTCGCGAGCAGCTCGGGCAGACCGATGTAGCTGACCTGCAGTCCGTCGAGGTCACCTTCGATCCGGCCGCGCCAGACATCTTCGAAGTCGACTCCGCTGATGCTCGTAAGCAGGTCGATGCGGTTCGGCGGCCGCCCAAGCGCGACCATGCGGTCTGGCGTCGCGAGCTCTTCCGCCTCCGCGGCGCCGACCTCAAACCCGAAGCCCCGAAGAGCCGTCACCACCCTCTGAGCGTTCTCGCGACTCGGCCGAACGAGCACGTCGATGTCACCGGTGAACCGCGGGTAGCCATGGTACGCGACAGCATGGCCGCCCACGATGACGAACTCAGCGCCGCTCGAGTTCAACAACCCGATGAACTCGTTCAAGTCGTTGGCCAGCCTCACCGAAGGACTCCCGGTAACGTTGGACCAACTCCAACAGGATCGCCATCCGCTCCTGCGGAGTCAGCGAGTGGTAGTATTCGACGTCAGCGCGGTCGGCGGCGTCGAACGAGGTGAAGATTTGAAGCTCGCGCGGGCGAGTAGACGTCATGGCGTGGACGGTAGCGTCGCGTCGAGTCCGCGGCAAGCCCGACGTCCGCGGCTGCGTCGCGGGGCTACCGGCAGCATCTCCCGCGAAGTGCGCGGGTGTGAGCACTTCGATCACGTCAGCCGGCGCGCCCACTCCTAGCTGGTCGAGATTCAGGGAGGCCCGGGATCCACACTCGCGCGATCACGGCTCGCCGTGCCCGCGGCGGGTCGACAGAGTCGGTGTCGTGCCGTCCCCGCTGCCGTTCGCAGACCTGCGAACAACGTCACTCTACGCGTCGTGCGTACTTCAGGGCGTCGAGAAGTCCGCCACTCGTCTGCCAAAGTCCGACCACGAGCGCTGTTGCCGTCGCCATCAGGGCTCCACGCGGCATGTAGCCGCTGAAGAAACAGAAGACGCCCACCCCCCCTGCGGCGAGTGCTAGAATCCCGCGGTTCAGCTGTGCCTTGGCGTCCTGTTTCAGCACCTCCCAGTACTCTCTGCGGACGAGCCCCAGTATCTCCGAGCGTCTCTCTGCACCAACACCGGATGGCCTGAGCGACTCCTCAACTTCTTCGAGGCTACGGCCCCCTGCGATCTGCGAGCGGGCACACACGATCGGAGACGGCACGGACCCTCGTGTCGGTTGGACGTTCGTACGCGCCGCGACTGTCAGCGCGGATTCGGGGCGTCAACGCACTGGGCATGGCCGTCGCGGGATCGCTATGCTTCGCGAAGCGTGCGCGACGGCAACTCCGCGCCAGTTTCGTGGGAGGCGCTGTCCCTGTATTCGGCGCGCTCCTTGTCACCCTCGACTCACACCTCGACCACGCATGACGACGCGATCCTCTCCTCGAGCTACGAAGCGCGTCCCATCTACGGGCGCCACCGCCGGTCCGGCCGAGGGCGTGGCGGAGCTCCCGGTGGCGATGAGCAGCAAGGCGAGCCGGGCGAAGGCCGCAGATGGCGACAAGCCCGTGTTCGCATACATCGCCAGCTTGCCGCAGCCCCAGCGCGCAATCGCCGAGCGGATCGACGCCCTTGCATCGAGGACCCTGCCCGACCTCCGCCGTTCCGTGAAGTGGGGCATGGCGTACTACGGCGTCGACGGAGGCTGGTGTTTCTGCTCCGGCGCATTCGCCGGCCATGTGAAGGTGATGTTCATCCGTGGCACAGAGCTCACTCCGGAGCCGCCAGTGACGCCGGTCGCGATGGGCAGGGCGACGCGAGGGGTCGAGCCCGAGTCGGTGGACGAGTTGGACGAACACCAGTTGGCCGCCTGGATGGCGCAGGCGGCGACGATGCCCTTCGTCGGCGGACGGAGAGCGCGGTGACGGCGTCGTGTGGCGACGACGGAGAGCAGCACCGGCCCCGTCGCAGTCCGACCGACGGGAGTGCCCCCAGGGCGACGCGCGGCCGACAGCCCCCCGCGAACGCCCGCGGCGGCGGCCGCAAATCGTCGCCGCCACGGTGTTCCGATCTGAGCTCGGCGCTCAGCCCAGCCCACCCGCCCGAGGGTAGTGTGCCCAGCCCCGCCCACCCTCCGCCCACCCGCCCGAGGGTAGTGTGCCCGGCGCTCAGCTCCGCCCACCCGCCCGAGGGTAGTGTGCCGCGGTGACCAAACGGCGTCGGTTCGCTCGTCTGCCCCCCGAGGCTCCGCGCCCGAGTTTGCGCCAACTCGCGGTTCCGAGCGGCCGTCGAGCCATCAGAGTCTCGCCCCGCCACGCGTCTGCACCCGCCGGGTGCGGTTAGTCGGGACGCAGAGATTCACCGCGCCTCGCGGCGCTGCGGATCCCCCTGACTGCTTGGATACGACGCGGCGCGGTCAGCCGACCGCGGCACCTGCAAATCGACGCAGCCACCACGTTCCGAGCGGAAACACGGCCTTCAGTCCCGCGCGCCAGTCCTTCAGCGCCGCGTAGTAGCTCTCGCGAAACGCTTGCAACGCGCGGACCGCGTCGATGCGCTCTCGCTTCACGCGGGCCGCGAGTCTTGCGCTCAGCCACGCCCACCCGCCCGAGGGTAGTGTGCCGTGATGACCAAGCGGGGTCCGGTCAGCTCAGCTCCGCCCACCCGCCCTCAGCTCAGCCCCACCCACCCGCCCGAGGGTAGTGTGCCGCGGTGACCAAACGGCGTCGGTTCGCTCGTCTGCCCCCCGAGGGTCCGCGCTCGAGTTTGCGCCAACTCGCGCTTCCGAGCGGCCGGCGAGCCATCAGAGTCTCGCACCGCCACGCGTCTGCACCCGCCGGGTGCGGTTGCTCGGGACGCAGAGATCCACCGCGCCTCGCGGCGCTGCGGATCCCCCTGACTGCTTTGGATTCGACGCGGCGCGGTCAGCCGACCGCGGCACCTGCAAATCGAGGCAGCCACCACGTTCCGAGCGGAAACACGGCCTTCAGCCCCGCGCGCCAGTCCTTCAGCGCCGCGTAGTAGCTCTCGCGAAACGCTTGCAACGCGCGGATCGCGTCGATGCGCTCTCGCTTCACGCGGGCCGCGATCGTTGGACGCAGCCGAAACCACTCTTCGAACTTCGCGGTGCGGCGGCCCAGAGCCGCCTGTCTGCAACGGTCAGCGCCCATCACCGACCGGTCCTGCGCCCTTCGCTCGGTACGGAGCTCCCGCTCCTTCGCGCGCAGGTTCTCCTCCAGGAGCGCGACGTAGCCGTCCCGACCGAGGTGCGCGAACTCGGGTGGGACCTCGAAGCAGAGCTCTACGGACTCCTGCATCGACCCGCCCTCGCGGAAGAAGAAGTCCGGGCGCTTGGCGGTGATCGTCGTCCCGACGTCACGCGGACGGATGAGCAAGCCGGGGTAGTCCGTCGCCCGGTTCACCAGGTCCGCGGCGACCGGGTTGGCCACGATGTAGATGAGGCGTCGCATCAGGTCGTCCGGAGACTCCGGGCGCAGCAGGTGATATCCGTCGCCCGACCAGAACTTGTCGTCCATGCCTTGCTCTGCGTTCAACGCGCGCGCCAAAAGCGAGTTCACGTACTGGATAAACTCCGGAAGTCGCCCATCGCGGTCCCTCCCCGCAAGGTGGTAGTGCGTAGTCATCGCGACCACCGCATACAACGTGATGTTGTAACGTGCAGCTGCCACGCCGACGATGTACAGGATCGCGTTCTTGATCACTGGCGTCGGTAGCAGCCTAAAGGTGCGCGCGAACGTGCGCGTGCACACTTCGAAGTTCGTGTTCGGGAGGATCTGTCGTGGGGGCGTCATCGGCGGCTCCGGTGTCGGGTCGCTCCTCTTCGGCGCCGGGACGCAGTCGGTGCGTTGGCGACCTCGAAACTGGCTTCGGGCGGGTCATCCGCGCCGGCCCGGGGCAGCCCGCGTTGGCGACCCTCGAAAGTACCTTCGGGCGGGTGCCCGGGTAGGGTCGTCCGAAACTACCTTCGGGCGGGAGCCCGGGTAGCCCGGGGCAGCCCGCGTTGGCGACCCTCGAAAGTACCTTCGGGCGGGTGCCCGGGTGGGGTCGTCCGAAACTACCTTCGGGCGGGTGCCCCGCCCCACAGCGCGGCGACCGGCGGGTGCTCGAATGCGCCGCGACCCCAGTCGCGCCCTGTCAGACTTTGGGCGCTGCGCTGCGGGATCGCGCGGCGCGCCGGCACTCGAGGTCGCTTCCTTGGTGACTTGGCGCCCCAAACCACGCCGACCCCAAAGTCGAATCGCCCGCAAGTCTTCGACTTGCGGGCGATTCTGAGGCGGGGTGGACGGGACTCGAACCCGCGGCCTCCGACGTGACAGGCCGGCGTTATAACCGACTTAACTACCACCCCTGGTGCTTCTGCCGTAGGCGAACCGTAGGCTTCGGCGGGGTCCTTCTCTCGAAGGGAGCGCGGATATATCCTGCGCCCGGATCGGCCGTCAAGTTCTTTTTTCTGGGTCGGCGCGGATCGTGATCGGGTGCCTGCGAGCCGGGCGGCGCCGACGGCGGGCGCGGCGGGGGCGGGCTCCGGGACGCTGCAAACTGGCTGCCGCACGCTCGGGGGGCTACGATCCGGGCGCGCGATTCGCTCCCGCCGAGGCCGCCTTGCGCCAGCTCGCCACCATCTTCGCTCTCGTCGCCGCGATCATCGCCGTCTCTGCCTGCGAGGAGCGCGGGCCGTCGGGGCCGGTCCGGATCTCTGCGCCCGCGCCGCCCGGCACCGCCGACCCGGCCAACGCGCCGCCGCCGCTCCCGTTCGAGGGGGTGCCAGCCGAAGCCGAGGAGAATGTTCGGGCGTGCATCGTCGGAGCGCCCGAGGCTTGTGACCTCGTCGTCGCCGCCAGCGTCGGCGCAGACCAGGCGGCTCCCGAGTGGGTGCTCGACGCGCTGGCGCTCGCCTGCGAGGCGCAGCCTGCGGCCTGCCCCACCCTCGCCTCGTTGCTCTCGGACCCGGCGAAGGCGGGCTTCGACCCGATGCGCGCGCGCGACGTCGCGATGACTGCGTGCGCTGCCGGCGTGCCCGCGGGGTGCGACGCGGTGCTGGCGCTTCATGCGCGGCTGTGGCGCGACCGGGCGACCCTCCCGGACGGGGTGGAGCTGCCCGAGCCCGATGACACGGCGGCTGCGCTGCTGGCCGGCTGCGAGGCCGGATCGGCGCCCGCATGCCACGCCACGGCGACGGCGATGAGCGACGAGCTGCTCGGGCACATCGACGCCGTGAACGCCGCGCGGCTGTTCGACCGCGCCTGCACCGCCGGATTCATCCCGAGCTGCGGCCGGCTCGCCGGAGCGTACGCGTCCGGGGCCGGCGTCCTCCCCGACGGCAACCTCGCGGCGACCCTCGGACAGCGCGCCTGTGACGGGGGCGATCCGCCCGGCTGCAAGATCCTCGGTGACCTGCTCGCCGCCGGCGACGTGGTCGAGAAGGACGAGACTCGCGCCGTCGAGCTCTACGAGCGCGCCTGCGACGGGGGGCTGATGACCGCGTGTCGCGCCCTCGCCCGAATGCTGCGCGACGGGCTGGGTGTCGAGCGCGACATCGACCGCGCGCGCGACCTGTTCCAGCAGGCTTGCGACGAGGGTGTCATCGTCGCTTGCCGCGACCTCGGCCGGGTTCTCCAGGCCGGTGAGACCCACGCGCGCGATCTGTACGGCGCGACGTGCGACCAGGGAGACGCCGCGAGCTGCCTCGAGATCGGCCGCATGCTGCGCGACGCGGCCGGCGGAGACCGAGACCTCGCCGGTGCCGCGCACCGCTTCCAGCAGGGCTGCAACGCCGGCGGCGCGGCTGCCTGCGTCGAGCTCGCGCGGATGCTCGTCGACGGCGACGGGGTCGAGCGCGACCGCGACGCGGCGCGTGACCTGCTCGTCCGGGCCTGCGACGGAGACAACGGCGCGGGGTGTCGCGAGCTCGGCGTGCTGTATCGGCGCGGCCGCGGCGTGACGCGCGACGCCGCGACCGCGGCCCTGAAGTTCGACCGGGCCTGCCAGCTAGGAGACGGCTGGGGCTGCCACGAACTCGGCGAGGCGTTCGCCCAAGGCGCCGGCGTTCGCGCGGATCGTAGCGCGGCGCGCGACGCGTTCAACCGCGCGTGCGACCTCGGGGTTGGCTGGGGCTGCGCGCGGCTGGGAGACATGTATCGCGAGGGCGTCGACGGAGCCCCGAACGGCACCCGTGCTCTGGAGCTGTACGCGGGCGCCTGCGACGACACTCCGTGGGCGTGCGTGTTCGCCGGAGACATCACGCGGCGTGGCACCGGCGGCATCGCGCGCGACCGCGGCGCGTCGTGCGGCTGGTACGAGCGAGGCTGCAACGCCGGACTCGAGCAGGCGTGCGCGGCGGTACAGCGGTATTGCCCGCGCTGAGACCGCGCCTCGCACGGCTCGTGCCGAGTTGCCGGGTGCCCGGCTATGCGAACTTCGAGGCGAAGTGCGCACCGACTGGAATTGGCGTCGCCACACGCTGGGTTAGAACCAGGATAGGCGCTAGACTGCGCATGCCGCCCCGGCATTCCCCACCGAGAGACTCATGGCCTTGCCGCTCCACCCGAAGATCGTCCACTTTCCCATCGCTCTCGCCGTTCTGGCGCCGTTCGTCAGCGCCGGACTCGCCCTCGCTTGGACGCGCGGCTGGCTGCCCAAGCGGAGTTGGATCGTCGCGGCGGCGCTGCAGGCGCTGATCGCCGCGTCGGCATTCGCGGCGATGGAGACCGGGGAGGACGACGAGGAGGTCGCCGAGGCGATCGTGTCGCACCACGCGATTCACGAGCACGAGGAGGCCGCGGAGGTGTTCGCGTACTCGACAATCCCGCTCGCGGCGCTCGGACTGCTCGCGCTCTTCATGGGCGACGGACGCGCAGCCCGTGGCGCCGCCTGGGCGTCGGTGGTGTGCGCGGCGGTTTCGGCGGCCCTGGTGGTCCCCGCGGCGCACAAGGGCGGAGAGCTCGTTTACGTCCACGGCGCGGCGACGGCGCACGGCGCGGCGACCTCGCCCGAGGCCGGCGCCGGCGAGGGGGCAGCCGATGATGGCGACGGTCCAGACGACCACTGACCCGTGACACGCGTTCGCGACACCTCCAGCCGCCGAGGGCGACCGGACGTGTCGATCGACGCACGGCAGAGTGCACTTCGACGCTCAGACTCACCGCTCCGGATCCCGGCCCGATGCTACACCTTGGTTCTTGCCCGTGCCGCTGCACTGCGGCCGCGCACGAGACGCGCCTCGTCGCGGTCACAGGAGGACCCGGCGGCGGCAAGACCGCGATCCTCGAGTTGGCGCGGCGCTCGCTGTGCAAGCACGTGGCGGTGTTGCCCGAGGCCGCGACGATCGTGTTCGGCGGTGGCTTTCCTCGCCACGCGACCCTGGACGGCCGCCGCGCAGCGCAGCGCGCGATCTTTCACGTCCAGCGTGAGGTGGAGCGGTTGGTCATCGGCGAGGCGTCGGTCGGCTTGGCGCTGTGCGACCGCGGAACGCTCGACGGGCTCGCGTATTGGCCCGGCGACCGCTCACTGCTTTGGGACGACGTTCACACGAATCTCGAAGCGGAACTGAGCCGGTACGCCGCGGTCATCCATCTGGAGACGCCCGACGGGGACCATGGGTACAACCACCAGAACCCACTACGGATCGAGTCGCCGGACGAGGCACGCGCCATCGACGCGCGGATCGCCGACATCTGGTCCGCCCACCCGAATCGCTTCACCGTCTCGTCGTCTGACGAGTTCTTCGAGAAGGCGACCGCCGCGATGGCGATCATCCGCTCGTTCGTTCCCCCATGCTGCCAGGGAGGCAGAGATGACAACCCGACGTAGCTTCCTGATCGCTTCGGCCACAGCCGCCGGAGCGTGCGCCGCGGGGGCGCTCTCCGGGTGTGGCGCCGGCCTCACTGCCCCTCGTCTGAAGAACGACGTGGTCTTGACTCTGACCGAGTTTCCGGCGCTCGCGACGGAGGGGCGGACGGTGACCGTGTCGCCCTCGCGCTCCGGGTACGCCGTGGCGATCTACGTCCGCAACGAGGGTGGCGGCCTCTACTCCGCGCTCGGCGGCTACTGCGACCACGAGGGCTGCGAGGTCGGACCGTCGGCGACGGGGTTCCAGTGCCCGTGCCACGGCGCTCGGTTCGCGATCGACGGCGCCCTTCTGTCGGGTCCGGCGACGGACGACATGCCTGCGTTCCAGACGACGTTCGACGGCGAGACCGTCACGGTGCTGGCGAACGGGTAGCCGGCTGGCGGGCGCTCGCGCGGTCGCTATCGGCGCGCCGCGAGGGCGGACACCACGATTCCTGCCGCGGCGAGCCCAAACGCCCCGGTGCCGAACGCGGCGGTGCCGAACCCCGTCGCGCAGTCGAGCCTGAGCGGCGCACCCGCGTCCGGCGTGTCGCAAACTTCGCCGTCACGGCCGGGAAACCGGGGCCGCTCCGTGCTGTACACGGCCGGCGTGTCCCAGATCGCCGCGCCATCGGCGACGCCGTGACGACTCCGCAGCATCTTCCTCACCGCCTTCAGCAGTGGGTCGCCGCCCGTCGCCGCCAGCGTCCCCGCTCGGACCTGGGTGGGGTCGGTGCGCCCCCCGGCGCCGCCGCAGGTGACGACGCCGATCTCTCGCGCGGCGCATTGCGCCAGGAGCAGCGCCTTGGCGGGGACCGCGTCGATCGCGTCCACGACCCAGTCAATGCGCGGCCCCTCGGTCAGCAGAGCGTCGGAGGAGTCGGCGTCGAAGAACTCGACCCGGCGGTGGATGACGCATTCCGGCGCGATCTGCTGCGCACGGTCTGCCATGACGTCGACCTTCGAGCGGCCGATCGTGGTCGAGGTCGCGGCGAGCTGGCGGTTGGTGTTCGTGACGCAGACGTCATCGAGGTCGACGAGGGTCAGGGTGCCAACGCCGCTTCGCGCGAGCGCCTCGACCGCCCACGTCCCGACCCCCCCGATCCCGACGACGGCGACGTGCGCCGCCTGAAGCGCTTCGAGCGCCCCAGTTCCGTAGAGCCGAGCGACGCCGCCGAATCGCTGTCTGTGGTCGTCAGAGAGCATCGCCGCCCTCTTGCCATGCCTGAGGCTTGCGATCGAGGGATTCGACCGATACCACGCGCGGAAAGCCGCCTGCCCCGGGCGCCCGCTACCTCCTCGCCGCGAACGGACCCGATGAGCGCTGCCAGCGACCTCGCCGCCTTTCGTGCGGAGATCCTCGAAGGGATCCCCGCTATGCTTCCGACTCGCCCCCCGGAGGATCCATCGATCTCCCGCGCGCCGCGCCGCCCGCTCGTGCTGGACTCTGGCGAGCAGGAGCTCGCGATCCGCAACGCGCTCCGGTACGTCCCGAAGGCGCTGCACGCGCAGCTTGCGCCCGAGCTGGCCGACGAGCTTCTGGCGTGGGGACGGATCGTGATGCACCGCTACCGGCCGCACGCGGAGCTGCGGGCGCGGCCGATCTCGGACTATCCGGCAAGTTGTCAGCAGGCGGCCGCGATCATGCTGATGATCCAGAACAACCTCGACCCGGCGGTCGCGCAGCATCCGTACGAGCTCGTCACGTACGGCGGGAACGGCGCTGTCTTCCAGAATTGGGCTCAGTATCGCCTGGCGATGCGATACCTCGCAGAGATGACCGACGAGCAGACGCTGGTGATGTACAGTGGTCACCCACTCGGTCTGTTTCCGTCGCACCGCGACGCGCCGCGTGTGGTCGTTACAAACGGGATGGTCATTCCAAACCACTCCTCGCACGAAGACTACCTGCGCATGTCTGCACTCGGCGTCACCAGCTACGGGCAGATGACCGCGGGCAGTTACATGTACATCGGCCCGCAGGGAATCGTTCACGGCACCACGATCACCGTGCTCAACGCGGGCCGCAGATACCTCGGCAGCGGCGATCTCGGCGGGCGAGTGTTTGTTACGTCGGGGCTCGGCGGGATGAGCGGCGCGCAAGCGAAGGCGGCGGTGATCGCGGGGGCGATCGGCGTCGTCGCCGAGGTGAATGCAGAGGCGGTGACCAAGCGTCACGCGCAGGGGTGGGTCGACGAGGTCGACGACACACTCGAGGGCGTGGTACGGCGCATCGAGGCCGCTCGCGCAGAGCGGCGGGCGGTCTCGATCGCGTACCAGGGCAACGTCGTCGATCTGTGGGAGCACCTGCTCGCCTCGGGCACACACATCGACCTGGGGAGTGACCAGACGAGCCTCCACGCGCCATTCACGGGCGGGTACTACCCAGCGGGGCTGACGCACACCGAGTCGAATCGGCTCATGGCGGACGATCCCGCGGCGTTCGCGGAGGCTGTCCGTGCTTCATTGAGGCGACACGCCGCGGCGGTGAACGCGCTGGTCGAGCGTGGAATGCACTTCTGGGACTACGGCAACGCGTTCCTGTTGGAGGCGGGGCGCGCAGGTGCCGATGTGTTTGCTTCGGACGGTCGACGCTTTCGCTACCCGTCGTATGTGGAGCACATCATGGGGCCGCTGTGCTTCGACTTCGGGTTCGGTCCGTTCCGCTGGGTGTGTACTAGCGGGCGCGCGGAGGACCTCGCGACGACGGATGCGATCGCCGCCGACGTTGTGGCTGCCCTTGCGGCGGAGGCGCCCCTGGAGATTGCGGAGCAGTACCGCGACAACCTGAAGTGGATCCGCGAGGCGGGCCGGAACGGGCTGGTCGTCGGGTCGCAGGCGCGCATACTGTATGCGGATGCGGTCGGCCGATGCGCGATCGCGTCGGCGTTCAACGACGCCGTCGCGGAGGGCCGGCTGTCGGCGCCAGTGGTGCTCGGCCGCGACCACCACGACGTGTCGGGCACGGACTCCCCGTACCGCGAGACCGCGGACCTGTACGACGGCAGCTCATTCACTGCCGACATGGCGGTGCACAACGTGATCGGCGACGGCTTTCGCGGCGCGACATGGGTCAGCCTCCACAACGGCGGTGGGGTCGGTTGGGGCGAGGTCATCAACGGCGGGTTTGGAATGGTCCTCGACGGCAGCGCAGACGCCGCCCGGCGGCTGGCGTCGATGCTCGCGTGGGACGTCGACAACGGGGTGACGCGGCGCGCCTGGGGACGAAACCCGAACGCGATGTGGGCGGCAGCGCGCGCGATGGAGCGAGAGCCGCGCCTGCGTGTGACGCTTCCGGAGCTGGCAGACGACGCTCTCGTCCGGGCCGCTCTGGCTGCGGCGCGCGGCGAAGTCGCGGGCGCGGGCTAACACCCCGGCGGCGTGGTTCCGTCGTGATTGCGGTCCGCGGCCGGCTGCCGCACGATGCGGCGCACACCCAAGCGGCGTCGGCGGAGCGAGCCGGCCGCCTCGGCCCGTTGGTCGCCCAGAGGAGCCATCATGTTGGAAGCCACATGCCACTGCGGCGCCGTCGCGATCGAGATCGACGCGCCGCTGACGGCCGTGACCGAGTGCAACTGCTCGATCTGCCGTCGGTACGCGACCCGGTGGGCGTACTTCACCCAGGGCACGACGCGGGTGAAGGCGGCGCCGGGGGCAACGGAGATCTACATGTGGGGCGACCGGATGGTGGAGTTCCACCGGTGCCGCGCGTGCGGCTGCGTCACCCACTATGAGGGGCTCGACAAGGGGCCGGAGAGCCGGCTCGCGGTCAACGCGCGGATGCTCCCGCCCGAGGCGCTGGACGGCGTGCGGGTCCGCCACTTCGACGGCGCCGACACCTGGAGCTATCTGGAGGGGTGAGATGTATGGTCCTTGCCCGATGGGACACTGGTCGAACACCGCGAAGCGAGACGGGGGCGGTGCCCGCCTGGCGCTCGTCGTCGGCAACCGATATCGCGTGATCCAGGAGTTCGCCGACTACGACCACGAGCGACACCCGGTCGGCGAGACGTGGACCTATCTCGGCACAGGCGGCAGCGCCTACCACGACGGCATCTCGTGGTTCGTCACGCTCGACGGCGTGTCCGAGTGGCACATCCCGATGGAGTACCGCGAGGGCGGGCAGATCGAGGTGCTTCAGGCGCTGGACGAGTACATCGCGCTCGACTGACCCTGCGGGGAGACGCGCCGGCCGCCAGCCAAGGCGAGGCCGCCAGCGGCCGCGAGGGCACCGGCCGCCGCCCGGACCGCCCGGCTACCGCGCGACCCTCGTGACGGTGTGGGCGTTCGTGTCGATCGCATAGACGTAGTCGCCAGAGACGACGACGTCGCCGCGGCCTCCGCCGCTGGTGACCGTCAGGAGGTCGCGCGCGGTGCCGCCGGCGTAGGACTGAGCTCGGATGGTCCCGAAGAACTCGTCGCGCCAGTACAGCGTCGTGTCGTCTCCGGTGACGCCGTAGGGGCGCGTCTCGGACGGCGCGAACGTGGTGACGGAGCCGGTCCCATCGGCGGGTCGTGCGTAGATGCGGCCCATCCCGTTGGCGACGACGTAGAGTGTGCCGCCATGGACGAAGAGCTCCTTGGTCTCGTCTGCGCGTGTGAGCTCCGTCATCACGGTCTCGGGCGCCGAGAGCCCGTCGCCGGTGATGAGGGCGCGACGGACGACGGGCGAGAACCCCGACGACTCGGTGAAGTAGACCCACGTCCCGTCGGTCGCGATGTGCTGGGGGAGCGACTGGTTGGTGGCGATGGTGACCAGGGAGCGCTCGCTGATGTCGTAGGCCCAGATGTCGGACAGCGTCGCGTTGCGGTCCCACACGAGGACGTCGCCGGCGAGCACGAGGTCGAACGCCTGCGTGAACTCGTCGCCCGTCAGCAGCGTGGCGTCGCCGCCGGCGAGCGGCTTGCGGAAGATGCCGGCGCGGATGTCGGAGTAGATCAACGCGTCGCCGTCGCAGACGGAGCCGACCGCGAAGCCGGCCGCCGCGAAGAGCGTGACCTCGAGCGTCTCGCCGTCGGCCTTCAAGATGCCGTTCGAGAAGTCGGCGAAGTAGATGTCCCCGCCGCACGCCGTGCCGAAGCCCCAGGTGCCGAAGGCGAGGCCGGAGCAGCTCTCACCGAGGCCGATCAGCCGTCGGCGGTCACCAAACGGATCGCAGCACTGCTGCGTGCGGGGGTCGTACGCGGCGCCCTCGAGTTCGTTCCCGCAACAGGCGAACCCGGAGACGAGCGGCAGCTCCCCGCAGACAGTGGGGGCGGGGCATGCCTCGCCCGCGTCGATGACGTTGGTGGAGTCGCAGCACTGCTGGGCCGTCGGGTCGTACGCGACGCCGTCGAAGCGGTCGCCGCAGCACTCCTCGCCGTCGCCCAGCGCGGCGCCGTCACAGACGCCGGCCTCGCAGCCGCGCGCGCTCGGGACTACGAGCCCGACGGTGGCGTCGCAGCAAGTCTGGGTCTCGGGATCGAACGCGACGCCGCTTACCATCGAGCCGCAGCACGCGGCGTCGAGCGGGAGCAGCTCGCCGCCGCAGACAGGGGGGCCGACCGGGCAGTTCTCCTGGCGGGACAGCACGAGCGCGATGCCGGGGTCGCAGCACTGGTGGGTAGCGGGCTCATACCAAGCTCCGGTGCGCGAGTTTCCACAGCACAGACTGGTGTCAGAGTCGGGTGCTTCTCCGCCGCACGACACGGTCACCACCTCGCACTCCTGCCGGATCGGTGCGGTGTATGCTTCTTCTGGGCTGCAGCAGCGCTCGAGGGCGGGGTCGAACGCGACGCCGAGCGAGGAGTCACCGCAGCACTCGAGGCCTTCGTCGGCCGGAGCCCCGCCGCAGCAGGTGGAGGGCGCGACGACCCACTGTTCGGCCGACTCGCCGACGCAACAGATGGCCCCTTCCGCAGGCGCGGGCAGGTCCCCGCAGAGCTCGGGTGCGACCTCGCAGTCCTCGCCCCCTGGCACGACGATCCCATCGGGACAGCACTGCTCCGCTCCAAAGTCAGCGTCGTACCAGACCCCGTCGTCTTCGCCGCCGCAGCACACAGGACGGAGGATCTCGGCTGGCGCGACGGCGCCGCCGCACGTGGCGGCGTCGCACGCTTCGGACACGCCGACGACCAACCCGCTCGGGCAGCAGTGCTCGGTTGTCGGGTCGAACCACTCCCCGGCGTCGGCGTCCCCGCAGCATTCAGCGGTCTCGTCGGGGCTCACGGCCCCTCCGCAAACTGCCGGTGACGGGCACCCTGGGCCGGCTGCGTCCTGCCCCGACGCGGCCACGGTGCCGTCGGGGCAGCACTGCTCTGTGTAGCCCTCGTACCAAGCGCCCGATTCCGCGTCGCCGCAGCACCGCGGCTGTCGGAGGCTGGAAGGGGCGGGAGTGTCGCCGCAGCGGTCGGTGTCCGATGGGAGACCGCAGGCGGACGCCAGGACCCCAGACGAGGCGCAGAGCGCGAGCGAGAACGCGAGACTTGGTCGCATGATACCCTTTGAGCTAGCCGATGAAGACGCAGACACGGCGCGAGTCACCCACGGGTCAGTCGTTGCGGGTGTGCCGCAGCACACTGCCTGCCGTGCGGCAGAGAGCACGGGGCGAGACCCATCACAAGCGCCGCACGTAATGAGCGGAACCGACCAGTTCTCGAGCGTCAGCGCCGAGCGTACGTTGGGTCTCGGCTGACGACCGCGGGCGTCAGGCCATCGCCTCGAGCTCGCGGGCCATCTCGGCGACGTGCTCGAAGGACTCGGCGACGAAGAACACCTCTTGCGGCGCGTCGTAGTCGATGGAGAGCTCGCGGATGGCGTCGAGCGAGATGGGGTGCTTCTCGACGGTGGGGTCCATCGACCGCAGGAGGTCCTGGATCCCGCCGTTGTTGCCGGCGCCGAAGATGCGGACCTCGCCGTTCTCGCGGATCAGGCCGTACTCGACGGTGTACCAGTAGAAGAGGCCGATCAGGTCGAGGAGCTCTGCGTTCCCTGCGTCGACGGCCGCGGCGGCGGCGTGGCCGATCCGCTCCGACATCTCGGCGAACGGCTCGTGCATGAACATCGGGGCGTGGCCTCGGAGTTCGTGGACGATATCGGGTTCGGGGGTGAAGAACGGGTACGACGGGTGACGCACGTAGGGCGTGCAGCGCATGACGCGGTGCGCGAGCATCGGGAGGAACTCGGACTTGTCGAGGAGCCCGCCGACGGGGGCGAGCGTGAACCCGGTCGCGGCCTCCATCCGGGCCGAGACGTCGTCGAGCTGCGGGACGCTGTCGAGCGGGAGCGCGAGCTTTTCGCGGGCTTCGAGGTACGCCGCGCACGAGTAGCGATTCTGGAGGAGGATGAGGATCTCGGAGACGAGCTTCCAGGTGGAGTGCTCGTCTTCGTGGTAGTCGAACGTAGGGCACGCCGGCCACGCGGCGCGCGCGGTGTCGATCAGCCCGGCGACGCGGGCCCGGTAGTCCTGGTCGTGTGCGCCGGGATAGTTCGTCTGTACGATGCTGGCGTAGTCGTGCGCCGAGAAGGCGACGTCGTTGAGGAAGGTTCGATCGCGGCGCATGGGTGACTCCGTGCCGGGGTGAAGATGGCCGGACCGTAGCGCGCGCGCGCAGGAAGTCCAGCGGCCCGGCCCGCCGGGGGTGAGCGCATGGGCGCGGCGTCCGGCTAGCTTGGGGCGTCGCCTTTCGCGTCGCGAGCGCCGGCGCGGAGCGCTTCGAGGTTGGCGGCGAGCTCTCGCGGGAGGGGCGCGTGAAAGGAACGTCCGTCGGGGAGCTCGATCCGCTCGGCGTGGAGCCACAGCCGGCCCGGAAATGCGGGGATCCGGATCTCCGTGGGTCCGGGGTACCGTGTGTCGCCGACGATGGCGTGGCCAATGCCCTGCATGTGTCGTCGGAGCTGATGTTTGCGGCCGTGCTCGGGCCGGAGGGCGACGTAGGAGAACCCTCCCATCCACTCTCGCGTGCGGTAGCGGGTCACGGCCTCGAGTGGCCGCCCTCGCCTGCCGTCGTCGAGTGGGCGCCGGACGATCCCCTTGGCGCGAGTACGACCAAACACGACGGCGGCGTAGCGTTTGGCCACCTGCCCGGCGGCAAACATGGCACCGAGCTCGGCGCGCAACTCCGCGGTCTCGGCATACAACACGACGCCAGATGTCTCGAGGTCGAGGCGATTGACGGGCGCGACGTCGGGCGGGGCTCCCGCCGCGACGAGGGCCGTCCTGACGTCGGGCGCGTCGGTGCCGTTGGCGGCGTGGACGAGCCATCCGGTGGGCTTGCACACAATCCAGAGGCCGCGGTCGACGGTCGGTGGCTCCGGGAGCTGTTGCATTGCGACCACTCAGATGTCTGGGACGTCGCCGAAGCGCGCGAGCGCCCGGTAGATCTGGACGTAGCGGCGCGCCATGGCGTCGGCCGAGTATCCGGCGACGACTCGCTCGCGGGCCCGGATCCCGTCGGCGGCGCGCCGCACAGGGTCGCGGGCATAGACGAGCAGGGCATCGGCCAGCGCGGCGGCATCGCCGGGAGGAACGATCTGTCCGCACCCACCGGAGGTGAGTTTCCGAACCTCGCCGACGTCGGTCGCGACGACGGGCGCGCCGGCTGCCATCCCCTCGAGGAGCGCGAGCGGGAGTCCCTCGCGGCGGCTGGACAGGGCGATGACGTCGTAGGCGACCATGAGGCGCTCTGCGTCGGAGCGGCTGCCGAGCATGATGACGTTTCCAGAGAGGCCGAGCGCCTCGACGTGGGCCGCGATCCGTCGCTCTTCGGCGCCGGTGCCGACGATGACGAGTTGGGCGGACGGGTCGACGTTTGCGACGATCCGAAACGCGTCGACGAGGGTGATGTGGTCTTTCTCGGGGGCGAGCCGGGCGACGCAGCCGGCGACGAAGCCGTCACGGAGCCCGAGTTCGGCGCGGATCGCCCGGCGCGCGGCGGGCGACGGCTCGGGGCCGACGGCGACCCCGTTGGGGACATACTCCGGGTCATCGCCGAGGTTCTCGCGGCGCCAGAGGGCCAGCTCGTTCGAGACGCAGACCGTGTGCGCGAAGTGGCGCATCGTGCGTCCGATGAGCTCCCGCCGCGGGGCGTCGTACATCTCGCGGGAGTGCTCGGTGTAGACGTGGCAGACGTTTGCGAGGCGGCTGGCGAGGGCGCCGTAGACGAACGGCCCCATGTGGTGCGAGTGCAGCACGTGGATGCGCCGTGCGACGAGCTCCTGCGCGATCTTGAAGCCAAGGGCGGGCGAGACGCCCGGCTCGGTCGGGAAGAAGACGGTGTCGGTGCCCTCGCGAGGGAGCCCCTCGCGGAGCTCGCCGTCTTCGCCGTACGCGATGACGGTAGACTTGACGCCGTACTTTCGACCGGCGCGGCAGAGAGCCTGGACGACCCGTTCGAGCCCGCCGACTTTGAACGAGAGGGCGAGGTGGGCGACGCGGATCTCCTCGTCGGGGCCCTTCGGGCTCGCGCCTCGGACAGCACGCCATGTGCCGGTCCACTTCACGGCCTCGCGCGTGACAGCGATCAGCTCGCGCGTCGCGCGGTCTGCAGTGTAGGGCGGGGCTGGGGGTGACGGCGAAGACATCGACAGCGGTATAGCGCGCCGGTGCTCGCAGCGCACGATCCGGTCGCCCTTCTCGCGCGGGCGCCGAGTTGCTAAGAGCCTGCCCATCCCACCTCGCCCCACAGCGATCGCGGAGTCTGGAATGCGCTGGCAGTCAGGAAGAAGGAGCTCGAACGTCGAGGATCGCCGCGGCGTGTCGGCTGGCGGCGCGCCGCTCAAGATCGGCGGCGGCGCGGTCGTGATCGTGATCATCGGGCTTCTGATGGGGAAGAGCCCTGTGGAGATCCTGCAGGCGGTGCTGACGACGCAGCAGGGCGCGCCGTCGGCGAACGTGGGCGCGCCGCGGCAGCCCTCGGCCGAGGAGAACCAGCTTGCGGACTTCGTGTCGGTCGTCCTGGCGGACACAGAGGACACGTGGCCCGGCGTGCTGTCGACCGTGAACATCAACTACGAGGCACCCAAGCTCGTGCTCTTCACGGACGCGGTGGCCTCGGCGTGCGGTACACAGTCGTCGGCGGTGGGGCCGTTCTACTGCCCCGGCGACGAGACCGTGTACATCGACCTCGGCTTCTACGCCGAGCTGCAGTCACGGTTCGGAGCGCCTGGCGACTTCGCGCAGGCGTACGTGATCGCCCACGAGGTGGGGCACCACGTGCAGAATCTGCTCGGAACGTCGGAGCGCGTGCACAACCAGCAGCGGAACATGAGCGAGGCGGATGCCAACGAGCTCTCCGTGCGGCTCGAGTTGCAGGCCGACTGTTACGCGGGTGTGTGGGCGCACCACGCGGACAAGGCACGGAGCGTGCTGGAGGCCGGCGACGTCGACGAAGCGCTCAACGCCGCGTCTGCGATCGGCGACGACCGCCTTCAGCGGGAGGCGACGGGTCGGGTCGTGCCGGAGTCGTTCACGCACGGGACCTCGGCGCAACGCGCGCGGTGGTTCCGCACGGGCTTGGCGCAGGGGAACCTGCTGGCGTGCGACACATTCACCACCACAGCCCTGTGAGCGTTCCCGTGAAGAGCGGCGGATGGACGGCGGCGGAGCTCCCGCGACAAGACGGCAAGACGTTCGTGATCACCGGCGCGAACAGCGGGCTCGGCTTCGAGGCGGCGCGCGTTCTGGCGGGGCTTGGTGCGCGGGTCGTGCTGGCGTGCCGCAACTCCGGCAAGGCCGCGGACGCGGCGGCGCGAATCGCCGCTGAGACGCCCGGGGCCGTGACCCCGTTCATTCCGCTCGACCTGGCGCGGCTCGCGTCCGTCCGCGACTTCGCAGCGCGGGCGAGCGATGAGCTCGACCGAATCGACTGCCTCGTGAACAACGCCGGCCTGATGGGCTTGCCGTATGGAAAGACCGAGGACGGGTTCGAGCAGACGTTCGGGATCAACCACCTCGGCCACTTCGCGCTGACGGGTCTGCTGGGCCCGAAGCTGCTGGCCGCTGGCACCGCGACGGAGCCGGCGCGCGTCGTTGCGACGTCGAGCATCGCTCACCGCCAGGGCCGAATCCGCTTCGAGGACATCCACTGGGACCGCGGCTACTGGACGTGGGGCTCTTACGCGATGTCGAAGCTCGCGAACCTGATGTTCGCGTATGAGCTGGACCGCAGGCTGGAGCGGTCGGGTGAGCCGGTGATCGCGCTGGCGTGCCACCCTGGCGTCGCCGACACGAACATTGTCGAGACGTCGACTCGCTCGCGCGGCCTGGGCTTCTTGGACCCGATCATGAAGGCGGGCTCTCGGCTCGTGACGCAGCCGGCGTGGAAGGGGGCGCTGCCCACGCTCTGGGCCGCCGCTCGCCCAGACGCGCGGCGCGGCTCGTACATCGGCCCGCGTGGGCCGTTTGGCGCGTTCGGGCTGCCGACGGAGACGGGGTCGACGCGCCGCTCGCGAGACGAGGACGCCGCGCGGCGGCTGTGGGAGGTCTCGGTGGAGCTCACCGGCGTCGACCCGTTCGCCTGACGTGGGGGGTTCGACCGAGGTGAGATCGCACGCGACGGTGACGCTGGCGCCGCGGGCGGCGCGGCCGCTCTGGCACGGCCACCCGTGGGTACGCGACGACGCGATCGCCCGCGTCGAGGGGTCGCCGCGGTCTGGCGATGTGGTGCGGGTGGTCGACGAGCGCGGCGCGGTGATTGACTACGCGCTGTGGGGCGAGCGGTCGCGGATCCGGGCTCGCACGCTGGGCGTCGGAGCGGACTGGCCGGCTGGGTGGGAGACGTCTCTGTTGCCGGCGGCGTTCTGGGATGCGCGGCTGGCGGAGGCCGTCAGGCGCCGGGCTGCGGCTGGGCTGCCGAGCGCGGCGACGACGGCGTATCGGCTGCTGAACTCCGAGGGCGACCACACGCCGGGGGTGATCGTCGACGTGTTCGGTGGGGTGGCGGCTGTGCAGCTCACGACGGCTGCCGCGGTGCGCCATGCCGACGCGATCGCTTCGGCGGTGAGCGCGCTCTCAGGGGTGAGCGGGGTCGTTCTGCAGGTGGACGCGCGCCAGGCGGAGTCAGAAGGTTTCGACGAACGTACGAGCTTGTCACTGGGTGTCGTTCCCGACGTTGTTGAGATCGTCGAAGCGAACGTCACGTATCTGGTCCAGCCGCTCGGCCTTCAGAAGACCGGGCACTACTGCGACCAACGCGAGAACCGCGCGCTCTTCGGCGGCCTCGCGCGTGGGCGGCGGTGCCTCGACGCGCACGCGTACACGGGCGGCTTTGCGCTTCACGCCGCGCTCGGCGGCGCCGCGTCGGTGGTGGCGGTCGACTCGTCACGCCCCGCCCTCGACCGCGCCGCCGAGAACACGGCGAAGAACGGCTGCGCCGATCGCGTCGAGCTGCGGCGCGCGAAGGTCGAGGACGCGCTCGCGGACTCCGCGGAGCGCGGCGAGCGGTTCGATCTGATCTCCCTCGACCCGCCCAAGCTCGCGGCGTCGCGGCGGGACCTCGAGCGGGCGATGCGCAAGGTCGAGGCGCTGTGCGCGCAGGCGCTGCGAGTGCTCGCCCCTGAGGGCATTCTGATGATCGCGTCGTGCAGCCACGCAATTGGCCCGGACGACCTGAAGGCGGCGCTCGGCGCGGCCGCTGGGCGCGAGCACCGCCCGCTGTCGGTGCTCGCGACGACGGAGCAGCCTCCAGACCACCCGTACCCTGTCGCGATGCGGGAGGGGCGGTACCTCTCGGCGGTTACCGTCTCGGCGTGATCGCTGCGCCTCTGCGCGCAGCGTGCTCAACGCGCGGTGCTGGCTGCCCGACCGGGCGTCCTGGCGAGACTCCGCCCTGGCCTCCCGCTAGCCGAGGAGCTCTTCGCGGCGAAACACGTAGGCGCGCCGCGAGAACTCGCAGACGACCTCGAGCTCATCGTGGGTCGAGAACAGGTCCTCGAGCGGGTGGACGCCGAGTCCCTGGAGCCGCTTGGCGTAGTAGTCTCGGTCGAGCGGACAGTCGTAACCGACGCCGATCGTCTCGAGTACGCGTGCGTCGGGCGCTAGCATCGCGAGGAGGTCCTCTGCCGTCGCGCCGGCCTCGATGGTCGCGGAGAGCTCGCGGAGGGTGCTGATACGAGCCTCGACTGCGTCGAACTCCTCGTCGGTGCAGCCGCCGAGGACTTGGACGAGGAAGCCCCCGGCGCCGAGGCAGCGGGCGTCGGTAGCGAGGCGGACGCCGACCCCGACCGCCGAGAGAAGCTGCTCGCTCTGGGAGAGGTACTGCGCCACATCGTCGCCGATCTCGCCGGTGGCAAGCGGCACCATCCCGACGTAGGGCTCTCCGAAGCCGAGGTCGCGGACGACGACGAGGTTACCGTCCGTGCCGACTCCGCCGCCGACGTCGAGCTTCCCGTCGGGGCGCGCGGGTAGGTCGGCGTGGGGGTTCGCGACGGCGCCGTAGACGCGGCCGGTACCGGCCGTCCGCGCGAGGACGAGGCCGAGGGGCCCTCCACCCTGCGCCTGAAGGGTGAGCCGCTCGTCGGCCTTGGCGCTCGCCCCGAGAAGAAGGGTGGCGGTGAGCAGGCGGCCGAGCGCGGCGGCGGCGACTGGCCCGGTGTCGTGCACGCGCATCGCCTCACCGACCAACTCGGTGGTAACGGCGACGACGATTCGGACGTTCTCGCCGAACGCGAGGGCGCGCACGAGGGAGTCGGTCATCGGGAGGCTCGGGTTGTCGGGGTGACGCGGAGACTTGCGCTCGATAGGCGAACTGCGCCGACGCGACAACCCCGAGCCGGGCAGCACCGCGCCCGACCGGCGCGAGGGCCGCCGCCGACCTTGACGCCCGCGCGCCAACTCTGGATATCGACCCTACCCTGTGATGGAGCCCCCCATGACGACGCGAGACGCCAGACACCCGACGCGACGCACGAGAGGCGTCCGATGAGCGACGCGGTGACTCTGGCCACGCCCGCGCTCGACCGGACGGTGCTGCCGGAGTGGCTCGAGTCGTTCGAGCGGGTGATCGGGCAGCCGGTGGAGGTTCGGGAGTTTGGTGATGACGGCCACCAGCAGCTCGTCTTTCCTGCCTCGATCGACGAGAACAACATGTTGGGGGGGACGGGCCACTTCGGGCAGTCTCCTGCGATGGTCGCGCACAACCGGTCTCTCGGGTTCGAGTGGACGGAGCAGGGGCGCATTCTCACGGCGCCGACCCCCGGGAGTCTGAACGAGCTGCTGGACGCGCGCGTCGGCGCCGACGTCGGGTGGCGCCTTGGGTACGTGCGCGAGGCGCGCGGAGCGATGTCGATGGGGCCGTTTCTGCGCCGATATCTGGACGGGACGATCCCGATTCAGCTCGGCGGCGCCGAGTTCGTCCGGGAGCAGATTGCGCGACGCGGCCCTGGGGCCCTGCGCTTCCAGTTCATCTCGGTCGCGCACGATCTGACAGTCCACGGGCTGAACTACCACCTCGTGGATCGGGATCTGATCGAGCAGCTCCGCGCGCGAGTGTTCGAGTCTGTTCCGGAGCGAGCGGAGAGCTGGGCGTCTCCCGGTGCCTCCGGTCCGCTGACGCTGGGCTTCTTTCTCGACAACGACCTGAACCGGTACTGCTACGCCGTGTGGTGTCGCGCGTCGGGGCCGGCCGAGTTCCGTCGCCTGTTTCGCGCGAACTTCGGTCAGCTCCTGGCTGGGCTCGACATACGACTGCGGGAGACGCGCGACGGCAAGGGCGACGTCCCGAGCGGGGATACGAACGACATGGCGCCCTTGGACACGGTGGAGTTCCGGATCCCCTAGTTTGGTGAGGCGTACGCCCCGTTCTCAGTGCGTCGCGCTGGACTGGTGGAGCCCGGCGCGCGCGTGGAGACCGCACTCCTTGTGCTCCGGGCGCTCCCACCACCACCGCCCTGCCCGCTCGTCTTCGCCCGGGAGCACCGCCCGCGTGCACGGGGCGCAGCCGATCGAGGGGAAGCCGCGGTCGTGGAGGCGGTTGTAGGGGACGCCGTGGCGCTCGATGTATGTCCACACATCGGCGCGGGACCAGGAGGCGAGCGGGTTGAACTTGACCAGCCCGCCGTTTGTGATGTCGCGCTCGACGGTGGCCACTTCGGCGCGCGTGATGGACTGCTCGCGGCGCAGGCCCGTGACCCAGGCGTCGGCCGTGTCGAGGACGCGTCGGAGCGGCTCGAGCTTGCGGACCTGGCAGCACTCGCGGCGGTCCTCGATGGACGCGTAGAAGCTGTTGTTGCCTTTCTCGCGAACGAGCTCCTGCAGCGACACCTGGTTGGGGACCATCACCTCGAGGCGAATGCCGTAGCGCTCGACGATCGCGTCCATGACCTCGTAGGTCTCCTGGTGCAGGCGCCCTGTGTCGAGCGTGAAGACCCGAACGGAGGGGTCGATGCGCGCCGCGATGTCGATGAGCACGACGTCTTCGGCGCCGAAGCTCGAGGCAACGACGAGCCGCGAGCCGAAGCGCTCGATCGCGTACTCGATGGCCGCCTCGGCGGGCGCATCGGCGAAGCGGCGGTCGAGACGCTCGAGGGTCGCGTCCGAGAGGGCGACGGGGCGTGAGAGCAGCTCGTTCATGGTGGCTCGCTGGCGGTTGGAGGCGTCGTTTCGGGTCAGGCGACGGCGCGCTGTGTGTCGGGCGTCGGGCGGCGGTATCGGGGCAGCGCGGTATCGGCGGCGCCCTGGTACGTGACGGAGAAGTCGCTCAGTCCGGGCAAGAGGTCGGCGGCGGCGCGTCCGGCTGCGGGCTCGAGGACGTCGAACCCGCACCGCACCATGTAGAACGCCTGGTCGCGAAGGACCTCGCCGCGGGCGCGCACGGAGCCCAAGAAGCCGAGCTGTTCGCGGAGGATTCGAGCTTGCGTGTATGCTCTGCCGTCGGCGAAGCGGGGAAACTCGAGGGCGACCGCCGCGAGGAGGGGCAGGTCATCGGCGAGCGTGCGGATGTCGAGGTCGGAGGGGACGACCACCCCGACGCGGCCTCGCGCCGCGAGGGCAGCGCGGTCGGCGCGCCACCGCCCGAGCGTGACGAAGACGCGAGGCGGCGCGACGGAGGTCGGGGCGTCGGCGCGGCCCGACTGAGAGGGGATCGGCTCGTCGTCGGCGACGAAGACCCACGGGTCGGCGACAACAGCGCCGTCGAGGACGATCTCACGCGATTCCATACACGGCCTCCTTGAACGGCTCTGCGCCGACGCGGCGGTAGGTGTCGATGAAGCGTTCTTGATTGGCGCGCTGCTCGACATAGCGACGGACCAGCCGGTCGACGGCGGGGGCGATCTCGTCCTGTGCGACGGCGGGACCAATCCAGCGGCCGAGCGAGGCGTCGTCGCCGGGGGCACCGCCGAGCATGATCTGGTAGTACTCCTCGCCCGCCTTGTTGATGCCGAGGATGCCGATGTGACCGATGTGGTGGTGTCCGCAGGCGTTGATGCAGCCGGAGAGCTTGAGCTGGACTTCGCCGAGGTCGTAGAGCTCGTCGAGGTCTTGGAAGGTCTCGTCGATGCGGCGGGCGACGGCGATGGAGCCGGCGTTGGCCAGCGAGCAGAAGTCCAGCCCAGGGCAGCAGATCATGTCGGTGAGAGTGCCGATGTTTGGTGTGGCGAGTCCCGCGTCGCGGAGGCCTCTCCACAGGTCGGCGAGGTCGCGCTGGGCGACGTCGGCGAGCACCATGTTCTGCTGGTGTGTGGTCCGCGCCTCACCAAACGAGTAGGAGTCGGAGAGGGCTGCGAGCGCGTCGAGCTGGTCGGCGGTGATGTCGCCCGGCGGCACCCCCGGCGCCTTGAGCGAGATGTGGACGACGCGGTAGCCGGGGACCTTGTGCTCGGAGGTGTTGTGCCGAAGCCAGCGCGCAAACTCGGGGTCGACGGCGGACTCGGCGTCCCAGCTCTTCGCGGCGCGTGAGGCTGCCTCGTACGCCGGCGGCTCGAAGAACGCGCGCAGCCGGTCGAGCTCGGCTTCGGGGACGGCGATCGGCGTGTCGCGGACCCGGTCCCACTCTGCCTCGACGGCGGCGCGGAACGCGTCGATACCGGCTGTCTTGAGCTGGATCTTGATGCGGGCCTTGTACTTGTTCTCGCGGTCGCCGCCGAGGTTGTACACGCGCAGCACGGCCTCGCAGTAGGAGAGGATGTCGCGCTTGGAGACGAACTCTCGGACGACCTGCCCGATGAGCGGCGTCCGACCGAGCCCTCCACCGACGATGACCTGAAAGCCGACCTCCCCCGAGTCGGAGCGGACGAGTCGGAGGCCAATGTCGTGGAACGCGACGGCGGCGCGATCCACTGTTGCCCCGGTCACCGCGATCTTGAACTTGCGCGGCAGGTACGCGAACTCGGGGTGGAACGTGGACCACTGACGGATGAGCTCGCAGTACGGGCGCGGATCCTCGAGCTCGTCGCCGGCGACCCCGGCGAGGGCGTCGCTGGTAACGTTGCGGATGCAGTTCCCGCTGGTTTGGATCGCGTGCATCTCAACGTCGGCGAGGTCCGAGAGCAGGTCGGGGACCTCTTCGAGCAGCGGCCAGTTGAACTGGATGTTCTGGCGCGTGGAGATGTGGCCGTAGCCCTTGTCGTATCTGCGAGCGATGTACGCGAGCTGGCGAAGCTGCCTCGACGAGAGCATGCCGTACGGGATCGCGACGCGCAGCATGTAGGCGTGGCGCTGGTGGTACAGGCCGTTCTGGAGCCGGAGCGGCCGGAACTCGTCTTCGCTGAGCTCTCCGGAGAGCCGGCGGCGGACCTGGTCGCGGAACTGCTCGACGCGCTCCCGGACGATGCGGATGTCGTCTTCGTCGTAGCGGTACATGGCTAGCCTGCCAGCGCGGCGAGAGCGCCGACGCCCAACGAGAGGTTGGTGCCGCCGGCCGGGACGACGCCGGCGAGCGTCGAGCGGAGGGCGACGACGTCGCCGACGACGAGCGTGGCAGGCTGCGGGAGCCCCGCCGCGCGCACGGCGATGTCGTCGAGCGTGCCGGTGACGACTTCCTGGGCGGCGGTGGTGGCCGCGGAGACGACCGCGGCCGGGCGCGACGCGGGGACGCCGCCCGCGACGAGCGCGGTGGAGACCTCTGCGAGTCGTCGGGCGCCCATCATGAAGACGACGGTGCCGCCCGCCCGCGCGAGGGCGACCCAGGTCTGGTCGAGCGGCGCTCCGGCCGCGCCGGTGCAGGTGACGACGGAGAAGTGCGTCGAGACGCCGCGGTGCGTGACGGGGATACCGGCGGCGGCGGCGGCGGCGATCGCGCTGCTGACGCCAGGGACGACCTCGACGTCGATCCCGGCGCCGCGGAGGGCCGCTGCCTCCTCGCCGCCGCGGCCGAACACGAAGGGGTCACCGCCCTTCAGCCGCACGGTGAGCGGCACGCGTGACGCCGACCGGCGCAGCATGAGGTCGATCACGTCCTGCGATGCGGCGCGACCCCCGCCGATCTTGCCGACATCGACCCGGCGGGCGCGCTCGGCGAGCTCAACGACCTCGGGGGCGACGAGGTTGTCGAAGAAGACCACGTCGGCCGCGCGGAGGAGCTCCGCCGCGCGCAGGGTGAGCAAGTCCGGCCGGCCAGGTCCCGCTCCGACGAGCGCGACGCGTCCGCGAGGGCGTTGCAGATGAAGTTCGGTTATCGTGGGCATCGAGGGCTCGTACAGCGGGCCTGCATCAGAGGATTAGGTTTCTTTACCCTTTCGGTCAAGAATGAACGCAACCGAATTCCGTGGCTCTCGATCTGTCCCCAGCGGGCGCGTCGCGCTCGCCCTCTGTCTGTGCCTGTCGCTGGTCTCGGCTTGTGGCGACGACGCCGGCGGCGACGCGGACGCTGCGGATACCACTAGCGACGCCACCCCCGACGCGGGCGACACGTCGCCGGACGTCTCGAGCGACGCGGCGTCTGACGCAGACGCCACAGAAGACGCGGTGGTGCCCGACTCCGAAGGCGACCTGACCGCCGACGCTGAGCCAGACGTGGGGCCAGACGCGGGGCCGCCACCGATCGACGCCCCTGGGCCGTGGCGCGTCGCGTACCGGAGCGTCGACGCGAGCTACGATCGGCCCGACGGGGGCGGCGCGCGGACGAGTCGCCTGGCCATCTGGTACCCGACGACGGACGAGCCGGGTCCGCCGCCCTTCTACTTCGGTCTATTTCCCCGTCCTGGGGTGGTAGAAAACGGGGCGCCGGCGATCGCGTCGCCCGCGCCCGTGCTCGTGTACTCCCACGGGCACGGCGGCTACCCGGAGGCCAGCGCGGACCTCGTCGAGCGTTTCGCGTCGCACGGCTGGATCGTCGTCGCCCCGGAGCACACCGGCAACACGACGGCCGACCTGGGGACACCGCGAGACACCGACATCTACCATCTGCGAGCGGCAGACGTCTCGGCGGCGCTCGACTGGCTCGAGGCGCTCGAAGCGCCGGACCCGCTCGCGGGACTCGCCTCGGATCGCGTCATCGTCGCGGGCCACAGCTTTGGCGGCTACACCGCGGCCACGCTGCTCGGCGCGGGGTTCTCTCAGGCGCGGCTCGACGGCTGCGAAGAGCCGGATGCGAGCGGGGAGTTCTGCAGCTCCTTCGACGCGGACGACCGCGCGCGCTTCGAGGCCGGACTCTCGGACGACCGGATCCTCGCCGCGATCTTCATGGCGGCGGGCAACTTCGGCGAGTTCGGGGAGGACGGCGTGGCGCAGATCGATCGCCCGGTCCTGCTGATGACGGGGGGACACGACACCGACGTGTCGAACGCGTCGAATGGCGATCCCTACTGGGCGATTCTGCAGCGCGATTCCCGCAGCGTTCGGGTCAACTTTCCGCGCGGCTGTCATCAGACGTTTGCGGTCGGCTGCGGCCTGCCCGCCGATCTGCCGGCGGCCGAGGGGTTCGCGCTGGTCGACGAGTACGCCCTGGCCTTCGCACGCCGCTGGGCGCTCGACGACCGGACGCACGACGAGCTGCTGTCGGGCGCCGACCCGCGGTCGGTCGAGGCCGAGGTGACCGCCGGCGGCATGGAGCGCTGAGCGGACACGCGGGCGGGACGGCGCCGTGCCCTCCCTCGAGCGGGCGCTGCGCGTAGAACGGCTAGCCGAACGTCGCGTCGACGGTGTCGCGCAGCCGCTGCCGGGCGTCGTCTCGGCGGATCGCGCCGTGCCCGCCGACGAGGTGGTCGAACTCGAGCTCGACGAGCCGCCGGAAGTCGGGCTCGAGTGAGCCGCCATCGGGTGTCATGCGCTTTCGCCACGGCGGCCCGATCTGGGTGGGGCGCTTCAAGAAGCCGATCGCGTGGCTCGCCAGCTTCGCGGGGGGCGAGCAACCGGCGGTGTCGACCCAGTGCTGCACGCTGTCGCACGTGATCAGCAGGCGATGGCGGCGATGGAGGAGCGCCGCCTCAGGCGCGCGTGTGTTCTCGAACAGAAAGGCGTCGAGCTGCGGGTGCGGCGCCGCGCCCGGCCGGAGCTCACGCGCGGTGGTCAGGCCGCGTGCGTGTCGGGTGTTCGGCGGCGCCCAGAGGGCGGCGCCGTGCTCGCGGACGTACCAGGCGTCGTCCATTCCGTGCGTTCCGATTCGCACGACGTTCTCGATGCGCCCGAGCGCGGAGAGCTGGCGCATGCCCTCGTCGTCGAGGCGGACGGAGCTGACGAGGGTGAGCGCGTCGCCGAAGCGAAGGACGACCATGTTCCGCGGGATCCGCATCAGCGGCATCATCACGACGGACCCGGTGATCATCCAGACGTCGTCGAAGAGCGGAATGAGCGGGCCGTGAGGTTCGAGCGCGGCGTAGTCGTTCATCGGCGGGGGCGGTGATGAAGGTGGTTTGGTGGTACTGGGAGCAGGAACGCGGCGCTCGCGCACCGACTCCGCGTTGGGGGCCGACCGGCGCTAGGTCAGTCCGAACACTCGGATGGCGTTTGTGCGGAGAAAGAGGTCCGACGCCTCTGCGTCGAGACCGAGGATGTCGACCTCTGCGAGGCAGGCGCCGGGTGTGAGCATCGGGAAGTTCGAACCGAACAGCACCTTCGTGCGCCCGCGCCCGCGCAGATAGTCGACCAGCTGAGTCGGGAATCGCGAGGGCTTGTATGCCGAGGTATCGATGTGCACGCCTGGGTACTTCCGCGCGAGGCTGATCATCTCGTCGACCCACGGCGCGCCGATGTGACCCGCGACGATGGTGAGCTCGGGGAACTCGCAGGCGACCTCGTCGAGGTAGGGAATCGGCCGGCCGGGCTCGGACGGCAGCAGGGGGCCGGCGTGGCCGACCTGGAGGCAGAATGGGACGCCGAGGTCGATGCAGGCCGCATAGATCGGGTAGTAGCGCCGGTCGTTCGGCGGGAGACGCCAGAGCCAGGGGAGGATGCGGACGCCACGGAAACCGTCCTCCTCGACGCGCCGACGGAGCTCGCGAACGGCGCCCATCGGGTCGTAGAGGTCGAGCGACGCGAGGCCGAAGAAGCGGCTCGGGTGTGCGCGGCAGAGCGCGGCGACCTGATCGTTCGAGACGAGCGTGCCCTGCGGCCCGATCCACGCGGTGAGAGCCGCGCGCTCGACTCCGGCGGCGTCGAGCATGCCGAGCGTGAGCTCGACGGGGACAACGTCGGGGATGCTGCCGGCGCCCACCCACCGCCGGAGTGTGTCGAACATCGGGTGGTGCAACATCTGCGGGGTTGGATGCTGGATCCAGGCGTCGATGGTCATTCGGACCTCACTGCTGGGGCGGTCAGGAGATTGCTGGGACCCAGCGCAGGGCACCGGCGGCGACGAGCTCCTCGACCCAGGCGACGCCGTCGTGCGGCCAGTCTTCGCCGCCCTCGGAGGCACCGACCGCATCGAGTCGCGCCGCCGCGAGGTCCGCGTCGACCGAGTCCGCCCCGAGCTCGTCGAGTAGCTGGCGCACAATCGGAGGGCAGGGGACGAGGGAGACGCCGTCGAACCACGCACCGACGAGATAGCTAGCCGGGCGGCCCAGGAGCGAAGGGTCGATACCGTCGCCTTCGGCCCACGCTGCATGCATCGCGACGGGATCCGCGACGAGGTCGATGACTTCGAACGCAGACGAGCGAGCGAGTCGCGCCCCCTCTGCCGGCCACACAGGCTCGGCGCCGAGGCGCTCGGACGCGTCGTCGCGCGCGACGCAGCGGGCGATTGCGGTCTCGAGCTTCCAGAGCGACCGAATTGCGACGTCGTCGGGCAGGAGCGGCCCGAGGCGGGTCGCCAGTGGTGCTCTCGCCCAGAGGGCATCGGCCGAGACGGCGTGCGCGACCCAGTCGGGGGCGACGCGCTCGAGGGCGGCGAGGGTCGCGGGCGCGACCGAGGCGACGCCCTCTGCGAGCTGCTCCGGGGACGCGGTCGCAGCGTCCCCGAGAGTATCTCGGGCTACCCCCGGGGGTATGCCCAGCGCGGCGACGACCTTCGAAGTGGCGGCTGGCAGCGCGGCGAGGACGCCGGCGGCGGCGCTCGCTGCGGGTGTCGCGTCTCCCGCCCACGCCTGGGCGACGGCTAGGCCGGCGGCGGCGAGCGCGGGCGACAAGCGGACGATGTTGGCGCGGTCAGCGTGCACCGCTCGCTGGGCGACATCCCAGACCACGCGCGCCTGCATTCGCGCCCGTGCGACCCGGAGATCGAGCTCGATGTCTCCGAAGACGAGTCGATCGAACAGGGCCTCGACGCGATCGCGGTAGCGGCGCAGCGACGTGCAGACGCCGGAATCCATGGCCTGCTCATTTGGGACGAGGACGTGGTCGGCCAGCGCGGCGAAGCGCGCGCTCGCAAGCCGCGGCCCGTGTCCGACGACGTACGCGATCGCGTCGCTCGACGCGTCGAGTCCGTTTGTGGGGATGGAGACCTGCAGCCCGGTCGCAAGCTCGCGATCGATCGCAGCGAGCTCGCGCTCGAAGTGGACGATCGCGGTCCGCAGGTGCTCGATCGAAGCTGCTGCGGCGGTGCGGAGTGGTGTGGGACCAGCAAGCCAGAGCGCCCTCTCGGGGGCGACTAGACGGTCGTCGGCATCGAGCGCGCGGTCGAAGCCGACGCGGTCGAGACGGGCGACCTCGTCGAGGCCGTACCAGACGACGACAGGGACGAGCTCGTTTAGGCGTGCGCCCAGGTAGTGTTCCCAGCTCGAGGCGTCGTCGCGCCAGAAGAAGCCGGCGGCTCGGTGGAGGAGTTCGTGAGGCCCCCACTTGGCCATGTGGTCCGGGTTGAACCCGGCGAACGGCTCGTCTTGCAGAAAGGCCCGGTACTTGGCGAACCTGAAGACTCCGCGGTCCCACTGCGCGTCGGCGTCGTCGACCTCGTCGCCTCCGGCGAGTTCGCTGGGCCACGCGACCGCGGCGCGGACTTCGTGGTGGGCGACCGCGGCGCCTTCGAGCGCCGCGAGCGCGATCGACCGGAGCCCGAAGTACGAGGCCGCCACCTCACCGACCGGGAGGCCGACCTGCCTTGCGAGCGGCTCGACGAGCGCCGGATCGGCGGAGCTCGCTGCATCGCAGAACGCGTCGACGAGGTCGGCGTGGCTGGCGGCGAGAATCGCTGCGCGGCGGTCGGCAGAAGTGAGGTCGTGGCGACCGATCTGGAGCCCTTGGAGTCGCACGGTCGCGTCCGGGAGCGCGGGTCTAGCTTGCATCGTCCTTGCATCGTCGATGCCAGCCGCGGGAGCAAGCGGGGTCGGGGTGGGTCGTGTGGAGGTTGTTTTTGGCCCGAGGAGGTCGCAGTTGATGTAGTCTTCGGAGGCACACCGAGCGACGTATGCTTCAACCCCCAATTCAGTCCGGCGAGCTCGCGGTCGCGCTAGCGCTCGGGATCGGCGTAATCGCGCAGGCGGTCGCGCACCACCTGCGTATCCCGGCCATCGTCATCTTGCTGGTCGCGGGGGTGGCGCTCGGCCCCGACTTCGGCGGCATCATCCACCCCAGCGCGGTCGGTGAGGGGCTACCGGCGCTGGTTGGGTTCGCGGTCGCGATCATCCTCTTCGAGGGTGGTCTCAACCTGAACCTGCGTCGGCTGCGACGCGCGGGGCCTGCGCTGCGTCGGCTGCTGTCGATCGGCGCGCTCGTCACGCTCGCGGGCGGATCCGTCGCCGCGCACCTGTTGCTGTCGTGGCCGTGGAAGACGTCGATCCTATTCGGCACGCTCGTGGTGGTCACAGGGCCCACGGTGGTGACCCCGCTGGTTCGGCGTCTGAAAGTCGAGCGTCAGGTCAGCGCGCTGCTCGAGGTCGAGGGCGTTCTGATCGACGCGATCGGAGCGATCACGGCGGTTGTCGCTCTCGACCTGGCTATCTCTCCGGGCGAGGGTGACCTGGTGTTCGGCGCGGGAGATATCCTCGCACGGCTCGGCATCGGCTCGGCGATCGGCGTGGCGACCGGGCTAGTGATCGCCGGCCTGCTGCGTGCGCGACGCGTGGTACCCGAGGGGCTGGAGAACATCTTCACGCTGGGCTTCGTGCTGAGTTCGTTCTTCTTGTGCAACGCCGTGCTGCCGGAGAGCGGGCTGGCGGCGGTGACGATCGCCGGAATCGTGCTGGCGAACCTGCCCTCGCGCTCGAGTCACGCGCTGCTGGAGTTCAAGGAGCAGCTCACGCAGATGTTCATCGGGATGCTCTTCGTGCTGCTCGCGGCCGACGTGCGCGTCTCGGACGTGGTCGCCCTGGGTTGGCCGGGCGTGCTGACCGTGCTTGCTCTGGTCTTCGTCGTCCGGCCGCTCAACGTAGCGGTCAGCAGCTTCGGGACGGACCTGTCGGCGCGAAAGCGGGTCTTTCTCGCGTGGATCGCCCCACGAGGCATTGTCGCCGCAGCGGTGGCCTCGCACTTCGCGAACGAGCTCGTGCTGCACGATGTCGACGGCGGCGCGCAGCTCCGAGCGCTCGTGTTCCTGACCATCGCGATCACCGTGGCACAGGCCGGCTTGACCGGCGGCATCGTCGCGCGACTGCTGGGGCTCAAGCTCGGCCGCGGAGAGGGCTGGGTCCTCCTCGGCGCGAACGAGCTCGCACGGGCCGTCGCCGTCGCGCTGCGCGACAGCGGCCAGGACGTCGTGCTGCTCGACTCGAATCCGGACCACTGTCGCGTAGCGACCGAGAGCGGTCTCCGCGCGCTGTCGGGGAACGCGCTCGACGAGCGGACGCTCGCACAGGCCAGCATCGACACCCGCCGCGGGGTCGTCGCGATGGCGCCGAACGAGACGATCAACCTCAGGTTCGCCGAGGCCGCCCTCACGGAGTGCCGCGAGCTTCATGCGTCGATCGCACTGATAACGTCCGAGTTGAACGTGACGCCGGCTCAGGCGGAGTCTGCCGGGACGTCGGTCCTCTTCGGACGCGAGCGTGACCTTGACACCTGGCTCGTCGACCTTCGGCAGGGAGCGGCGGCGACCGAGGTCTGGGAGCTGCAGCCAGGCGCCGAGGCCGGTGACGAGTCGCGTAGCGCGGGGCGGGAGCCCCTCAGCGTCCTGCCGCTCGTGCTGTATCGAGGAGACGACGCGATGCCGGTCGACAGCACCACCGACTACCGCGAAGGCGACCGCGTGCTCTTCGCGATCAGCGCGCGGGGCCGCGCAGAGGCGCGCGAATGGCTCCGCTGGTGGGGCTGGGCCCGGCCAGCCGGGGCAGAGGGGACGAACGCTACGTAGAACGCGGCCCCGGCCGCGCCAAGTCGGCGACTTCGCGCCTAGCGGCTGCCCATTACGATGTCACCGAGGGGCCCGAGCACGGAACCCTCGCCGACGCGCGCTCCGCCCGTCTGCGGGGCGGCGGCCCAGATGCGGCCTGCGAGACGGCTGAACGGGAGCGACTGGACCCAGCAGCGGCCGGGGCCAGTGAGCGTCGCGAGGAAGAGGCCCTCTCCGCCGAACAGGATGCTCTTCACGCCCGACTGCATCTGGATGTCGTACTTCACGGTCGGCTCGAACGCGACGACGCAGCCTGTGTCGACGCGCAGTGTCTCGCCGGCGGCGAGGGTGCGCGACATCAAGACGCCGCCAGCGTGGACGAAGGCGAGCCCGTCGCCCTCGAGCTTCTGCAGGATGAAGCCTTCGCCGCCGAAGAGCCCGACGCCGATCTTCTTCTGAAACTCGACGCCGACCGACACGCCCTTCGCGGCGCAGAGGAACGCGTCTTTCTGGCAGATGATCTTCCCACCGAGCTGGGCAAGGTCCATCGGGACGATGGTGCCGGGGTACGGCGCGGCAAATCCGAGGCTGCGCCGCTGCGACGGGTCGTTGTTTGCGAATACGGTCAGGAAGAGGGACTCGCCGGTGAGGACGCGCTTGCCGGCCGAGAGGACGGCGCCCCACATCCCGCCCTGGGCCGACTGCTGCGAGCCGTCGCCGAAGATCGTCTCCATCGCGATGCCGGGCTCCATGAACATCATGGCGCCGGCCTCGGCGATGCAGGCCTCACCGGGGTCGAGCGTGATCTCGACGTACTGCAGGTCTTCGCCGAAGACCTTGAAGTCGATTTCGTGGGCGTGCGTGACGGCGGCGCCGGGCGGCGGCGGCGGTGGCACGGCGCCGCCGAACCACGGAGCAAACGCGGCCACCTGGGCGATCGGCGTCCATGTCGATGCCCCGGGACCGAACACGTAGTGCTGCGGGGTGATGGAGCCCGCCTGGATGCGCTCGATGACCTGGGCTGTAGGGAGCGGCCCCTCTTGCTGCCCGTTCACTCCGACGTACCACTGCTCTCCAGCCATTCTCCTTCCTCCGTGGTCTAGCCGCCGACGCCGCCGAGCTCTGCCCGGAAGGCCGCGACGGCGTGTCCGAGCGCGTCGTCGTCGACGTCGAGATGCGTCACGGCCCGGAGCCGGGACGGGGAACCGGTGATCAGGACTCCGCGCGCCGCGAGGCGCGCGACGAGCCTCGGCGCTCCGCGGTCGTCGGGTTCGGCGAGCGGGTGCCCGGGGCTGAGTGAGAAGTAGACGAGGTTTGTCGACGCGGGGCCGTAGTGAGGCTGAACGTCGGGGAGCGCCGCGAGCTCGTCGGCGAGCGTGCGCGCGCGTCGGTGGTCGTCGGCGAGGCGCTGCACGTTGTGGTCGAGCGCAAACAGTGCCGCGGCGGCGACGACACCGGCCTGGCGCATTCCGCCGCCAAACATCTTTCGGAACCGGTGCGCGCGGGAGAGCGCTACCGCGTCGCCCGCGAGGACGCTGCCGATAGGCGCGCCGAGTCCCTTGGAGAAGCAAACGGAGACGGTGTCGAACTCTGCGGCGAGGGCCGAGGGTGCGCTGCCGCTTGCCACCGCTGCGTTGAAGAGGCGCGCACCGTCGAGGTGCATGCGTAGGCCACGCGGGCGTGCGACCGCGCCGATGGCGGCGGCGTTCTGGGCTGGCACGACGACACCGCCGCAGCCGTTGTGTGTGTTCTCGGTGCAGACGAGCCGCGTCGGGGCGAGGTGCGGGTCGGCGCCGTCGTGCACGGCGGCGATGATCGCGGCGGGGTCGAGCGCGCCATCGCTGGAGTCGAGCGGGCGCGCCTGAACCCCGGAGAGCGCGGCGGCGCCGGCGGACTCGTAGTTATAGATGTGCGACTTGGCGTGGAGGATCACCTCGTCGCCGTGCTGAGTCTGACAGCGCAGCGCCAGTTGGTTCGCCATGGTGCCGGACGGCACGTAGAGGGCGGCGGCCTTACCGAGCAGCGCGGCGACGCGATGCTGGAGCTCGTTGACGGTGGGGTCGTCGCCGAAGACGTCGTCACCGACGGGCGCGGCGCTCATGGCGTCGCGCATTGCCGCGGAAGGCCGCGTGACGGTGTCGCTTCTAAGGTCGACGATCACGGCAGCAACGGGGCTCGGGGTGAGCGCGCCCTGCGGCGCGTCGAGGGGTGACGCGGTCCGCGAGGGCAGCTCGGGGGGGCGGCGCTGCCCCCGCGGACCGGTCAGAAGGCCGGTGGGCTTCGATCAGCGGATCGGCAGCAGATCGCCGACCGCGGTCTCGGAGCCGTCGAAGTCCTCGAGGACCACCCAGCGCATGCTGGTGCCGCCCTCGGCGCGACAGACCTTGGCCGCGGTCATCGGCTTGTTGGTGCGCGGGTGAAGGCGGGCAGCCTGGACCTTCTTGCCGATTGCGAGCTTTGCTGGGCGCTTGGTTGCCATCGTACTTCTTGTCTGTTGAGCGTGTCGAAGACACGGGTCGATTCGAAGGGAAGCAGCTTGTACAGCCGCACGCGCCGGCCGTCAAGTGACGGTTTGGCGTGGACCGAAGCGGGCCCCGAGCTCGGCGCAGAGGCGTTCTAGCACCTCTTGGTCCACCTCGTCGAACGCGGCCGCCGCGTTGGAGTCGACGTCGAGGACGGCGAGGACGGCGCCGTCGTGGCCGATGACAGGCACGACGATCTCCGAACGAGTCGTCGATGAGCACGCGATGTGGCCGGGGAACGCCTCGACGTCGGGCACGAGCTGCGTCTGTCGGGTGCGAGCGGCCGCACCGCACACCCCGCGGTCGAACGTGATCCGCAGGCACCCGTGGGTCCCCTGGTACGGACCGACGACGAGCAGGGCGGGCGCCGTGACGCGGTAGAAGCCGGTCCAGTCGAACGCCTCGAAGGCGTGGTGAAGCTCGCAAGCGACCGTCGCCATGGCCGCGACCCAGTCGTCCTCTCCGTCGAGCAGGGAGTGGATCGCAGCGACGACATGCGCGTAGTGCGCGCGCTTCTCGTCAGAGGACGCGCAAAGGGGGAGCGCTCCGTCGGTCGACGAGGTGCTCACTCGCCCGTCGCGGCGTTTGGCCGCCACAGGGACTCCTCGCCGCCGACGGCGGCGATGACCCACCGGCTCCAGACGAAGAAGGCGTCGCTGAGACGGTTCAAGTAGCGGATGGTCTCGGCGTCGACGTGCTCGGAGCGTGACAGCGCGACCGCCGTCCGCTCGACGCGACGGCAGACGGTGCGGCAGACGTGGAGCTCGGCGTTGGCGCGCGAACCTCCCGGGAGCACGAACGAGCGCAGGACGGGAAGCCCGGCGTTCCGGCGATCCATCTCGGCTTCGAGCCAGGCCACGTCGGCGTCGGTGACTCGCGGCTGGCGTGGGTGGACGTCCTCCGGGAGCGTCGCGAGGATCGACCCGAGGTTGAAGAGCTGATGCTGCACGCGCTCGAGCGTGTTCGCGAGATCGCGAGCAGCTTCTTCGCCGCGCTCCAGGGTGTCGCGCGCCACGCCCACAAACGCGTTGAGCTCGTCGACCTCTCCGTATGCGGCAATGCGCGAGCTGTCCTTTGGCACCTGCTGGCCTCCGACCAGGCGTGTGCCGCCGTCGTCGCCGGTCCGCGTGTAGACGCGGTTTATGGCGACCCGCTTCGGGTCATCGAAGGTGCCGTCCGTCATGGCCCTAGCGGTCCTCGCGGACGAGGACGAAGTACGCGCCCATCTGCTTCTCGACTTTGAACGCTGCGCCGATGGACACGTGCGATGAGACGCGCCGCATAAAGTCGCGCGTCTTGTTGTAGACGAAGACCTGCAGCCCCTGGCTGTTGTCGACCACCTTCGGCCAGCCCTCGACGACCGCGGCCTCTGGGACCTGGAAGTAGTCGACGACCCACGCGCCACGAGCCTCCCACTCCGCGTTCCCGGCGGTCGGGATCATGACGAAGTAGCCCGGGCCGATCAGTGCGCGGGTGGCCCCTTCGTTGTAGCCGAACGCGCGCGCGGAGCCGTCGGAGGGGCGGCAGAATCGCTTTTGGAACTGCTTGAACGCGGGGAGCGTATTCCGGCCGTGGTGGATCACCTCGGTGAGCGGCGCCAGGGCTGCGGGCACGAAGTGCTCGAGAGTGATCGGTGGGCCGTCGGCCGCCCGCTCCCACAGCGCGATCTGCCGCTTGCGGTTGAGCGCGAGGGTCTGCTCGGCCCGGACTTCGTGGGTCAGCCCGTCGAGATATGCGGCGAGCTCGCCGATAGGGGCGCCGTTGTCGATGAGCTGTTCCAGGGACATGCGACCTCGTAGCGTTGGGTGTCTTGTCGTTCGCACATCGCGACGGTGGTCGCAACCGGCGCGCCGAGTGGCGTCGCCGGCCGACGCCCCGCGAGAGCCGAACATCCGACATCTCCTTACCGATTGCGCCCGGAAGAGCCGATGGCGACGGTTATGAGCGAGGACGTGTAGCGAGCTCGGTGGGGAGGGCGCCGCGCGTCACACCGAGGGTGACGCATGCTGAACGCAGAGAGGGAGGCCGCGGTGGAGGCCACCGCTGGCCGCATCGGCGCCAGCGTCGCGCTGCTGGGTGGCGTCACGCTCGTCGGCTGGTCGCTCGACCTCTTCGCAGCAGACGCCGTGCCGCCCGGTCTCGCAGTCATGCGGCCGAGCACCGCGGCGTGCTTCCTAGGCCTGGGGGTGGCCATTGCTCTTCGCGTCAGGCAGAAGACTCTCGCCTCGTCGGTCGCGGCGAACTCGATCGCAGTCGCCGTTGGCCTCGTCGGGTTGGGAGGCATCGTCGGGTGCGCAGTGGATGCCCTGAGCGTGGGCGAGCGGGCGCACGGATTTGACGCGCGGGCCGCCGACGCGGCGACCTCGAGCGCCATGTCGCTCGCGACGTCATGCGTCTTCGTCTGGCTGTCGTCGGCACTCGCGCTGCGCTCGCGGGCGCCGCGCGTGTCGAGCGCCCTCGCGAGCGCAGCTGCGGTTGTGGGGCTGTGCGGGGCCGCGGGCTACGCCTTCGGGGTGCGTTCGCTGTACGCACCGGGTGGTCTGAACGCGATGTCCCTGCCGACCGCGCTGGCGACACTGCTGACCGCTGGGGCGGTGGTGGCGTATCGCGTGCGCCATGGCGTGTTCTCGGTCGTCCTCAGCGATGCGTCGGGTGGGATCGTCGCGCGGCGCCTGCTCCCGGCGATCCCTGCCTCGGTGCTGTGTCTTGGGGTCGTGGCGCAGGTACTCGTGCGTGTGGGCGCGTTCGACGACCGTGCGGCGCTCGCGATGCTGTCGGTGTTCGCGGCGACCGGCGCTGGCGCACTGACGCTGCGGATGGCGCATCTGCTTCGCAGTCTGGACGTGCGTCGACTCGCCGCGGAGGCGGAGCTCGCGGCAGCGGCGGAAGGGCTCGCCCAGGAGGTGGAGGTCCGGCGGCGGGCCGAGCTGGCGGCGCAGGAGGCGTCGGTGACCGACTCACTGACGGGCCTGCTGAACCGGCGTGGGTTCGCGCTGGTGGCGACGCGATTCCTAGCCGAGCGCCGCCGCGACGGCCGACCCGCGACAGTGGTCTTCGCCGACGTGGACGGGCTAAAGCGCGTGAACGACGAGGAGGGTCACGCGGCGGGCGACGCGCTGATCCGCGCCGCCGCGGACAGGCTGGCCGCCGTGTTCCGCGAGTCCGACGTCGTGGCACGGATGGGCGGCGACGAGTTCGCGATCCTGCTGAGCGGCGCAGACGCGCCCGAGACGCTGGTCGAGCGCGTCGCGACTGCCGGAGGCGACGACGGGCGTCGAGCGCCTTCGCTCAGCGTGGGTGTCTGGCGCGGAGAGGTGGGACCGGAGACGACGATCGACGGCCTCCTCTCGGCCGCGGACGCGCGGATGTACGCTGCGAAGCGCGCGCGGAAGCGGGCGCGCGGCGAGACCGCCACGCAGGCGATCTCTATCCGTGCCGCCGATGGTAGCGCACCAGCGCCTCTGGCAGGTCGGTCCCGATCAGAAACACCAGCGTGAAGAGGCGGCGAGCGCACGGGAGCTCCATCGTCGCGACGTGTTCGATCGACGCCCGAAGGAAGGCGGCCGCGTCGTCGTGGATGACGCGCTTTGCGTAGTCGATCGCCTCGAAGCCCCGGACCGGGGCGCTGTGGTCGACGTGGACGAGCTGGCGGATGGTAGCGCCGTACTCGTCGAAGAGCTCCGCGACTCGCGCGGCGTCGAGCGTGACCTCGGCGACCTGGTCGAACCCGCCGGAGTAGAGTCGAACGCGGAACGAGCCGTCGGGCGGGCGGACGAGCTCGAGCCCGGGATCCTCGATGGGCTGGACCGTCTCGATGGAGTTACCGTCGTTGATCTCCGCGAGGGCCCGCCGCCACTCTTCGGCGCGGCGCTCGGGGACGCGCTTCCACAAGGCGCCGTGCAGGCGGACTTCCAACACGCGGGCTCCAGGATCGAGGCCGCGATATTCGAGCGCGCCGGCGCGCTCGCGTCAATCCCCGAGACCCGCGGCGAGGCGCTGCGGCGGGTCGCGCTGCTCGCGTCGCGCGCGGTTCCGCGATATTCACGGCGCTCTACCCTTCACGCGCCGCTCGGTGAGTCCAACCTCGCGCATCTCTACGACGCCGCTGTCGCTCTCGGCCTCCGACTCGGCGTCGGTGTCGTCGGCGCGCCAGTTTGGGTCCGGTTCGTGGTCGGCGGTGACTCGGACGCATGGGCAGCGGTTGATCGAGCGCGGCTTGACGGTCTGGCTCGTGGTTTCGCCGCTGCTGCTCGCGGGGGTCGCGTTCGGTGAGCTGTTCCGGGCGCCGGGTGCCTCACCGGTACCGCTGGCGGTCCGAGGGTGCGTCCGAGTCGCGGCGGCGGCAGGGATGCTGGCGTGGGCGGCGCGTCCGAGCGCGCCCGCCGTGTCGACCGAACGCCTCGCGCTCCGCGCGACCGTCGCGACGATGGTCGCTTCGGTCGCGATCACGCTCGGGGGGCTGCGGGCCGACTACGCCGATGACGCCCTGCTGAACGCGAACCTCATTCTGCTCATCGGGCTGGCGATGCTGGTGCCGTTGCCGCTTCGGCTCGGGGTCCCGGCGCTCGCGGCGGTGGCGGCGGTCCCGCCGGTGGCGCTGCTCGCGGCGGGGCTGGCGCATCCCGGCGACGCGACGCTTGCGGTGCTCGTCTCGACGCTCGCGGGCGGCTTCGGCCAGGCCGCGATGCTCTTGCTGCTTCATACCGCGCTCGTCGATGGACGCGCCCGTGCGCTCGAAGGGTTGGCGCGGCTGGCGGAGCACGACGCGCTGACCGGGGTCTTCAACAGACGCGTCTTCGTCGAGCGGTTGGCCGCGGAGGTACAGCGCGCGCACCGCTACGGTCGCCCGGTGGCTGTCGCGATGTTCGACCTGGACGCGTTCAAGCGGTTCAACGCGGAGTTCGGGTACGCCGTCGGAGACGCGGTGCTGCGCGCGACGGGGGCGGCGCTATTGGAAGTGACGCGCGCACCGGACTCGTATCGCTTTGGCTGCACGGTCGCCCGGTATGGGGGAGAGGAGTTCGTCGCCCTGATCCCGGACGCGGACGAGGCCGCGGCGCTCGCGCTGGTCGAGCGGTGTCGCGCTTCGGTCGCGCGGGCCCGCGTAGACGCGGGGTTCGACAGCATTGGGGTGACGGTGTCGGCCGGACTCGCGTGGGCTCCTGCGGGCTGCTCCGTTGCGGCCGGCGCGCTCGTCGAGGCGGCAGACCGGGCGCTGTACGCGAGCAAGACTGCGGGGCGCGACCGGGTGACGGCGACGACTCTCGGCGGCGGTGAGCCAGACGCGCCGCAGCCACGCGAGGTGTCGGGCCGGGCGCGCTGGAGCGAGTCCGCCGCGTTCGCGACGCGGCTGGCCGCGCTGGACTCGACGCGGATCCACGGGGCCGTGCTGCGGTGGGTCTGTGGCGTGATGGCGCTCTGGACGACTCTGTATGGCCTGCTCGACGTCGCGCTCGCCGCGTCGCCGGGGACGACCGCCCTCCCCCTTTCTGTGGTCCTGCCGGCGCGACTGGCGTTCGCCGCGATGTTGGCGCTCATCGCGTGGCGGGGCCCGCGATGGCCCGGATGGCGCGAACACCTGACGGCCGTGCACCTGGTGATCTCGTCGGCGATGGTGGGTGGAGTGCTGCTGATGATGTCGCTGACCGGAGGACCGAGCAGCCCCTACTTTCCGCAGCTCATCTTCGTGGTCGCGGGCTGGTCGCTCGCTCTGTCGGCGCCTCCTTCCGTGTCGGTCGGTGCGCTAGCGGCGCTGGTCTGTGCGTTCCACGCAACGCAGACCGAGCTTGGAGGGATCTCGGGGCTCGACGCCGACCTGCTGACCCGGTCGTCGGTGCTCGGCGCGGCCGGGATCGCCGCGCTGGTGATCCAGTCGGTCTTCGGGGGTCTGCGCGCCGAGGAGGTCGGCGCTCGCGCGCGGCTCGAGGAGCTGATCCGCGTCGATCCGCTCACGGGGCTTCCGAACCGCGTGGCGCTGGAGCAACAGCTCGACTCTTTCGTCGCCCGCGCGCGGGAGTCGTCGCCTCTCGGGGTCGTTATCGTCGACCTCGACCACTTCAAGCGCCTGAACGACACGCACGGACACCTCGCGGGTGACGACGCGCTCGCCGCAGCGGCGAGCGCGATCGCCGCGACGGCGCGGACAGCCGACGTCGTCGCGAGGCTCGGTGGCGAGGAGTTCGTCGTCGCCGCACCGATGACGGGCGTCGACGGCGCCCGCCAGCTCGCCGAGCGCGTACGTGCGGCAATCGCGGATCTCAAGGTGGTCGATGGGACCGTCGGTCTGCGCGCGAGCTGCGGCGTAGCGACCTGGCGCGACGGGGACTCTGCAGCCGCGATGCTGGCCCGTGCGGACTCGGCGCTTCGGATCGCGAAGCGCTCCGGTCGAGACCGCGTGGTCGTCGACGTCGACGTCGCCGACAACGAGCTCCTGAGGCACGACAGTGGGGCGACGGTCGTCGTCCCGAGCGCGGCGGGTTCCGCTTGACGGCGCGGGCCCGAGCTTGGGCGGTGGCCGCGGTGGCCGGGCTCGCCGTGGCCGGCGCGTTGGCGTGGCACTTGGGCTTCGACCGCGACCACGGCGGGGCCGAGACGTCAGCGAGCGCGTGGGAGGTGGTCGCGGACGCCGACGCGGCGGTCTGGGTCGATCTGGCGAGGCTGCGGGCCGACCCGCGCCTCATCGCGGTGTGGGACGCGGCGCCGCTCGCGTCCGCGCGCGCACAGCACCCGCTCGGAGGAGTGGTCGACGCTGCCAGCGCGCTCGCGCTGGGCTGGAGCGGGCCCCTTCTCGACGTCCGGGTCAACGCGCTCGACGGCGTCGTAGAAGCTCGTCAGCGAGCCGACGCGCTGGCGGACGCGCGCGGACTCGAGTCGTACTCGGCCGGCGGGGGGAACGTTTGGTCGGGGCCGGCCGCGGAGTGGGCGGTGGCTGCGCCCGACGATCAGCTCCTCGTAACGGGCACACCCGTCGCGGTGTCCGCGGCGGCGGCGCGCTTCTCGGGACCGGTCGTCGCGACGCCGCTGCCCGACGCGGCTCGCGGCGCGGCACTCTGGGCACGGCTCCGTGTGTCGGACCAGCACCTTCGCGCGCTGGGCGCCCTTGGGCTTCCGCCGGAGCTTCAGCGGGCAGCGGCGCAGGTCGGCGAGGTGCGCATGCGGGCGGATCTCGGCGCGGGGCTCGACGTAGCGCTCTCGTTCCTGATCCGCGACGGAGGCGACGCCGACGCGGTCTCAGCGGTGGCGACGGGACTGGTCGCGATGGTGGCAGACGAGCTCGGTGGCGAGTACGGGCACGGGGTACTCGGCCGCGCGGTCGCAGCGGCGACGGTCTCCCGCGGTCCGGCTGGGACGGTCGACGTCGTCTGGGAGATGGGGCGCGCGGACCTCGAGGCGGCGCTCCGCGCGATCGCCGCAGACGATGGGGAGCCGGTGACCGGGACGCAGGCGCGAACGGGCGAAGGGAGCGGCGATGAGTGAGGCGATGTCACGAGACGAGCTCGGCGCGCGGCTGGATGCGCTGCTGACGCCGGAGCGCTTTGAAGACCACGCTCCCAACGGGCTCCAGGTGGAGGGGCGGCCGACGGTTCGGTCCGTGGTCACGGCAGTGTCGGCGAACCTGGCGACGATCGAAGCTGCGATCGAGGCTGGCGCGGACGCGCTGGTCGTGCACCACGGGTTCTTCTGGCGATCGGAGCCGCGGACGGTAGTGGGCTTGCGAGCGCGACGGATCGGGCGGCTCCTCGAGGCGGGGCTGAGCCTGTTCGCATACCACCTGCCGTTGGACGCGCACTCCGAGGTGGGGAACAACGCGTGCCTGGTGCGCGCGCTTGGTGGGGTGGTGCGCGCTAGGTTCCCGGTCGGCGGCGGGCTGGTTGCGCCGGTCGCGGAGCTGGACCCCGCGGTGGATGGGGAGGGGCTGGTGGCGCGGCTGCGCGCCGCCTGCGAGCGCGAGCCGCTGCTGCTGCGGGGCGACGGGCGGGTGATCCGGTCGGTGGCGGTGTGCACTGGCGGCGCGGCGGGGGCGTTCGAGGCGGCGGTGGCTGCAGGAGCCGACGCGTATGTGACGGGGGAGCCGTCGGAGCCGGCGGCGGCGCTGGCGCGTGAGACCGGGGTGGCGTTCGTTGCGGCGGGGCACCACGCGACCGAGCGGTTTGGGCCACGCGCGCTGTCGGAGTGGCTGGAGCGGCAGACGGGGTTGGCGTCGCGCTTCGTCGACGTCGAGAACCCCGTGTGACCGGGGGGTCGCGGGGATTGTGCGCGGTGCGCTGCAACGTTGTACGGAAGGGAGTGTCCTACTAGGGTGTTCCCCTGGCTGGCGCTGCCGCCGGTCCCCCGAGAGCGAATGAGATCGACCGCGTACATTCGGTATTCCGTCGCCGCAGTCGCGCTGATGCTTGGCTTTGCGCTGAGCATCCGCATGAGCGAGCGCGGCTTTCTGTTCGAGTCGCGCGGCGCGCTGGCGACGGCGTCGGTCGCGGAAGGCGGGTACGACCTTCAGGCGCTGACGGTGGTGAACCGGGTGGTCGGCGTGCTGGGCGACAGCTACGTCGAGCCGGAGCGGATCGACCCGGCGCGGATGCTGGTGCATGCGCTGGACCGTGTTCAGAACGCGGTGCCGGAGGTCGTGACGCTGTTCGACGCAGACATCGACGCGTCTCCGGAGAGCGTGGAGGTGCGTGTCGGTGCGGCGTCGTCGACGTTCTCGATCTCGGGGATCGAGTCGCTCTGGGAGATGACCTTCAAGCTGCGCGAGATCTTCGCGTTCGTGCAGCGGAACGTGGACCCGGACGAGGTGGACCTTCAGGAGGTTGAGTACGAGGCGATCAACGGGATGCTCTCGACGCTCGACCCGCACTCGGTGCTTCTGGACCCGAAGGTCTACGCGGACATGCAGGCGCAGAACCAGGGCGAGTTCGGCGGCCTGGGGATCGTGATCTCGATCCGCGACAACCAGCTCACGGTGATCTCGCCGATCGACGACACGCCGGCGTCGCGTGCAGGGTTCCGCGCGGGGGACCGGATCGTGAAGATCAACTCGGAGTCGACGGTGAACATGCCGCTCGACGAGGCGGTGGGGCGGCTGCGCGGGCCGCCGGGTACCACCGTGTCGCTGGAGGTGATGCGGGCGGGCTGGACGGAGCCGCACAGCTTCGACCTGACTCGCGAGCAGATTCAGATCGAGTCGGTCACGCACGAGGCGCTCGGCGACGGCGTGGGTTATGTGAACATCACGAACTTCCAGGCACGGACGCACGACGACATGATGGAGGCGCTCGCCGCGCTGCAGGCCGAGATGGGGCCGCTACGCGGGCTGATCCTGGACCTCCGAAACAACCCGGGCGGGCTGCTGCAGCAGGCGATCGCGGTGAGCGACACGTTCATCGCGTCGGGCACCATCGTGACGACCGTCGGGATCGGTGACCGGCTGCGAGAAGAGAGCAACGCGACCGCTCCGGGGACGCAGTCGGACTACCCGATCGTCGTGCTGGTGAACCCGGGCTCAGCGTCGGCGAGCGAGATCGTCGCCGGTGCGCTGAAGAACCACAACCGCGCCCTGATCGTGGGTGACACGACGTTCGGGAAGGGCAGCGTTCAGGTGATCAACAGCTTCGCCGACGGCTCGGCGTTGAAGGTGACGATCGCGAAGTATCTGACGCCGGGTGACGTCTCGATCCAGGGCGTAGGGATCGTGCCCGACATCCGCGTGGTCCCGGTGTCGATCGACGACGAGTTCATCGATCTCTACTCGCCGGAGCATGTGTTCCGGGAGGGCGATCTCGAGCAGTCGCTGACGAGCCAGCACATCGCCGCGGAGCCGGACCGGCCGTCGGCGACGGTGAAGTACTACTTCGAGCCGACGGAGACCGACCCGAACGCGGTCGAGGACCCGGACGCGTTCGAGATGGACTTCGAGATCGGCCTCGCGCGGCAGCTGCTCCTTGCGGTCGGTGACGAGACCGAGCGCGGCGCGATGCTCGCGCGCAGCGCCGGCGTCGTCGAGCAGGTTTCGGCCGAACAGCTCCTCGAGGTCCAAGAGCGCCTTCGCAACCGGAACGTGGACTGGGCGACGGGCCAGAACGTCATCCAGCCCGTCCGCCTCGAGGCGAGCACGAGCCCAACCGGCGGACGCGTCCACGCTGGCGACCCGGTGACGATCACGCTCCGGGCGACGAACGACGGTACGCGGCCGCTGTACCAGGTTCGTGCCGTCTCTCGGTCGGACTACGAGCTCTTCGACGACCGCGAGTTCGTGTTCGGACGGCTCGATCCGGGCCGGACGGTCGAGTGGTCGGTGACGATCCCTGTGCCGCGCGAAGACCCGAGCCGCGTGGCGCGTGTTCGGCTGAAGGCGTACGCCGACCTGATCGAGCTGGGTGCCGAGACGGACGCTTTCGTCGAGGTGGTGGGCACCGATCGGCCGCACTGGGCGTTGGCGTACCAAGTGGACGACTCGGATGGGAACGGCGACGGCCTGCTCCAGACCGGCGAGACGGTGCGGCTGAACGTCGATGTGACGAACACCGGTGACGTGGCCGCGGCCGAGACGATCGTGTCGCTGCGGAACAAGTCCGACGCCGCGATGTTCTTGGTGTCTGGTCGCGACACGGTGCCGGAGCTCGCGCCGGGCGCCGCGCATCGGTCGACGTTCGAGTTCCAGGTCCACTCGGTACCGGAGGACGGGGTCATCGACGCCCAGATCTTCGTCTACGACACCGTGTTCCGGGAGCTGTTGACGGAGGATCTGGAGTTCCCGGTCACGCTGCCGGACGCCGCGTGCGCGCGCTCGACGCGGTCCGGTCGCGCGACCTTCGGCTCAGCAACCCAGCTGCGCGGAGGCGCGTCCGAGCAGGCGGTCGTGGTCGGCGAAGCGCCCGCCGGAGCATCGCTCCCGGTGACGGCGGCCTGCGGCGACTTCGTACGCGTCGACTGGGACGGCGGGCACGGCTGGGTCGACACCGGCGCCGTCGAGCTCGGCGACCCCCTCGCGCTGCCGCCGAGCGCCGTCGAGCCCGTCTGGACGGTGCGACCGCCTCGCATCGAGCTCGCGCCGAGCGCAGTCCGCACGTCGGACCCGTCGTTTCAGCTGTTCGGGTCGGTGTCTGACGACGGAACGGTCCGCGACTTCTACGTCGTGGTGACCAGCCTCGTCAGCGAGTACCGGACGCAGCGGCTCAAGTTCGACTACCGCTACCTCGGCGCGCAGTCCGGCGCGATCGACGAGCGGATCCCGCTGCGCGCGGGCACCAACGAGATCACGATCGTCGCGCGCGACGACGAGGGGACCGAGACCCGGGCGAGCCTGTACGTGTACCGCGATGAGTGAGCTCGAGCGCGCGCGGCGCGCGCTCGAGCTCGGTCGGCTCCCGAACGGCATCGGCTACGCGATCTGGCCGGACTCGCACGACACCGTAGTCTCGACGCAGGTCTGGGTGCGCGCGGGCTCTGCAGATGAGCCCGTCGGCGGGACCGGGCTGGCGCACATGCTCGAGCACATGATGTTCCGCGGCACGCGCGCCCACCCCGACGGGGAGTTCGACGCGCAGATGGAGGCCCTCGGGGCCTCGGTCAACGCCGCGACGTGGCTCGACTACACGGTCTACATGTCGACCGGCGCGCCGGGGGCTCTGGACACCGTGCTCTCGCTCGAGGCGGACCGATTCTGGAACCTCGCGATCGACCCCGACGCGTTCGCCGCCGAGCGCGACGTCGTGGCGAACGAGCGGCGCCAGGTCGTCGACGCAGACCCCGATGCGCAGCTCCTCGAGGCGTTCCACGCGGCCGCGTACGGCGGGACCCCCTACGAGTGGCCGACGATCGGGTGGGAGCGCGACATTGCAGCCTTCACGCCGGAGTCACTGCGCGGGTTCTACGAGACGCACTACCAGCCCGAGAACCTCATGGTCGTCGTCTGCGGCGGAGTCGACGCAGCGCTGGCAACCGACGCGGTGCGCCGCAGCTTTGGTACGCTCTCGGCGTCGCACGCCTGCCCGGCGCGTTCGCGGATGCCGACGACGGCTACGCGGCCGAAGCGCGCCGTACGGGAGCTGCCGATCACCGCGCCGCGCCTCCTGCTCGGTTGGCCGGCGCCGCCCCGAGCGGCGGCGTCGCGGGCGGCTTGGCGAGTGTTCGACGAGCTCTTCTGCGCTGCCGAGTCGGCCCGGCTGCCGATACGACTCGAGCTTCGCGATCGGTTGGTTCTCGACGTTGCGAGCTCGCTGTACCCACATCGGCTGACGTCGCTCTACGAGCTGAGTCTTACCCTCCGCCCGCGCTCGACCGAGCGTCGCGTCCTCGGCGCGATCGAGGAGGAGCTGGCCGCAATCGAGCGCGGCGACGTCGACGACGAGGCGCTGGAAGGGGCACTCGCGCGGCTTCGGACGCAAGAGGCGCTCGACCTCGCCGAGACGTCTGCGCGGGCGGAGCGCGTTGGGGAGGCCTGGGCGGTGGCCGGCACCGTCGAGTCGGCGTTCACTGCCGATGAAGCGCTCGCGCGCGTTGGCGTCGAGGACGTCCGCGCCGTGGCTCGCGAGCTCCTCGCGCAGCGGCCACACATCACCGTGGGTGCGCCGGCTGCTCGGCGCCCCACCCGGCGGGGCACCCGATGACCCCGCACGTCGCTCCCATGGCGATCGAGCGCCGCGATCTTGGGGGAGGCGACGCCGCGGTGCTCGTCGAGGGGCCGTGCTTCGGCGCGGTCACCGTGCGGCTCGTGTGGCTCGTCGGCGCGTCGTCGGACGGAGCGTTCGCAGGCGTCTCGTCGGTGGCGATGGAGCTGATGCTGCTTGGGACGGCACGACGATCGCGGGCTTCTTTCCACGCGGCACTGGAGCGCCTCGGCGCGCAGCTCGACACGCGCGTCAGCCGGCGAACGACCATCGTGGAGCTTCAGGCGCTGGCGCCGATGCTCGGCGCGGCGCTGGAATTGGTAGGCGAGGCCTTGTGCGAGCCGTTGGACTCCGCCGACGAGCTCGAGAACCTGCTTCGCGAGATCGACGAGGGGGCCGAGACTGAGGTCGAGGACCCGGCCGGCGCGGCGGGACGGTATCTCTCGCGTGCGCTCTGGCCGCGTCAGGCGTGGGGCCGCCCGGTCGACGGGCGTCGCGTGGACAGGGCAGGGTTGACGCCGCAGAGGGTGACTGCGCGGAGACGGCGCTTGCTTGCGGCGCCGTTGGTCGCGGGCGTCGGCGCGGATCGCCCGGACGAGGTGTGGCCGCATGTTGCCAGGCTGATCGCGCGCGTGCGCAGCGCCACCACCGGGGTGAAGCCGGCGGTGACGCCGCGTCGTCCGGAGCCGGCCTGGGGCACGGGTGCGGCGCTTGCGTTCAGGAGCTCCGTGCAGGGCGCGCTCGCGGTGGTGACACCGGCGCCGCCACCGGCGAGCGAGGCGTGGCCCGCCGTTTCGCTGAACGCGACAGCCTTCGGCGGCGGGTTCACGTCGCCGCTCGTCCGCGCCGTGCGCGCTCGCGACGGCCTCGCCTACGAGCTGGACTGGAGCCTGTCTCCAGACGTCGACGGGTCGCTGCACACATTCCGCGTCTACCCGGAGGGTGCGCGCCTGCCGGAGGCGTACGCGGTGGCGCGCGCTTGCTGGGAGGAGTGGGCTGCGACGGGGCCCACAGACGAGGCGCTCGAGACGGCGAAGGCGATGCTGGTGGGGGCACATCTGGTCGCGCTCGAGACGGTAGCGCAGCGGCTCGGTGCGGCTCTGATGACCTGCGTGCTCGGGCTCGACGTCGACCGCCTATGGAAATTGCCCACACGTATCGCTAGCCTGGGTCGAGACGAGGTCGCCGCGGCGGCCGCACGGTACGCGTGGTCCTGGTCGGCCCCGGTCGTCGTCGCGGCGCTGCCGCGCGGCGCGAATCATCCGGCGTGGTCGACCCATCCCGCGCCCGTTCCGATCCGCGCGGCGCGAATCTCGGCAGTCATCTGACACACGCCTCCCGCTCCGCCAACCATGCCCCGATTCGCCCAGAACCCACAGAGCCCCGCGACAGTCCTTGGCGGCGAGGCCGCGATCGTGACGCCGTCCGACTCTCGGATGCACGTTCTGAATCGCGTCGCGACGCGCATCTGGGAGCTTTGCGACGGTGACGGAATGGAGATGGACGCGCTGGTCGGACAGCTCTCGGACGAGTTCGACGCCGAGCGTGAGACGATCGTCGCAGAGACCGAGGCGTTCCTGTCCGAGGCGCTGCGCCTCGGGCTCGTCGTGCAGCGATGAGGCGTCGCGTCGGCGCGGGCCTGCTCGGGCTCGCGTTCTGGGCGATCGGGGCGTGCGGCGACGGTGGCGGGAGCTCCGGGCCGGAGCCTGAGCTGCAGCTCGTCGCGCCGGCCGCGAACGACGTGTTTGGCCCCGAAGACGACACGTCGCCGCTGATCGACGGCGTTCAGATCGAGGTGACGCTCGCGACCACCGCGTTTCCCGTTGGAGCACGGGTCGTGGCCGTGAGCTCGGGCGCGCCTCTGTCTCCCCAGGCGCAGACGGTGCTGACTCCCGACGGCATCGTGCGGTTCGACGCGGTCACGCTGTCGGAGGGGACGAACGAGATTTCGGTCAGCGCCGACCTCGGCGCCGACCACTTGGCGGACGCCACGGTCACGGTGACACTGGTCGTGCCACCGCCCGCGCCGGCGCTTCGAATCGACGCTCCCCGGAACCGCTCGACGCTGGCCCCGGACGCAGATCGGAGCGACGAGCCGGGCTACCAGACGAACGTCGTCGCGTCGGCGACCGGGATCGCAGACGGCGTGAGCGTGAACCTCGACGTGCAGGGCGAGCTCGCGACGCAGGCCGAAGTCACGAGCGGGACGGTGCGGTTCGGTGAGCTCACACTACCCCCGGGAAGCGTCGAGTTGCGCGCGTGGGTCGTGATCGACGAGCGGACGATCGAGGCGATCAGCACGGTCACCGTCGACGTCGGCACCTGCGAGGTGTCGATCTCGCCCTCCCCCCGCGGCCGGTGCGACGTGACCGTCGCGGGCGGCGACGTAGACACGGACACGCCCGGCTTCCAGGCTGTGGTGACCGTCGTCAGCGACTGCGAAGACCGTCGCTTGCGAGTCGACGGCGAGCCGATCGCGGCCGTGGAGACACGCGACGGCGAGACGGACTTCTGGGTGACGGTCGAGTCCGGGACCTTCAGCGCGGTTGGAGTCGCCTCGGAGGGTGATCGATCGGGCGAGTCCGCCGCGGCGGTGTTCGGAGTATCGGTCGACGAGCTGGAGATCATGCTCGAGCCTCCGGGCGCAATCGGCGCGACGACCGACGAGAGCAGAACGCAGCCCGGCCTCCAGCGGACCATGCGCGGAACGGCGGTCGCGCCCGACGGCGCGCGCGTTCTCGTGACTGTCGACGGCGCCCCTGCTGGTCAGGGGACGGTTCGCGAGGGCGCCTGGACGTCGTCGGCGCTGACGTTCGTGCAGTCGGGCGAGGTCATCATCGCGGCGAGCGTGGAGGATGGCTGTGGACAGGCGGCGAGCGACCAGCAGACGGTGGCCGTGACGCTGTCTGGCGACGACCTCGTGCTAGAGGCTCCGGTCGACGGCTTCGTCGTGGGGCCGGCGACGGACGAGGACGCGAGCACCCCGGGCGTGCAGACCACCGCAGTGGTCCGCGGCGGCGACGGCATCGAGGGCACCGCGTCGGTCGAGTGCAAGGCGGCGGGCGCTCGTAGCTTCGTCCGCGTCGGATCGGCGCCGACCGCGGAGGGCGGCGTCACGTTCCCGATCACTCCGCCGGAGGGGGTGTCGACCTGCCGCCCGAGGATCGACGGCGACTTGGTCGTGATCGGCGCCGAGTCGACGGTCGAAGTCGACGTCGAGCCGCTGACGCTGCGGATCATCCAGCCGCGACCGCTGACGATCACCAACGCCGCCACGATCGGTCTAGCCGTGGCGTTCGAGGGCCTTCGCTCCGGCGAGGCCGCGACGACGGAGTGGTGGTTCGCCGGCGGCGAGCGCCACCGGGTCGTGGACACCGAGCCGACCTTCGCACAGATCGTCGCGCTCCCCGAGGGCGCGGGACTGCTCGAGTTCGACGTCACCGACGGCTACGGCAACACGGCGCACACGCAGATCGGGCTAGAGATCGACCGCACGGCGCCGGTGCTCGTGCCGACATCGCCCCGGGCGGGCGGCGTCGTGCGGCGCAGCGCGATCCAGCTCACCGCAGACGGCCCTCGAATGACAGCGACCCTGCTCGCGAGCGGCGCGATCGGTGGGAGCGTGTGCATCTCGGTGAACGCGGGCTCGCTGCGCTGCGCGAGCCCTGCGACCGATGGGGCGGTGACGATCGAGAACGTCACGATCGGCGTCGGGTCTAACACGTTCGCCGCATCAGCGACCGACGTGGCCGGCAACGTGACGGTGGTGACAGGGTCATTCACGGCCGAGATCAACGTGCCGTCGGTACGGTTCGTGAGCCCGACGGATGGCACGCTTCGGGACTCGACGGCTCCGCTCGATGTGGAGATCGACACGGATGTTGCGGCGGGCATCGACGTCGAGCTCGAGCTCGACGGGAGTGTCATCGGCGTGGAGCGAGCGAACGCCGACGGTGACGCTCGCTTCGTCGGCGTGACGTTGCCGTTCGGGCGCCACACGCTCACGGCTGTGACGACGGATCCGCGGGGACGGGGTGCCGCGTCCATCTCAATCGCGGTCGACCCGACAACACCTGAGCTCGTGCTGACGAGTCCGGCAGACGGGGAGGTCTTCGCGAGCGGTACTCCGGATGCGGCGCCCGACGTCGAGGGCCTGCAGCTCCTCGTCGTCGCCAGCACCGGCGGCCTGCTCGACGAGACCCCGACGGGCGTCGAGCTGGAGTGCGACGAGGTCGCGTCGAGTCAGTCGGCAGCGGTGCGAGACGGCCGTGTGAGCGCGCTGGTCACGGTGCCGGCGGAGGCGCACTGCTTGGTAGCGCTGCGTGCGCGGAACCTCATCAACGTCGAGGCGTCGGACAGCGCGGCGTTCGTAGTAGACACCATCGCGCCGTCTGTCGCCTGGCTCGCGCCGCTCGACGGCGCCGTAGTGCGGACCGACGAGGACACGACCACGCCGCTGGTCCAGCTCCGGCCAGCGGTCCGCGTCGCGGGCGCTGGCGTGGGTGAGGCGCCGCGGTTCCGGATCGGGGCGGGCGGCGCCGTCGTGGGCGCAGCGCTGACAGCAACCGACAGCGACCTGACCGGCCCTACGCTCACTATCCCGGATGGGCACACGACGCTCGGTGTCATCGTCAGCGATGCTGTCGGAAACCTCGGCGAGGCCGTCATCTCCGTCGTCGGCGCCTCGGCCGCAGCGGGTGCAGTGATCGACTCACCCGTCAGCGGAACGACACTCGCAGCGACCGCCGACGAGGACACCTCGGCCAGCGGCGTACAGGCAACGATCCGCGGAACGATAAGCGGCGACTACACCGGCGACGACGCGCGGCTGTGTGTGCGCTCGTCTGACGCGGTGCGCTACCCGACCGCGTGCGGGACGCTCGGCTGGCGGCAGGTGGCGGTGCAGACGATCGCGTCGCCGTCCGTGCGCTTTGACCTCGTGACACTGCCCGACGGCGCGCTGGAGCTCGGCATCGAGGTCGGCATCGGCGCCGTCGCGATAGCGCCTCGGGCTGTAGCGGCGCTGATCGTGGACGGCGTCGGACCGCGGCTGACACGGCTCAGTGTGCCGACGGACGCCAACGGCGACGGCGTTCTGAGTCGAGCAGAGACTACAGCCGCAGGCGCGGTCGGGCGTGCCCAGGTTCGGGCGGAGCTCAGCGGCCTCGAGAGTTCGCAGCCGGTTCGCTTCTTCGACAACGGCGCGCTGGTCGGCTCCGCGGTCGCTGCTGGCGGAGTGGCGACGCTCACGCTGACGCTGGCCGACGGACCGCACCGGTTCACCGTCGACGCGGTCGACGTCGCCGGGAATCCGATGCAGTCGTCGACGCTCGCGGCGACCGTGACGGTCGACGTCACGCCGCCGACGCTGAGGATCACGCGGCCGGCGAGCGGGAGTATCCTCGCGGCGTCTGCCGATCTGGACGCGGGCACGAGCGGGCTTCAGACGCGCGTAGAGGTGGCGAGCGACGCTCCGAACGGCACGAGCGTCGTCCTCTCGGCCACGGGGGCCGGCGGCTCGCGCTCGCTCGGGGTCGCGACGCTCTCTGCGGGCGTCGGATCCGTGCAGGTCACGCTGGTCGACGGCGAGTCGACGATCACGGCGGTGGCCGACGACGCCGCGGGGAACCGTGCGACCGCGACATGCTCGGTCACGGTCGACGTCACACCCCCGACGGCGCCGGTGCTGTCGGTCGCCGCCACGGGCCCGAGATCGACCCAGTCGAACGTCCGGTGGACGCCGACGTCCGGCGTCACGCGGGTGGAGGTTCGCACGTCGCTGAGCCCGATCGATGCGACGAACTTTGGGACGGCGACGCTGGTCCTGGATCGCTCGCTGCCGTTCACGCTGACATCGGGTGCGGTGCAGGCGGCGCTGCCCGCGACTCCGCTTACCGCGCTGCGCTACGTGTCCGGACGCGTGTTCGACGCCGCGGGCAACACCTCCACAATCGGTTCTGTCGTGCTCGAGGCCGCCCTGAGCTCGGAAGAGGTTCTCGCTGGCGTCGCTTCGGGGTCGCGGGTGGCGGCCGTCGGTGACCTCGACGCCGACGGCATCGACGACCTCGCCGTCTACGCGGCGTCCGGGTCGCTCGCGGTCGTGTACGGCGGGGCGGCGTCGTTCGAGACCGCCACGCTGTCTGCCCCGGGTGGCGCGTCGGATTGGGGCACGGTCGTGTTCGGCTGCGGCGACGTGAACGGTGACGGCGCCGATGACCTCGCGGTGGGGGCGCCGGGGAGCGGTGCGGGAGGCGCGGTATACCTCTACTTCGGAGACCCGCTCGGTGGCCACGGCCTTGGGTCGAGCCCGGACGTGATCCTCACGGCGTCGTCTGGAGCGGTCGGCACGGTCGCGACATCTGGGCGCGGCGACCTCGTTGACACGCCGCTCGAGGGTTCATCGTACGATGACCTAGTTCTCGGCGACCCGACGGACAGCGGAGTCGTGTACGTGGTGGCAGGCCGCGGGGTCTGGCCGGCGACGCTGACTTTGCCGGCGTCGGCAGGTCTTGGGCTGGGCGTCGACGCCGTGCGCGTCGACGGTTCGACGGCCGGGCTGGGGTTCGGCGCCGCGGTCGCCGTGGCTGGCGACATCGACGGCGACGGTCTCTCGGAGGTGGTGGCCTCGACGCTGGATGGGCAGCTCACGTACTGGCTCGGACGCGACGTCGCGGCGCTGGACGGCCTCACGGACGTGGACGCGGAGAGCGAGTTCGCGCTGCCGGCGGTCGCTGCCACGCTGGAGGCGCTCGGGCTGTTCGACCCTGACGACGCGCCCGACGTCGGTGTCTGGCTCGGCTCGTCTGGCGGTTTCGCGGTATACACGGGTGCCGATCCGCTGCCGTCTGTGGCCGAGGTCACCATTCACCCGACCCTGTCCGCGCCCCGGGCCGCGTGGGCGGCCATGTGGGCCGGAGGCGCAGGGGACGCCGACCTGAGCGGCCGCAGCGACGTGTGGGCGTTGTTCTCGGACTCGGCTGGGACGTGCACGGTGGGGCTGGCGCTCTCGAGCGCATCTGGAGCGTTCGACACGCCGGCGCAGGTCGTGTATGAGGGTGCGTGTCCGACGGAGGTGGCCAGCGGCGACTTCAACGGCGACGGCATGGTCGACGTTGGTTTCGTTGGGACTGGCGCTGGAGTTGGAACGGCGCTATCGATTCTGTACTGACAGTGCGCACACGAGCCCATGCGGCAGGGAGCGAGCAGATGAACGACGCGAAGAACACGAAGGTCCAGGCCCCGACGAAGCAGCGCTGGGAGTCGCCCCGCGTGCAGTCGAGCGAGGTCTTCACGAAGGCGGCGCTGGCGTGCTGCAAGGACGTGAACAACGTCGCGGTCGGCAGCTCCGGCGCCTCGCTCCCGTTCTGCTGAGTGAGCGGAGCGCGGCGCTTCCGGCTCGAGGTCGGAGTCGTCGGGCTCGATGTAGCGATCGAAGGTGGTGACGCTGCCCTGATCGACGCTTTCGTGCTCGGTCGGGCTGCGGCGTTCGTGGATCGCCCCGGCGGGGATCGCCTCCGCACCGTCCAATGCGATGTGCGGTTCGACGGGCCCGACTGGCTCCCGTACTCGCACCCGCGGGGAGGCACCGAGCCGGTCGCCAAGCGACTCGACGACGGCGGTTGGGACGTCGAGTGGTGCTACTACCGCGCCACCTTCGCGCACGATCGCGCCGACATCGTGGCCTCGGACCGCGCGACGGCGCTTGAGCACGTGCTGCGCGGCGCGGCGATCTTCGCCGCGATGCCTGCAGAAGCGCTCTTCTTCCATGCGGCCGCCCTCGTCTTCGACGGCGACGCGTACCTCTTCCCGGGCCACTCCGGTGCGGGCAAGTCGACCATTGCCCGAGAGGGGGGAGCCGAGCGCGTGATCGCCAACGAGATCGCGATCTGCGCGCGCGATGAGGCCGGGGCGTGGTGGCTCCTTCCGTCTCCGTTTTGGGGAACCGGCGATCAGGCCCGATACGAGGCCCCCGCGCGGCTCCGCGCGATCGCCGTCCTGGGGCAGTCGACGGAGGCCAACGTCTGGCGGGTGCCGTCCCACGCCGAGGCCGTCGCGCTGCTAATGCCGCACGTCGGCGTCCAGGCCGCCGCCCAGCTCGCGGATCCGTCGCTCGTCGCGAGTGTGGCGAGCCTGGCTGGCGCCGTGCCGACGGCATCCCTACAGTGGCTGCGGTCCGCGCATCCCCTGCAAGGAGCGCCGTGGAAGCGGTAGATGCCAGAGACGGCGCGCGCGCCTGGCTCGTAGCGCGCGCGCAGCAGCTCGTCGTCCCCATCGGCGTTCACATCGACGTCACGTATCGGTGCGACCTCGACTGCGTCCACTGCTACCTCGCGGACCGCAAGCGGGCGGAGCTCTCGCTCGAGGAGTACGAGGAGCTCTTCGACGAGCTGCGCGCGCTCGGCACGCTCTTCCTGCTGGTGTCGGGCGGCGAGATCTTCCACCGGCCCGACGGCCTCGAGATCCTGCGGGCAGCACGCAAGCGGCGCTTCGAGCTTCGGATCATCACGCATGGCGGTCACATCGACGCGCCGCTCGCCGCGCAGCTCGCGGAGCTCGGCATCGCGGTCGTCGCGATGTCGATCTACTCGGCCGACGCTGGCGAGCACGACGCGATCACGAAGGTGCCGGGCTCGTGGGAGCGCACGGTCGGCGCGGCGCGGCACCTTCACGCGGTTGGCGTCCCCGTACTCTTCAAGTGCGTACTTATGACCGGGAACCGCGGGGTCGCGCGGTCGCTCTCTGCCCTGGCCGACAGCGTTGGTGCGAAGGTGGAGTTCTCGGTCGACATGAAGGGCGACAACAAGGGCTCCGACGAGCTGATGGGGCTGGGCGTCGATCTGCAGGAGCGCCTCGCGGTCTTCGACTGTGTCTACCCGCAGCTCGTCGACGCCGACGCCTTGCCCGCCTTCAGCCCCGACGACCACACCTGCCTGGCCGGAAACGCGTCGTGCTACATCTCGCCCGACGGCACGGTGCAGCCCTGCCTGGACTGGGAGGAGCCGGCGGGCAACGTCAGAGACGCCTCGTTCTCGGAGATCTGGCTGGACTCGCCGGTGTTCCGGCGCGCTCGGACGATCAGGCGCAGCAGCTTCTCGAACTGCCAGCCGTGCGAGAACGTCTCGAACTGTGGGCTGTGCCCCGCGCGGGCGCATCGAGAGACCGGGAGCACGACCGGGTCTGCGCCGTCGAAGTGCCGCGAGACCACGGCGATGGCGCTCGGCTTTGCCGCGCGAGACGAGAACAGCGGGGCCGGATAGCGTGACGAGCGCCGGGATCAAGGCGACTTCGAACGCGCTCGCCGAGCTCGCCGCAGGGCAGCACGCGACGGTCGAGTGTGTCGGAGGCTCGATGTTCCCGGTGATCCGGAACGGCGACCGCGTCGAGCTCGAGCCCCTCGGCGAGGCCGATCCGGCACGAGGTGACATCCTGCTCGCGATGGTCCCCGGCGGCGACGGCGCCAGCGTATGGGTGCTGCACCGTCTAGTCTACCGGGACCACGAGGGCGTGTTCACAGTGCAGGGGGACAACCGCCTATACCCCGACCTCCCGATCACGCGAGCGCAGATCGTCGCGCGGGCGACACGCGTCGTCGGCCCGCTGCCGCGGCCCCTGCGCTGGTCGCCGCGGGTGGCAGAAGGGTGGATGCGCGCGGCTCCATGGATGGCGCGGATCACGCGCAGGGTCGCGGCGCGCCTCGGGCGCGCCCGTTCGTAGGCGTGTCGGAGCGCCCGCGGGGGAACCCCGGTGCGCGGTCGCCGGTCAGCTAGGGGAGACCCAGGCGCCGCCGCGAGCGACGAGCGTCGAGCCGTGGGCGCGCCGGACGAGCTTCGCGGCGGTGCTGCCGAGGATCGCCCCGGCGATCCCGGGCTTCTTGGTGCCTGCGATGACGAAGAGGTCAACGCGGCGGTCCGTCGTGAGCTTCTCGGTGACGTGGGTCACCCACTGGTCGCTGACATCGATGTGCCAGTTCGGGCGCGAGTCGCCGAGCAGGGTCTCGATGTGCTTCATCGCGTCGACGAGGATCTCGCGGTGGTACGCGCGGATCGCGTCGCCTGCGTTCGGGAGACGCTGCAGGGCGATGTCGGCCGGGAAGTCGACACAGTGGACGAGATCCGTGGCGATGCCGAAGCGCTCGCGGAGGAAGTTGCCCAGCTCGACCATCTCGACGGAGTAGTCCTTGAGGTCGACCATGACAGCGGCGCGCGTTGGCCAGCCGGTGGCGCTCGGGTGAACGACCCAGACGCTGCAGTGCGCGTTGCGCGCGAGCTTCTGCGCGGTGCTGCCGTAGGTGAGGTGCCCGAGCAGGTCGGTGGAGTGGGCGCGGGGGCCGATGACGATGAGGTCGGCGCCCCACCCTTCGGCGGCCGAGAGCAGCTCCGACCACGCGGGGCCGATCGACGCGGCGCCGGTCGCGGTGACACCGGCGGCGGCGCACTCGGCGACGAGCTGCTGGAGGAGTCGGTTCGCGCGCTCGATCGCGGCATCGGCGAGCTCGGGGACCGCGGCGACCGGGTCGAAGCCGACCCAGTCGATCGAGTGATGCAGGCGGAGCGTTGCGCCGACCTCCTTCGCGATGCGAAGCGCGTGCGCGAGGGCGCCGCGATCGAGCTCGGTGACGCCGAGCTCCGGCGTGGTGTCCGCACCGAGAGAGATGCCCACGAGGATCCGCTTGACGTCGAGCTTCATGACGCTGCTCCGAGCTACAGGGTACGGGAGAACGAGTTGCCGCCGGCGCCGCGCCGGTAGCGATCGAAACACATCGCGGCGTTTCGGGCGACGAACCGCCCGGTGGTGGTGACGCGTATGCCCTCGCTGTCGTCGACGACGAAGTCCTCGGCGATCAGCGGTGCGAGGCGAGGCAGGTCTTCGGCGAAGTCTGCGTCGAACGCGCGTCCAAAGTGGGCACGGTATCGGGCCTTGTCGACGTGGAAGTTACACATCAGCTCGCCGATCACGTAGGCGCGCCGCAGGTCGTCGTCGTCGAGTTGGACGCCGCGTGCGACCGGGAGGGTATCGCCGTCTACGGCCCGAAGGTAGTCGATGAGGCGCTTCTCGTTCTGGATGAACGCGCCAGCGACGTACCCGATAGCGGAGACTCCGAAGCCGATGTACTCGGTCGACTGGCGCGTCGTGTAGCCCATGAAGTCGCGCCGGAGTGTCCCGGCGGCTTGTGCGATCGCGAGCGGGTCCGAGGGGAGCGCGAAGTGGTCGATGCCGATGTCGACGTAGCCGGCCTCGAGCAGCAGATCGCGCGCAGCGCCGAGCAGCGCCACCTTCTCGGCCCCCCGGGGCAGCGTGGCCTCGTCGATCGCGCGCTGGTGTGCGAACGCGTTGGGGAGCCAGGCGAACGAGTAGACGGCGAGGCGGTCGGGGCGCATGTCGAGGACGGCGCGGATCGTGTCGCGCAGAGACTCGACCGTCTGCAGCGGCAGCCCGTAGACGAGGTCCACGTTGACGGACACGAAGCCGAGCGCGCGGGCGTCTGCGACGGTCGCGGCGGTCATCGCGGCGGGCTGGTCGCGGCCGATGGCGACCTGGACGGCGGGCTCGAGGTCCTGCACGCCGACGCTCAGGCGGCGGAACCCGGCGGCGGCCAGCGCCTCGAGGTGGGCACGCGACGTGACGCGGGGGTCGACCTCGACGGAGCACTCCGCGTCGGGAGCGAAGTCGAAGCGCTCGCGGAGGTGTTCGACGACGGCCGTGAGCTCCTCGGGCGTGTGATAGGTCGGGGTTCCGCCACCCAGGTGGAGCTGTGAGACGGGCGCCCGCGCACCGACCGCTTCGGCGACGCGGTCGACCTCCGCGAGGAGGTGTTGCACGTAGGGCGCCGAGACGCGGTCGTGCCTCGGGGTCGAGACGACGTTGCACGCGCAGTAGGTGCAGCGCTCTCGGCAGAAGGGGAGGTGCACGTAGAGGGCGAGCTCCGCGCCGCGCCGACCAACGTCGGCGTAGCAGCGGAGCGCGTCGTCAACCGTGAAGCGGTCGGAGAACTCGACCGCCGTCGGGTACGATGTGTAGCGGGGTCCCGGGCGATCGAAGCGCTCGAGGAGCGCTCCGATCGCCGGGTCGACGACGCTGTTCACGCGGGACGCGCCGCCCACAGGTTGCAGTAGCCGCCGGGGTTGATCGACCCCTTGACGACGGTGCAGGTGCCGCAGGCACCTTCGGCGCCGGCCTGGTAGAGGGCGCAGCCAGCGCAGTCCTTTCCGGCCTGCGTGCTGGCGTCGACGTAGTTGTTGTTGGTGCGCGTGGCCACGTCGGCGGCGGCGAGGCCGGCGGTGTCCGTGCAGGAGAGCCCGCCCCCGCCCTTGTTGCAGCCGACCATGAAGGCGCCTGCGCCAACGGCGGCGCCCAGGAGGGCGGCGCGCTCGAGGAACTCACGGCGATTGATCTTGCTCATCTCCTCTCTCCTAGTCTCGCGGGGAGCCCCCCGCACATCGCAGCGGCATGCTGCAGATCTCGGAAGCCCTCAGGGCGCGTGGACGTGGCCGCGGCAGCACTCGGGCACCTCTGCCTCGCTCGCATCGGCCGCCACGTCAACCATCGTGTGTGCTTCCATATTCATGCCACCCCGGTGGTGCACGGCCCAAAGCCCCGTCGCCGCGACCACGACCGCCACGCCCTGCCGAAGTCGCGGCCCCATGGACGCGATCCGGCCGGCGCCGACCCCGACCGCCAGAAGCGCCGGCCAGGTCGCGAGGCCGAAGGCCACCATCGCGAGCGCTCCCATCGACGGACTGCCTGCGGTCACCGCCACGCCGAGGGCCGCGTAAACCAAGCCACAAGGCATCAGCGCCGAGGCAGCGCCGAGCAAGAAGCGGAACCCGCGGACACGCGCCGAGAGTCGCCGAACCAGCGGGCCTGCTACGCGGCTCGCGAACCGCGGCTCGGGCAAGATGCCTGCGAGCTGCAGCGCGACCACGACGATGATGCCGATCGACACCAGGGCGCCGAGCGTGCGGAGCTGCGCGAGCGTGCTGCCGAGGAGGCCGGCACCGGCCCCGAGCGCCGCGTAGGTAGCGGTCCGTCCCGCCGAGTATGTTGCAACACCGCGCCAGCCCGAGCCCTGCCCTGCCAGCGCGGCGAACGGGCCGCACATGCCGACGCAGTGGAGGCTGCCGACGAAGCCGACGCCGAAGGCGGCGGCGGTGAGTGTGAGTGCGGGGTCTGCCATGGTTTTCGTTGCGAGGCTCTCGCGACCAGACGGCGGGGCTGCTCATCCCGGTCGCGCTCGGCACAGAAGCAAGCGCCGTACCAAGATCGACTGAACCGCGAGACACCGGGTGCGCGCCGCGGTCCCTGCCGGGCTGGGCGCGGGGCGTCGGAGATACCGCGCGGGGTGCGTGTTCGTTTTCACACACTGGCAAGTGTTCGTCCCCACACACCCCCCGCCCGAAAGACGAGGAGCGGCACGGGCGGGAGGGCGCGATGGTCGCTGGTTCCGCGGTGCCCCCGCGGCTGGCACGCCCCTTGCTCACACGCGGTGGCACCGCTTGTCGTCACGGCGTCGAGTGACGCCCAACTCCCTGTCCCGAGTCGACCATGGAACAAACCACCTCACCGAACACACCGCGGTACGACGATCAGATCGCGCGGATGTTCCTGTCAGCAACCGTGCTCTGGGGCATCGTCGGGATGCTCGTGGGCGTCATCATCGCGCTGCAGCTCGCGTGGTGGCCGGCCAACCTTGGGCTCCCGTACGCGACCTTCGGGCGACTGCGGCCGTTGCACACGAACGCCGTGATCTTCGCGTTCGCGGGCAACGCCGTGTTCGCGGGCGTGTACTACTCGACGCAGCGGCTCTGCAAGGTGCGGATGTTCTCGGATGCGCTGAGCTGGATTCACTTCTGGGGGTGGCAGCTCATCATCGTCTCGGCAGCGATCACGCTCCCGCTCGGGCTGACGCAGGGCAAGGAGTACGCGGAGCTGATCTGGCCGATCGACCTCGCGATCGCCGTGGTGTGGGTCGCATTCGCCGTGAACTTCTTCGGCACGCTCGTCACCCGGAAGACCAAGCACCTGTACGTCGCGCTGTGGTTCTACATGGCGACGGTGATCACGATGACCGTGCTGCATGTCGTCAACAACCTGGCCATCCCGGCCTCGCTGACTCGCAGCTACCCGATCTACTCGGGCCTCACCGACGCGCTGGTCCAGTGGTGGTACGGCCACAACGCGGTCGGCTTCCTGCTGACGACGCCGTTCCTCGGGCTGATGTACTACTTCCTGCCCAAGGCAGCCGAGCGCCCGGTGTTCAGCTACCGGCTGTCGATCATCCACTTCTGGGCGCTGGTCTTCCTCTACATCTGGGCGGGCCCGCACCACCTCCTCTACTCGGCGCTGCCTGACTGGGCGCAGACGCTCGGTATGGTCTTCAGCCTCATGCTGATCGCGCCGTCGTGGGGCGGCATGCTCAACGGTCTGCTCACGCTGAAGGGCGCGTGGGATCGCGTCCGCACGGACCCGGTCCTGAAGTTCCTCGCGGTCGGCATCACCTTCTACGGCATGTCGACGTTCGAGGGCCCGATGATGTCGATTCGCGCGGTCAACTCGCTGTCGCACTACACCGACTGGACGATCGCCCACGTGCACGGCGGCGCACTCGGCTGGGTTGGCTTCACGACGTTTGCGATGTGCTACTACATGGTGCCGCGCCTGTGGAACCGGCCGTTGCACTCGATGAAGCTGGCCGAGCTCCACTTCTGGCTCGGGACGATCGGCATCCTGCTCTACATCGTCAGCATGTGGACGGCCGGCGTCACCCAGGGGCTGATGTGGCGTGCATACAACGAGGACGGGACGCAGCTCCTGTACCCGAACTTCCTCGACACCGTGACGCAGCTCATCCCGCTGTACTGGGTCCGCGTCGTCGGCGGTCTGATGTACCTCGTCAGCGTCTGCATCATGGCGTGGAACTTCATCAAGACGGCAAACGCGCCGGCGCCGAGCTCGGCGCCCGTCGAAGCCTGATCACACACGACGCAAGCACCCGAGAGGTACAACGTGTCCAACGAAAACGACCAATGGCATAGCCGCGTCCTCGAGACGAACATCGGCTTCTTCGGCGGCCTCACCGCGATCGCGATCCTGATCGGTGGCCTCGTCGAGATTGTCCCGATGTACACCGTCAGCGCCAACCAGCCCGAGAACGCCGAGCTCGTCGCGCCCTACACCCCCCTCCAGCTCGCCGGCCGCGACATCTACGTCCGCGAGGGCTGCTACAACTGCCACTCGCAGATGGTGCGGCCGATGCGCGCCGAGACCATGCGCTACGGCGAGTGGTCTCGAGCCGCCGAGTACGTCCACGACCGTCCGTTCCAGCTCGGGTCGCGCCGCATCGGGCCCGACCTCCAGCGCGTGGGCGGGAAGTACCCCGACGGCTGGCACTACGAGCACATGCGCGACCCGCGCAGCACCTCACCCGGCTCGGTCATGCCGCCCTATCCGTGGCTGTTGACCGCGACCATCGAACCCGACGACGTCGCCGCGACGATGCGCGCTCTCGACCGGGTGGGCGAGAGCTACTCCGACGCCGACATCACCAACGTCGCGCAGCTGCTCAACGCTGAGGGCAGCGCGATCGTCGCGCATCTCTCCGACGCTGGCATCACCGCGAGCGCCGACACCGAGATCGTGGCGCTCATCGCCTACCTGCAGCGGCTCGGCACCGACGCAGACGTCGCCATCCATGGCGCCGCTGCCCTGACCCCGGAGGCCCCGTGAACCCGATCTTCCACGAGGCGTCGCACCTCGCGTCCGGCGGGCTGCTGATGGGCCTCGTCACCATCGCGTTCTTCGCATTCTTCACGACCGTCGCCCTGCGGCTGATGCGCCCCTCGGCGCGCCTCGTCTACGCAGACCTCGCACGGCTTCCCCTTGACGACTCCGACGGCCCCGTGCCGTCCGACGCCCGAGAGCGCACCCATGGCTGAATCGAACGTGAACCAGCTCCGAGGTCACGCGGACGAGTCCGACGGGATCCAGGAGTACGACAACAAGCTCCCCACGTGGTGGGTCGGGCTCTCCATCGGCACCGTCGTCTGGGGAGTCGCCAACTTCGCCGATTGGCACATCCTGACTCCGCAGACCCTGGCGTCGCGTTACGACGCGGAGATCGCGGCCGCACCGGCGCCGTTTGACGTCAACACGATCGTCGTCGAGATGACGCCCGAGGCGATCGACGCGGGCGCGGCCATCTTCGCCGCCAACTGTGTCGCGTGCCACCAGGCTGATGCCACGGGCGGCATCGGGCCGAGCCTCGTCGACAATGTGTGGATCCACGGCTCCTCGCCCGAGGACATTCGCACGACCGTCGCGACCGGCGTCCTCGACAAGGGCATGCCGACCTGGCTCCCCGTGCTCGGGCCGGATGGCGTCGCCAAGGTCTCGGCTTACGTCGCCAACCTGACCCCCAACGACTGAGCGAGAAGATGTTCGGCGCCGCACGCAAGTGGATCTACCCAGCCTCGATCGACGGCAAGTTCCAGCGGATCCACCGCGGGATCGGGCGCTCGCTGATCGCGTTCCTCCTCATCGCGCCCTGGGTCCGCATCGGCGGCGCCCCGATCCTGCTCGCCGACCTGATGACGCGGCAGGTCCACGTCGGCGGGCTCGTGTTCACCCCCCGCGAGACGGTGCTGCTGCTGACCGTCATCCTCGCGAGCGGGCTCCTGCTCTTCCTCGTCACCTCTCTCTGGGGCCGCCTGTGGTGCGGGTACGCCTGCCCACAGACGGTCCTGATGGAGGAGCTGGTCCGCCGTATCGAGCGGTGGATCGAGGGTGAGCGCGGCGCGCAGATTCGCCTCGCCGAGGCACGGCTCGACGCGACGAAGCTGCGGAAGCGCCTCACAAAGTGGGCGCTCTATCTGCTGCTCGCCGCCGGAATCGCGTTCAGCTTCTCCGGATTCTTCGTCGACCTGTACTCGATGCTCCGCGGCGCCTCCCCGGCCGGCGCGTATGTGTTCGCCGGTGCGCTCACATTTGTCCTCTTCTTGGACTTTGCTTGGTTCCGCGAGCAGTTCTGTCACTACCTGTGTCCGTACGCACGGCTTCAGTCGGTGCTGACAGACGAGCACACCGTAAACATCGGCTACGACTTCAGGCGCGGCGAGCCGCGCAAGCCGCGCGGCATGAAGCTCTCGGACCTCGACGGCGTCGAGGTCGGGGCCTGCATCGACTGCAACCGCTGCGTCGCCGTTTGCCCGAGCGGAATCGACATCCGCGACGGGTTCCAGCTCGAGTGCATCGCCTGCGCACGCTGCGTCGACGCATGCATCGAGGTCATGGACCGACTCGGCCAGCCGACGCTGGTGAAGTACGCATCGCTCGCCGAGCTGGAGGGCCGTCCCCGCCGTCGCTTTGGTGTGCGGCCCGCAATCTATGCCGTCGCGCTCGTCGGTGTGTCGATCGCGTTCACCGTGACTCTCCTGAGCCGGGCGCCCTTCGACGTCACCATCGCGCAGGATCCACACACGGCCGAGTCCGCGCTCGACGACGGCGGCGTCCGGAACCTGTTCCAGGTGACGGTCCACAACAAGTCGCGGGAGCCCGCGACCTTCGCGATCTCGGTGACGCTCGACGGAGCCGAGCTCGTCATCCCTGGCGCCGGTGCCAGCGGAGAAGCGCAGCAGGTCAGCGTCGAGGGTGCGGGACACCGCGTGGTTCCGGCGTTCGTCACCCTCCCCTCGGCTGCCGACGCGCCGCCCATCACGCCGTTCGAGTTCGTCGTGCGTGAGGGGGACACCGAAGTCCGTCACCGCGCGACCTTCCGAAACCACCAGCGCACGGGGTCCAAGTGAGCCGCATCAACCCGCTACACCTTATCCTGAGCCTCCTGGCCCTTGTGCTCGTGATCAACGCGGCGTTCATCTACGTCGCGCTGCAGACCCGCGAGCCCGTTGTCGCGAGCTATGACTCAGAAGCCCGGTGAACGCGCCTGCGCGCACTGCGGAGCACCGGTCCGGGCTCCGGTAGACGCCGCGCCCGACGTCCCGCTCTACTGCTGCGCGGGCTGCGAGACCGTCGCGGCGCTGGTTCGCGATAACGGCTGGCAGCGGTTCTACGACGAGCGTGACGGCTTCTCACCACGCCCGTCGGGAGCCCTCACCGAGGTCTTCGACTCGCCGGCGTATGCCGCGGCGCACGCGCACGAACAGGCCGACGGCACGGTCGAGGCACGGTTTCGAGTCGGAGGCGTCCGCTGCGCGGCGTGTGTTTGGCTCTCGGAGCGGGCCATCTCGTGCCAGCCCGGGGTCGTCGACGCACACGTCTCGTATGGGACCAACGTCGCGACGGTCCGCTATGACCCGCGCACGACACGGCTGTCGTCGCTCGCGGCGACCGTGGCGTCGCTCGGCTACACTCCCGTCGAGCCCACGCTGGCGCGGCATGCCGACCGCGACGACCTGGTGCGACTCGGCGTCGCAGCCTTCTGCGCGATGAACGTGATGCTGATCCACATCGCGATCTACCTTGGCGAGGCGCGTGGCGATATGGCGGCGCGCTACCTGGCCCTGTTCTCGTGGGCGTCGCTCGTCCTCGCCACGCCCGCCGTGTTTTATTCGGCGGTCCCGTTCTTTCGCGGGAGCTGGCAGGCGTTGCGCCACCGGCTCCTGTCGATGGACGTTCCCGTCGCGCTGGCGATCGCAGTCATGTATGCACACGGCGTCGCGATGGCGTTCGTCGGCGGCGCGGGGTACCTCGACTCGCTGACGATGCTCGTCGCCTTCCTGCTCGGCGGCCGCGTGCTCGTCGCTCAGGGCCGTGATCGCGCCGCAAACGCCGCAGAGGCGGTGCTCGCAACAGCGCCCGACGACGCGGATGTCCGCACCTCCGACGGCGTCCGCACAATCGCCGCTCGCGAGGTAATGCCGGGGATGGTGCTCGTCGTGGGAGCCGGCGGCCGCGTGTGTGCAGACGGCCGCGTCACGCACGGCGGCGCGTTCGTCGACATCTCGCACGTCACGGGCGAGGCCGCGCCCGTCGCTGTTGGCGCAGGGGACCGCGTGCCCTCCGGCGCCGCAATCGTCTCTGGCGCCCTCGACGTCCGGGTCGAGGTGGCTCCGGCGGAGTCGACCGTCGCGCGCATCGGAGAGCTCGTGCGGAGCGCGCTCGACGAGCGCTCGCCGGTCACCCGTCTCGTCGACCGCGTCGCTCCTTGGTTCACGGCGGGCGTCCTGTTGGCGGCAGCCGCGACCTTGGTCGGTTGGACGATCGCGACAGACCTTACGACGGCGTTGCCGGTCGTCGTCGCCGTGCTCGTGGTCGCGTGCCCGTGCGCGCTCGCACTCGCCGCGCCGACGACGCTCGCCGTGGGCATCGGTGCGGCAGCCCGACGCGGCGCGTTCGTCCGGTCTGGAGACGCGCTCACGTCGCTCGCGGCGGTCGACACGCTCGTCATCGACAAGACGGGGACCATTACCTTCGGGACGCCCCGGGTGCGCGCCGCCGACCCCGACACGCTCGCGCTCGCCGCATCGCTGGAGCTCGGTGTCAGACACCCCGTCGCCCGTGCGATCGTCGGCGAAGCCGAGCGGCTACGGCTGCCGATCGCCCGCGCCTACGATGTGGAGTCGATCCCGGGCGGCGGTGTGCGTGGCACGATCGATGGCTCGGTGGTCTCCGTCACCCCAGACGGGCCAGAGACCGTGCTCGTCTCGGTCGACGGCGCGCCGCGCGATCGCATCGCGCTCGCTGACGTGGTGCGACCCGACGCCGCCGCGACGGTGGGCGCGCTGCGGCTGCCGGTGTTGCTCCGGTCGGGAGACCACCCGGAGGTGGTCTCGAGGGTCGCGAGCGAGGTCGGGATCGCGGACGCGCGCGGTGGCCTGCGCCCAGAGGAAAAGCTCGCAGAGGTCGTCGACGCGCAGCGCGCGGGGCGGCACGTCCTCTTCGTTGGCGACGGCGCAAACGATGCGCCGGCGATGGCGGCCGCGACCGTCGGGGTTGCCATGGGCGAGGGCGCCCACGCGGCGATCGCGACAGCCGACGTCGTCGTCCTCGAGCCGTCGCTCGCGCCGGTTCACGCGGCGCGCGTCGTGTCGCTCGAGGTGCAGCGCGCGCTGAAGCTGAACGCTCGGTTCGCGATCGTGTACAACTTCGGGGCGGTCCTGCTGGCCGCCTTCGGCCTGATCACCCCGCTAATCTCTGCCCTGCTGATGCCGATCTCCAGCCTCATCGTCGTCGGGAACGCGCTCGCGGTCGAGCGACGTACGAGGCGCTCGCTAGCGCGTGGCGAGGCGGCCGAGCCGCGCGGCGCTGTCCTGGGTGCCGTTGCCGTTGGAGGCGTCTGATGGATATCCTCATCGTGCTCCTCCCGCTCAGCGTGACGCTCGCCGCGGCGTTCCTGGTCCTCTTCGTGCGGGCGGTGCGCTCGGGGCAGTTCGACGACCTCGACGACGGCGCGCGGCGGCTGCTGGACGACGACCGGTAGACGGTCGGAGGATGTTTGGGTCGCGGCGCCCGCGCGCCCGATTGCGCACCGTCGAGGCGCAGGCCGGCGCGCGTGCCGGTCGCTCGAGCCCAGTGCTTCCTCGGCGGTCTCTGGCTACGTCACCGCGGAGCTGCTAGTTCGTCGGTGATGAGCGACGATCCGACCACCACGCTCTGGCGCCCCGTGGGGCAGGCCGAGCTCGACCTGATCGCACAGGCCGGCTATCGGCGCTTTCCGCCGCGACTGCCTGAGCAGCCGATCTTCTATCCGGTCTGCAACGAGCGGTACGCGTGTGAGATCGCCGAGAAGTGGAACGCGCAGGACGACGGCGTGGGCTTCGTCACGCGGTTCCACGTGCGCAGCGCGTTCCTGGCGAGTTTCGAGCGGCAGATCGTGGGAGCACGCCACCACGAGGAGCTCTGGGTTCCGGCCGAGGACCTCGAGGCGTTCAACGACGCGATTGTGGGTGAGATCAGCGTCGTCAGGGAGTTCAGACGCTAGGGGGAGTGTGGCTCGCCCCCGCGCCGCCGCACCTCGCACCCTACCCCCGCACACCCCGGCTCGCCTGCGGCCGAACCTCGACCGCCAGCAGTCTGACCGCGCCCGAGCGGACGACCGTCTCGACCTCGGCCTCCCACCCCTCTTCCGCGAACGCGCGCTCCAGCCTCGCCTTCACCAGCGACGCCGTCTCGGCGTCGGGCGCCGCGACCGTCGCGGCGCGCACCGTCGACCGGGCCGCCGCGGTGAGCTGGCGGATCGAGTCGACGAGGGCGCCGATGTCTGCGTCTGGTGGGGAGTTGAGGTTCATTCCTACCGGGGGCCCGGCGTGGACGCGGGCTCTGGGGGATCGCTAGAGGGTGCGCTCCTCGGGTTTTGCAAGTGGCATGCCCATTGCTCTTGTGTGCCGAGAACCGCGAGAAGCGGTGGCAGGAGCGCGTCAGCGTGCACATTCACACAAAGACAGTGCGAGTTCACCCATGAGCACAGCCACGAAGGTCCTGATCTGCGACGACGAGGAGCTCGTCCGCTGGTCGATCGGCGAGTATCTGCGCTCCGCCGGCATGGCCGTCGCCGAGGCGTCCAACGGTCAGGAGTTTCTCGCGAGCGTCGACGCCGAGGGGCCGTCCGTCGCGATTCTCGACCTGAACATGCCGGTGGTGGACGGGATGACGGCATTGCGAACGCTGCGCGAGCGCGGAAACGAGCTGCCCGTGATCATGCTGACCGCCGTCGGCAGCGTCGAGCCGGTCGTCGAAGCCACGCGCCTCGGCGCTGCGAGCTACCTGACGAAGCCGTTCGAGCTCGCAGACGTAAAGCGCGCGGTCGTCGACGCGCTCGCTGCCCACCGCGCGCGGACGTCGATCGCCGCGCCGGTCGGCGAGGGCTACGCGGGGATCATCGGCCGGTCGCCCGCGATGCGGCGGGTGTTCGAAACCCTACAGCAGCTAGAGGGAGTCGACACACCGTCGGTGCTCCTCACGGGCGAGTCGGGCACCGGCAAGGACGTGATCGCGCAGGCGATCCACCGCCGTGGCTCGCGCGGTCCCCACCCCTTCGTCGAGGTCGACTGCACGGCGATCCCGGAGACGCTCATGGAGAGCACGCTCTTCGGGCACGAGCGCGGCGCTTTCACGGACGCGAAGGTGACAAAGCGCGGGCTGTTCGAGGAGGCAGGCCGAGGGATCGTGTTCCTCGACGAGATCGGGGAACTCGCCGCCGGGCTGCAGGCGAAGCTCCTGCGCGCACTCGAGAACCGCACGTTCAAGCGCGTCGGCGGGAACCAGAACCTCCGACTCGACGCGGCGGTCGTGGCGGCGACGAACCGCGACCTGCGCGCCGAGGTAGACCGCGGGCGCTTTCGCAAGGACCTGTACTACCGGCTCGCGGTCGTTGAGCTCCATGTGCCGGCGCTCCGGCACCGCCCCGAAGACATCCCGCTGCTCGTGCAGCACTTCATCGAGGTGAACAACACTACCCTCGGGAAGTCGGTCGCCGGGGTCACCGAGGAGGCGATCGGCTACCTGCAGAGCTACTCGTGGCCGGGCAACGTCCGCGAGCTGCGCAACGTCGTCGAGCGGATGATGCTGTTCGCGACAGAGTCCGTGATCGACGCAACGCGACTGCCACCGGCGATCCGCTTCGCGTCGGCTGCCGGCGGTGAGGGGTGCCCGTTCGTGCTCCCCGAGGGCGGCATCGACCTCGAGAGCGTCGAGCGCGGCTTCGTGGTGCAGGCGCTCGAGCGCACCAACGACAACCAGACCGCGGCCGCCAAGCTGCTCGGACTCAGCCGGTACGCGCTGCGCAACCGGATGAAGAAGTTCGACCTCATGTAGGCTCGCTCCCGGGAGCAGCGCCCGCCGCGCGGCACGCGACGCGCGCATTGCGCTCAGCGCCGCGGGTTGGCAGAACGCCTGCATGGCGCTCGACTCACAGCCCGCCGGCGACGCGCGCGGCGACTCGCCGCTCTCTCTCGAGGAGTTCTCGTCGTACGTGGAGTTTGGCGACGACGACCGCGCGCTGCTCAGGGCGCTGTGGCCCCACGTAGAGCCCCGCCGCGACGCGATCATCGCCGACTTCTACGACCGAATCACGCGACACCCCTCCACGCGCGCCATCGTCTCGGACCCAGCCTCCATTCAGCGCCTGATGCGCACGCTGCGAGTCTGGCTCGAGGAGCTGCTGCTGGGTCCGTGGGACGAGGCCTACGTGCAGCGGCGGCGGCGGATCGGTCGCGTACACTCCCAGGTCGGCGTCGACCACGCGGCGATGTTCATGGCGATGTCGGCCGTGCAGTCGCGGCTGTGCGAGATCGCCAACGCTTCATCGCCAGAGCCGTGCGCGACCGTCAGCGCGGTGCGAAAGGTCACCAACCTCGACCTCGGGCTGATGACGAGCTCGTACCACACGCTGCAGCAGGAGCGGCGCGTGCGGGACGTGCAGGCGATCCTGGTTGCGCACCTACCGGCCATCGCGTTGCTCATCGACGCCACGGGGGTCGTGCAGTCTGCGACGCCGGCGGCCGACTGGCTGTGCTGCCGGCCGATCGAGCCGGGGCTCCATTTCACTCAGCTCCTCGACCCGTCGCTGGTCGCCGCCGCAGAGCTCGAGCATTACGTGACACGCGCGCTGAGCACGCGAAACGACGTCCACCTGCCGCGGGTCGACACGACGCAGAGCGATGAGCCGCGGACGCTGTCGCTGACGCTCGTGCCGTTCGACTCGCCCGCCCCGGGAGTCCTCGTCTACATCGAGGATCACACGCACGCCGTGAACGCCGAGCGCCGGTTCCAGCAGCAGGAGCGGCTCGCGCAGGTCGGGACGATGTCGGCCACGATCGCGCACGAACTCCGCAACCCGCTGGCCGGGATCAGCGGCGCGCTGCAGGTCATCGCCGGCGGACTGCCCGAGGGCGACCGCCGCGCGCCCATCTTGGCGAAGGTCCTCGACCAGGTCCGGGGACTGAACCGGATGGTCACCGACTTGCTCGCGTACTCGAAGCCGCACGCGAGCCGCGTCGAGTCCGGGATCGACCTCGTCGCGCTGGTGAACGGGGTCGCGAGCGACGTCGTCGCGGACTACCCGTCCGTACAGATCGAGGTCGCCGGAGAGGCCGTCGTGTCGGTCGACCCGCACATGGCTCGCCAGGTCCTGCACAACCTGGTCATGAACGCCGCACAGGCGGCCGGCGACGGCGGACACGTGCAGGTGACCGTGGGCCCCCACAGCGTGCGCGTCTGCGACTCGGGCCCTGGGCTCCCCGACGCCGTCCGCCCGCGCGTCTTCGAGCCCTTCTTCACGACCAAGATCAAAGGGACTGGGCTCGGCTTGCCGATCTCTCAGAAGATCGCGCGCGCGATGGGCGGAGACCTGTTGATCATCGACGGCGGCCCTCTCGCCGGCGCCTGCTTCGACTTCCTGCTCGGCCGCTGACCGGCCCGCCGCCGGCTTCGACTTCGTGCCGTCGCCGACCGGCCCGCCGCCGGCTTCGACTTCGAGCTCGTCGCCGACGGGCCCGCCGCCGCTCACCAGAGCCCCTCCGTGCCGCCGTAGCGACGCACGGAGCCCCAGCCCGGGCCGCGCCGCTTGTCTTTCGAGACCTCGACGCGGCACTCGAACACGCCCGCGTCTACCCGTCGACGCCGAGAGTGCGCCCGAAGCGAGACGAGCGAGCCCAGGACCGCCTCGTCGCCCGAGGTCAGACACACAACCGCCGCGTCGTGCGTCTGCGAGAGCTTCACCAGAGGCCCCAGGGAGCCAACCGCGATCGACGGGAGCGGCCCCGGATCCAGAATCACCAGACCAAACGCGCCACAACGCAGCAGCCGCTCGGCCGCGCGAAACACCGAGCGCGCTTGCGAGACCCGTACGTAGGCCACCGCCGAAGTGTCGATCCCGCTCCGAGCAGCGTCCTGCGGGCTGAACGACGTCGGCATCGCCGACACCCACGCCACCGGCTCCCCGCTGAGCTGCGCCTCGAGCACTAGCTCCATGCACAGCGTAACCGACGCCCCGGTGCCGTCTACGACGAGCTCGACGAGCCGCCGTCGGACCTCGTCCAGGCACCACGTCGGCCCCGGGTTCTCGCGTTGAATGCTGATCATATGTTCATGATTACAGCGCGGCCGACCCGTGAGTCAAGAGCTCGATCCCGGCCGAACTCGGTCGGCGATCCCCGCTGCGGCGAGGCCAGACATCCGAGGTCAGAACCGAAAGTAGATGAACTGCTGGCCGCCCGCGTGCGCGTGCGAGAGCGCGGTCACCACCGCGACGGCGATCGCCGCCTGTAGAACCGACGGGAGCGCCGCGAACCGCGAACCCGCCGTATCGACCCAGCGTCGCGGCGCCGCGTGCACCGCGAGCAGCCCCCACGTCAGCGCGAGCGCCTGCCGCGTCAGGTTTGGAGCGTACGTCGAACCCTCGCCGATCAATCGGATCATCTCCCAGGCTTCGTTGACCGTCCGCGCGCGGAAGAAGATCCACGCGAAGCAGACGAAGTGGAAGGTCGCGAGCGCCGCGATAGCGCGCCGTACCGGCGAGGCCCCCTCTCGCCCAGCCGGCCGCCAGCGCTGCCAGGCTCGGACGACCGCCAGGCCGGCGCCGTGCAGGGCCCCCCACACAACAAAAGTCCAGGCGGCGCCGTGCCAGAGACCACCGATGAGCATCGTCAGGAAGAGGTTTCGGTAGGTCTTCCAGGTCCCGCCACGGTTTCCGCCGAGCGGCACGTATAGGTAGTCGCGCAGCCACGTCGACAGGCTGACATGCCAGCGCCGCCAGAACTCCTGCAGGTTTGTGCTGACGTACGGCCGCCGAAAGTTCTCGGTCAGCGAGTAACCGAGCAGCGCTGCGGCTCCGATCGCGATGTCGGAGTAGCCAGAGAAGTCGCAGTAGATCTGGACCGCGTACGCGTAGACGGCGCTGACGATCTCGAGGCTCGAGTAGAGCTCCGGGTTGTCGAAGACGCGGTCGACGATGACGCGGCCGAGCACGTCGGCGAACGCGATCTTCTTTACGAGCCCGCGCAGGATCAGAAAGAGCCCGTAGCCATGGCGCGCGTCGTCGTCATCGGGCTCGCGGTCGAGCTGAGGGAGGAAGTCGGCGGCTCGGACGATCGGCCCTGCGACGAGCTGCGGGAAGAAGGCGACGAACAGCGCGAAGCGCAGAAAGCTCCGGGTTGGCTGGAGCTCTCCGCGGTAGACGTCGATCGTGTAGCTGAGGGTCTGGAACGTGTAGAACGAGATGCCGACGGGGAGGATCAGCTCGACGATCGGCAGCTTTGCGTGCCCGCCGACGGCGTCGATCAGCGCCTGCAGCGAGTCGGTGACGAAGCCCGCGTACTTGAAGACACCCAGCATGCCGAGGTTGCCGACGAGGCTTACGACCAGCCACGCACGACGGGCGCGCGGCGACGTCGAAGCGCCGATCCGCTGGGCGACGAAGAAGTCGAGGACCGTTGACGCGACGATGAGGCCGAGCAGCCGCGGCTCGTCGGCCCCGTAGAACGCGTAGCTGGCCACCAGCAGGAACCCGAACCGCAGCGTGGCCCACCGCCGCAGCGCCCAGCTCGCCACGAGGACGACGCCGAAGAACCACCCGAAGAGCGCGGAATCGAACTGCATGGTGGCGCGCTCTAGCGCTCGGCCGGGCGGGCGCGGATCGGTGAGGTCTCGAGGGTCCCGTCGCCGCCGGCCCGCCAGCGCGCGAAGGCCGCGTCGAGGTCCGCGAACATCGCGTCACCGATCTGGTCGTAGCCGGCGACGGAGAGGTGGACGCCGTCGGAGCGCGCCCACTGCGGGTCGTGCCGCTGCCACCAGCTCTGAGACCCGGGGCCGCCCATCGCACGCTGCGTGTCCCAGACGGCGCAACCGACGTCGGCGGCGGCGTCGATCAGACCGTCGCGCACGATCTCCATTGTTCGCGGCGGCGGAACGACGCACACGGTCTCGGCGGCTCCCGCCTCGGCAGAGAACTCGGTCGGGATGCAGCGCGCGTCTTCTTCTTCGAAGTCTGGCGGGAGCATGACCAGGCAGGCGGTGCGAAGCGGATCGCCCTGGAGCGTCTCGATGAGGCGCCCGACCAGCGCGGTGTACGCGTGAGCCCGCGCGCGCTCTTCTTCGATCGCCGCGTCGATGCCGTCTGCGGTAGAGCCGGCAAAGACCTCGAACTGCCGCCCGTACGCTTCGTTGGTTCCAAACGCGATGACGACGAGCGCGGCGTCCCGCGACTGGGCTTCGGCCCCGACGATGACGGGGTCGAACGCCGCCCACTGCGCCGCGACGGCGCCGTTGAGCCCGAACGAGTCGACGCGCGCGCCGCCAACGCTCCGGTCGGTCGCGACGCCGGTGAGCCACACCTCGCCATCACCGAGCGCGACGAGCTCGACCTGATGGGGCGCGTCTTCGAAGACGAGGTCGTCGATCAGCCGATCGATCGGAGGTTGGGAGGTCGTATCGTCGACCTCCGCGTCGGCGCCGTCTTCGGGTGCGCCGAAGCGCGCGATCAGCGGGGTCGTGGCCTCAGCGTCGGTCCTGATGTGTGCGATCGGTGCCCCGTCGACGAGCACCTCTACGGTGCCACCGCCCGGGTGGGCGACGGTGTAGACGGTGAGGCGGTCGAACGTGCGCCCGAAGCGGCAGTCGGCGCAGGTGCCGCGGCTGACTCGCTCGCCCTCTCCGTCGGCGACGAGGCGCACGCCAGAGAGGCCGAAGGGCGGCACCGGCTCGCGCCGGTTTCCGGTGAAGACGGTCCAGCCGCGGGTCTGCCCGAAGGTCATCGACTCCTGCCGGTAGGCCGCCCACGGCGATCCGGGCTGGGCCATCCCGCGCCCGCCGTCGCCGAAGCGCGCCTGGAGGCGGTCGCGGAGCTGCCCGGTGTAGGTGTCAGAGGCGGTGTGGGAGTCGCCGACCACGATCACGGTCGCGGCGGCCGCTGGCAGGTGGCCCTCGACGGCCTCGAGCGCTCGGAACCATGGTTCGAGCGGTGTAGCTGGGAGCGGCGGCGGCGGCGGCGGCGGCGGGACGTCGACGACGATCGGCTCGGGCGGTTCGACCGGCGGCGACGGCATCGCGAGCGGCGGCACGCGCGTTGGCCCGGCGGCGTCACGCCCAGCGCACGTGCAGGCGACGACCGCGGTCGAGAGGAGCGCGGCTGCGACGGCGCCCCGTCCGGCTTGGCGCGTTGGTCCGGCCCTCACGGTTCGACGGCCTGGCTGCTGACCCATGCGTAGAGGAGGGCGTCGTCGATCGCGGCCGCGAGGGCCTCGTAGCCGCTTCGCGTGGGATGCGACAGGTCCCCGCCGATGAGGCCGTCGCGACGCCAGCGCTCGAGGCCTTCGACGCCTCCGGCCGCGTCGAACGCGCTCCAGAACGCGCAGCCGGCGGCGAGCGCGGTCTCGCGCTGAACGGCGACGACGTCGGGCACGGAGTCGCGGACCGTTGCGCGGCCGTCGACCCAGTCGCCGCGGGTGAGCATGCCGATGACGAGGCAGTCTCGGTCGGGGTGGTCCTGACGAACGCGGGAGAGCCAGTCCGACGAGTGTTGGCGCAGCCGCGCGGCCGCGGCGGTCGAGGTGCCCTCCCACGCGGCGTTCGCGCCGTACTGAAAGACGAGGAGGTCCGGGTCGAGGGCGTCGACCTCTGCGGACCAGCTCGCCTGGTCGACCTTGAGCATGTCGCTGACTTCGGCCGACACGAGGCCGATGTTGTCGACGATGACGCCGGGTCGGTCGTTCTCGAGCGACACGCCGTGCCAACGCGTCGCGCTGGAGAACCCACTGAGCGAGACGCCACCTTCGGACGCGACGTCGAAGAACGTGGCGCCGCCGACGTTTGGTTCGGTTTCGACAGCGATCTCTCTTCGCCCGTTCGCGTCGCGTACGTCGAACGACCGTGCCCCGCGCTCGGGGAGCGCGAGGACGCCGACGCGGGTGAGCGCCGCGGGGTCCTCAGTCGCGACCCACAGCGTCGGGGCGGTGCCGGCGGGGACCTCGAACGCGACGCCGCCGATCCCGAGCGTTTGGCCGCGGCTCACGGTGTGGACGACGGTCGTGTAGTCCCACTCGTCAGAGAAGCGCGTCCGAATCCCGCGGGCGCCGGCGCGATTGCCGGGCGTGCCGACGAAGAGAAAGCCGTGTCCGGCGTCGCCGAAGCGGGCCTGCAGCGAGTCGCGAACACCTCCGGTCAGGAGGTCGCCCATGACGAGCGAGTCGCCGAACCACGCGATCCTCACGCGCCGCGACTCTCCGGTGACGACCGCGTCGAGCCCCGCGAACGTGCGCGCCAGTGGGGGCCGGACGCAGCGCTCGAGCGCGGTCACGGAGCACGACGACTCCATGAGGGCGGCCGGCGCGGGGACGCCGTCCGGGAACATCGCACCCAGGGCCAGCGCGAGCGGGGACGGCGGGCGTTCGTCGGCCGACTCTGTCGGAGCGGGAGGTAGCGCGACGGGCTGCGCGGCGACGGGCGCGGGCTCGTCAGCGGGCGGTGACGCGGGACCGGCGTCTTCGGCCTGCGCGAGAAGCGCCGGCGGGAGAGTCGGCCACGGGTCGAGGAGGGGCCCTTCGCCGAACGGGTTGGGCACCGCAGACGTGGCGCCGGCGATGCAGGCGGTTGCGATGGCTGTTCGCACGGACTTCATGGCGCGACCGGGTCGCACCGCGCCGTTCGCGTGTCAAGCGAGGGGCGGGCGGGGTCCGTCAGGCGGTGTGTGGCGAAACGGGGGCGAGGGTCTGGCGCAGTCCGTCGGCGCGGGTTAGGATGGTTCGGTCTTCGGTTCCCCCCAAAGGTAGTGCGCGATGAATGTACGACTGCTGTTCGCTGCGGCTCTGTTGGTTGGCGCTTCGGCGTGCACCGAGGTGATCGATGACTCCTCGAGCGACGGGACGGCTTCGCGCGAGTCCTCGCTGCTCGCGCCGGGTGAGGTCACTTCGGTGACGGCGGCGCCGGTGACGCTGACTGGGGTGGATGTCTCGGCGATCACGGTCGCGGCGCCGACTGGGGTGGCCACCGTGGTCACGCCCCCTGCGACGGAGATCACGCCGGTCGACGTTCCGGAGGGCCGCCTCGCGACCGTCGCGGCGCAGGACCGTGACGTGGAGTTCGGTGGCGTCGGGATGATGGTCCACATGGTCGACGGCCGCGTGGCGGTCCGCGAGGTCATGGACGGCTTCCCCGCGGCGGCGGCAGGCGTCGAGGCCGGGATGACGCTGCTCGCCGTCGATGGCATCGACACCGAAGGGATGTCGGTCGATCAGTTCGTCGCGCTGGTTCGCGGCGACGTGGGCGAGCCCGTCGCGCTGACGGTCGCGTCGGACGGCGTGACGCGCACGATCACGATCGAGCGCGAGGTGATCGCGGTCACGGAGACGCGCTGCGATCGCATCCAGCGCACGCGCCGCGAGACGGAGTTCGGCGGCGTGGGCATCGGGCTCGGCGGCGGGTGCGGCGGCGCCCACATCGTGAGCGTCGAGCCGGGCCTTCCGGGCGACCTCGCCGGCGTGACGACGTCCGACGCCGTCGTGTCGGTCGACGGGCTCGACGTGTCCGGCGCGCACGTGCTCGACATCGTCGGCGCGATCCGCGGCGGCGTGGGCACGACCGTGGAGCTGGGGCTCCGCGGCGCCGACGGCTCCGTCCGCAAGGTCGAGCTCGAGCGGGTCTCGGTCGTCGTCCCCGAGGGACTCGGCTGCGGTCAGTAGCTCCCGCCACCGCGGCCGCTTCGGCTGAATGCCGACCCGTGCGACCGACGTCCCCGTGAACGCATGAGGATCCTCGTCGTCGAAGACGATCCCGATCTGGCTGAGCTGATCCAGCTCCAACTCGAAGCGGCGGACTATGAGGTGAGCGTTGCTCCGTCTGGAGAGCTCGCGCTCGATCTCGCGTTCGCGAACCCGCCCGACCTCGTGCTGCTCGACCTGGTACTCCCCGGGATGAACGGGCGCGAGGTCCTGACCGCGCTCCGTCAGCGGTACGCCCGCAGCGAGCTGCCGGTGATCGTCGTCTCCGGGCTCGACGCGTCGCAGACCATCACAGCTGCCCTACGGGTCGGCGCCAACGACTACGTTACCAAGCCCCTCAACATCGACCTCCTGTTGGCGCGGGTCGAGACAGTGGGGCGCGCCCAGTCCTCGCGCGAGACCGCCGATCGGCGCGCGCTCTCGGCCCTGCGCGGCAGCGCTGCGCAGATGCCGACGGCAATCGGGCATTGCCCTACCTGCGAGTCGTGCGTCACGGCCGACGGCTCGTTCTGCCGACACTGCGGCGCAGCGCGCCCGGCCGACGGCTGGCCGCCGCTCGCGACGGCAAAGGCCAGCTACCTCGGCCGCGTACTCGACGGGCGCTACTTCGTCGATCGGCTGATCGCGCGCGGCGGACAGGGCGAGGTCTACCGCGTGCTGCACGCCGAGCTGGAGCGTGTGTTCGCTGCCAAGTTCGTCAACATTCGGCGCGAGCGCCCCGAGCGCACCGACGCCGTCCGCTCCCGAATCGTCGGTGAGATCCGCGCGCTCGCCTCGATCCAGAGCCCGCATGTCGTCCGCATCCACGACGTCCTGCAGATCGACGACACGATCTTCGCGCTGATCATGGACTTCGTGAATGGCCGGTCGGTCGAGTCGGAGCTCAACGAACGGCGACGGCTCGGGCTCGACGAGGCGATCGACATCGCGCGACAGGTGGCGCAGGGCCTGTGCGAGGCCCATCAGCTCGGCTTCGTCCACCGCGACATCAAGCCAAACAACATCATGGTCGAGATCCTCCCGGGCGGAGGGCGGTTCGTCCGCATCCTCGACTTCGGCTTCGTCCACAGCCTCGGCCGCGACCGGGACCCGAACCGGTTCGAGGGCACCGTAGGCTACTCCGCGCCCGAGCAGCTCACCGGCGCAGCGATCGACCACCGCGCGGACATCTACGCGCTCGGCGTCACGATGTTCGACATGATCACGGGCGCGCCGCCGTACTCAGGGAAGCCCGAAGAGGTCGTCGACGGCCACGTCTACGGCCCGATCCCGCACATCACCGAGAAGGTCGGGCGCTCGCCCGACGCACTGGCGCTCGACGCGGTCGTCCAGCGCATGCTGTCGAAGCGTCCGGGCGACCGCTACCAGGACTTCTTCGAGGTCATCCACGCGCTCGACGCGATCTCGGCCCGCCCGGCCCCGCGCCGATAGGTCGCGCGGCACGCGCTTGGCGGCGGCGCGCAACTGCGGTACCGCAACGGGGGCCGCGAAAATGACGCGGCGCGCAACTCTGCCCCGCCGCACACCGTGACCGACGACAAGCGCTCGAACTTTCTGACCGAGCTCATCGACGCCGACCTCGCCGCCGGCCGCCACACGAGCGTCGTCACTCGCTTCCCGCCCGAGCCCAATGGCTATCCGCACATCGGGCACGCGAAGTCGATCTGCCTGAACTGGGGCATCGCGCAGCGCTACGGCGGTCGGTTCCACCTTCGCTTCGACGACACCAACCCGGTGGCCGAAGACGAAGAGTTCGTCGCCGCGATCGAGCGCGACGTGAAGTGGCTGCTCGACGTCGACCACCTCGACCACGTCTTCTGGGCGTCGGACTACTTCGAGCAGATGTACGGGTTCGCCGTCGAGCTCGTCCGCAAGGGCCTCGCTTACGTCGACAGCCAGACGCCAGAGCAGGTTCGGATTGGCCGTGGAGACTTCAACACCCCGGGCACGCCGAGCCCGTTCCGCGACCGAAGCCCAGACGAGAACCTCGCGCTGCTCGAGCAGATGCGCCGCGGCGAGCTCGCCGAAGGGGCGGCGGTGCTGCGCGCGCGCATCGACATGTCGAGCCCGAACATGCTGATGCGCGACCCCCTGCTCTACCGCATCAAGCACGCCGCGCATCACAACACCGGCGACGCGTGGTGCATCTATCCGATGTACGACTTCGCGCACTGCCTCGAGGACTCGATCGAGCACATCACGCACTCGTTCTGCACGCTCGAGTTCGAGAACAACCGGGAGCTCTACGACTGGCTCCTCGACAACGTCTCGGCGCCGTCGCGGCCGCACCAGTACGAGTTCGCGCGGCTCAACCTCGACTACACGGTCGTCAGCAAGCGGAAGCTCAAACAGCTCGTCACCGAGCACCACGTCGACGGCTGGGACGACCCGCGGATGCCGACGATCGCGGGCCTGCGCCGCCGCGGGGTACGCGCCTCGGCTATCCGGGCGTTCTGCGACCTCGTCGGCGTCGCTAAGAACAACTCCGTGGTCGACATCGGCAAGCTCGAGTTTGCGATCCGCGACGACCTGAACACCGTCGCACCCCGTGCGCTCGGCGTGCTCGACCCGCTCCGCGTGACGGTCACCGACGCGACCGCCGCGACCGCGCGGACGCTCGACGCGCCGCTGTGGCCCGACGCGCCCGAACACACGGAGCGGCGCGAGATCCCGTTCTCGGGCCAACTCTACATCGAGCGTGCCGACTTCGCGCTGGCGCCGCCGCCGGGGTTCAAGCGCCTCACCATTGGCGGCGCCGTGCGCCTGCGCCACGCCGGGACGATCGTCTGTGACGAGGCCGTGACAGATGCCTCGGGAGCCGTCGTCGAGCTTCGCTGCCACCTCGACGACGACGCCGACGCGTCGGGGGTCATCCATTGGGTCGACGCCGCGACCAGCGTCCCGTGCGAAGTCCGCCTGTACGACCGCCTGTTTGCGGTGGCCGCCCCCGGCGACGACCCGACGGCGACGCTGCACGACGAGCTGAACCCCGAGTCCCTCGTCGTCATGGCGCAGGCCCGGGTCGAACCGTGGCTGGCCGCGGCCCTTCGCGACGCGATCGCGACGCCTTCGGAGTCGCCGCGGCTGCACTTGCAGCTCGAGCGACTGGGCTACTTCGTGCCCGATCGGTCGGCGACCGCGAGCGCGCTGGTCCTGAACCGTGTGGTCACGCTCAAGGACTCGTGGGCGCGCCAGCAGCGCGAGGACGTCGACCTCGCGGAGCTCCGCGCCGAGAAGGACCGCGCACGCGCCTCGCAGGCCGCTCGGTCCGAGCAACGCGACCCCGCGGCGGTCGCGGCCGACCGGGGCCCGGAGACTCGAGCGCGGTTCGATGCGCTCGTCGGCGCCGGCGTCGACGCACTCGTCGCGCTGCCGATCGCAACGGACGCGGCGCGCTATGACTACGTGACGCGGACCGCGGCATACGACAGCGGAGCCGCTGAGGTCGCGAAGCTGTTCGCCAACGTCGTTCATCCTGCGTGGCCCGACGGTGGCACCGCGCCCTACCCGGCGTCGGCCTTCGACGCCCTGGCGGCCGCAGCAGCGTCGCGCGCGATCAGCGGCGCCGAGGTGAAGCTCCACCACGCAGCGATGTGTGAGAGCGGTGTGTTCTCTGTCGATGCGATCCAGCGCGCAGACGCCGGCGCGGTGGCCGCATCAGTGGCCCGCGTCGTCGCGGCGAACCCCGACGCCGTCGAGAAGTACCGGGGGGGAAAGGTCCAGCTACTGGGCTTCCTGCTCGGCACCGTGATGCGTGACGTCGGCGCGGGAGCCGACGCCGCGGCCGTCAAGGCCGCGCTGACCGCGGCGCTCGACGCTCAGGGCTAACGACCGCGTGGCCGAAGAAGCCGACGCATGGCGCCCCTAGCCCATCGGCTCGATGGTGACATGCGACGCGATGCTGTTTGCGATGAAGCAGCCGTGGTGCGCGCGCTCGTGGAGCTTGTACACCTCGTCGGGTGACGGGTCGGCGCCCGCGCCGAACTCGACGCGCGGCCGGAGGACCACGCGGTTCATCGAGAGCTTCCCGGCCTCGTTCTTCTCGAGGTAGCCGACCGCCTCGTCGACGTACCGGTCCACGACGAGACCGGCCCGTGCCGCGACGGCGAGAAACGTCAGCATGTGGCAGCTCGACAGCGAGCTGACGAACAGCTCCTCGGGGTTGGTCTGGCGCGCGTCTCCGCGGAACTCCGCGGCGGCAGATGCCGTGAACGTGGTCCCGTTGCCGAGCTGGACGAGGTGGTTGCGATCGTAGGTCTCGATCGCGAAGTCGGGGGTCTTGCGGGTCCAGTCGACTCGCGCGGCGTGCTCGGACATCTCGGCTCCTGGGTGTCGACCGCGCGGCCTGCCGCGGCGGTCCTAGTTGGTGTGCTGGTAGGCGCCGCGATCGGGTCGAGGCGCGGGCAGATGAGCCCATCGCTGTGTGGAGCGACGCGCGGCAACGCTAGGCCCCTAGTGAGAGCTGTCAACGCGGGCCCTCGTTCACGTACGGGGGCCCGGCCTGCGGCCGGGGGGCGATGCATGGCATCGCCCTTACATCCGGGCGGCGCGCGGTGGTGTGGTGCGGGGGTGGGCGGTGGGACGCTTGCGGCGCGCGGGGGCGGTTGCGTCGCATCGCGGCTCCGCGGCGGTGGACACGCGGCCACCGACATCCCACACTCCTTCCGCCTGACGGCGCGATCGCCTGCCTCGAGACGCCACATGACACCGTCCATCCATGACCTCTCGGCGCTCGAGCTCGCGCGCCGGATCCGCGCCGGTGAGCTTGCGTCGGTAGAGCTCGTGACCCACTACCTGGAGCGCATCGCCGCGCGCGACCCGGAGCTCGGCGCGTTCGTCGATGTCCACGCGGAGCGCGCGCTCGCGGACGCCCGCGCCCGGGACCGGGCCGGCGCCGGACGATGGCTCGCGCCGTTCCACGGCGTCCCGACCGCGATCAAGGATCTCCACGCGATCCGCGGCACGCGAGCGCGCATGGGGTCGCGGGCCTACCGCTGGCTCTGGACGCCGCACGACGACCTCACCGTCCGCGCCATCCGCCGCGCGGGCTTCGTCATTCTCGGCAAGACGTCGACATCGGAGCTCGGCCTGCTCCCGGTCGTCGAGACCGATCTGCACCCTCCGACGCGAAACGCATGGAACGCGGCGCACACCGCCGGCGGCTCGTCGGGCGGCGCGGGCGCTGCGGTCGGCGCCGGGCTCGTTCCCGTCGCGCCGGGGAGTGATGGCGCCGGCTCGGTGCGGATCCCGGCCGCGCTGAACGGCCTCTTCGGGTTCAAGCCCAGCCGCGGAGCGATCCCGAATCCCTACGAGGCGAGCGACCGCCTCAAGATGACGACAATCGGACCGCTCGCTCGCGACGTGGCCGACGGGCTTGCGCTCCTCGACGTGCTCGACGGCCGAGACCCGCGCGGCCGCAACAGCTACTCGACCCGCTGCAGCGTGCGGCCGTCCAGGCTTCGGGTCGGCTGGCTGACCGACGCCCCCGTCGCTACGACAGACCCCGCGATCGGAGCCGCGGTGGAGTCGGCCGTGAGCGCGCTCTCGGCCGCGGGACACGCGACACAGCGGCTCGCGCCGATCGCGGGCGAGCTCGACGAGTTCATGCCGCTGTATCAGTACCTTCTCGCTGGCGCGCCGGTCTTCACCCCCTGGAAGCTCCAGCCGACGACGCGCTGGTTCCGAGCCGAAGGCAAGCGTCAGGACCCCGCGGTGATGCGGTCGCGTGCGCTCGAGCTGTCGGCCCGCGCGATGGCGCCCCTCGACGCCGTCGATGTGATGGTCACGCCGACCGTCGCGGTGCGGACGCCGCGGGTGAACGAGACCAGGCACCTGCCGCCCGAGGCGATGTTCCGGGCGCTGGCGCCGCTCGGCGCGTTCACGGCGACGGCGAACCTGGCAGGGGCGCCAGCGGCGACGGTGCCGTGGGCCATCGTCGACGGTGACCTTCCGGTCGGCGTGCAGATCGTCGGGCGCCCGGGCGCAGACGAGCTCGTGCTGCAGCTCGCGCATGAGCTGGAGTCACTGCGAGCGGTGTCGTTCGGCGTGGCGCGTCGACACGCGGGCCCGACAGCCTAGTCCGCATCGCGGCACGCGAGTCGCGGACGGCGCGGCAGAGAGCGGAACGGGCAGCGACCGGGCGCCCTTGGCGAGGGTCGGACGGCATGGCCGGCCGGCCGGCCGGGTCGCTCTGATCGCACTCGCTCGGGCGGGTCAGCTTGACCTGAGTTTTCTCCAAGCGTACGGTCCCGGCTCGATTTTCCCTCCTGTCGACGTCCGATGTCCGACGACGAGCGCGCCCCCGAGCCCGAACCCACGACGGCCCCCAACGAGCTCAGCGCCGGGGACGCGACCGACGCGGCACCGCCGGGTTCCAAGAGCACGCCGACGCCTCCCGCTTCAGCGGCGACGGCCGGCGAACGAGCCGCGCCCGGGCAGCCGAAGCGAGACACGGTCGCGCGGGTCACGCAGGCGCTGTCCGGGATCGCGCTCGACGAGGAGGAGGCGGAGTTGGCACGCGAGCGTGCCGCGCTCGCGGCCGAGCGAGAAGGCGCACGGGCGACTCGACCCGCCGCCGCGCAGAAGCCCGTCGCAGCCGACGAGCAGGACGCACCGCTGCCGGGCCCGGTGCCAGAGGCCGGCGGACGGCGCGCGGAGATGGCGTTCTTCGATCGCCGCTTCCTGGCGGACTGGCACGTGCGTGCGTCGCTGCTCGTGCTCTTCGTGCTGCTCTACTTCGTGCACCTGGGTAGCTTCGGGCTGTGGGACCCATGGGAGGTCCACTACGGCGCGGTCGGTTGGGGACTGATCGAGCGACACGACTGGATCACGCCGTGGTGGGGCTCGTACTGGGTCGTGCCCGGCGAGTCGATGGAGGGCGAGCCGTTCTTCTCCAAGCCGATCCTGCTCCTCTGGATGATGGGGCTCGGGATCCAGACGTTCGGAGTCGACCATCTCGAGTGGGGGATCCGGTTCGGGACAGCTCTGATCGGTGTTCTCGGCGTCATCGCCGCCTACTTGGCGGGGTCCGCGGTCTGGAGCCGCAAGGTCGGCGTGCTGATGGCGTTCGCGCTCGGCACGAGCCCGTTCTACGCGATGCTCAGCCGGCAAGCGCAGACCGACATGCCGTTCGTAGGCAACCTGACGGTAGCGCTCGCGTTCTTCATGATGGGCGTCTTTGGCCGCGACCGGAACAGGCGCGCCGACAAGCTTTCGTGGGGCATCTTCGCTGCGTTCGTGCTGGCGATGGTCATCCCGCAGCTGCACACGATCACCGTCGGCCAGCTCACCTGGCGCTACCACCCAGCCGACGACGCGACGCTGGGTCAGCGGGCGGTCGCGGGCTGGGAGGCGTTCATCTGCTACGGCCCGACGCAGCTCGGGATCTACCTGACGCTGATGGTCACGTTCGTCGTGACGCAGCTCCGACGCGCGCAGCCGACGCGCGGCCAGCTCCACCTGTACGTCTTCTACGTGTTCGTCGCGCTGGCGACGATGGGGAAGGGTCTGCTCGGCTTCGGCGTCCCCGGCGTCATCATCTTCATCTATCTGGCCGTCACGCGTGAGTGGGGCCTCCTGCGTCGCGTCGAGCTGCTGCGCGGTCCGATCCTCACGATCGTGGTCGGCATGCCGTGGTACGGGGCCGTCATGTCGCTGAACGGAGGCTTCGGCGGCGCTTGGTGGCAGCGATTCATCATCCACGACCACTTCAAGCGCCTCGCGACGGGAGTCCACCAGATCGACACCGGGTCGTTCGAGCACTTCATCAAGTGGCTCGGCTATGGCCTCTTCCCGTGGGGGTCGTTCGTCCCCGCCGTGATCGCCCGCGCGCTCAGCGGCGAAGGCGGCTCGTCGCGCAGCGACGCGGACCGTGCGCGGCTGTTCCTGTTCATCTGGTTCGCCTTCACGTTCACGCTGTTCACGGTCTCGAGCACGAAGTTCCACCACTACATCTTCCCGGCTGTGCCGGCGCTGGCGATGCTGGCCGCACTGGTGCTCGACGACCTCCACGAGGGGCGCATCGACTTCGGCGCGTGGTGGCCCATGTACGTCGCCGCCCTCGTTCTCTTCGTGCTCGTCGCGTTCGATTTGATCGCCGACCCGCAGCACCTGAAGAACATGTTCACGTACAAGTACGATCGGCGATGGGACAGCGCGAACTGGGACCAGCGCGTCGTCGATGACGCCGGCCACACCATCTCGTTCGGCTTCCGCTTCGCGCTTCGCGCTCTGACGGCCGCGTTCGCGCTGGGCATGCTGGCGCTCGGCTCGCCGCGCCGCCGCACGGCGGTCGCAGGCGGTCTCGTCATCCTCTGCACCACCGGCGTCGCCACCACCGTCTGGGCGCTCGATGTCTACATGCCCACGATCAGCTCCACGTGGAGCCAGAAGGGGATCTGGGACACGTACTACGAGCGGTGCACGCCGGGGACGCCCCCGCCCGGTACGCACCCGCTGAAGGCCGACCGGTACTGCGTCGACTCCGTGATCAGCTACAAGCTCAACTGGCGCGGGGAGACGTTCTACACGCTCAACGAGGTGCTCCCGGTCGATGACGACGCGGCGTGGCGCTACTTCATCGAACAGAACGGCGACCGCTGCTTCTACGCCATCCTCGAGCGCGCTCGCATCTCCGCGTTCCGCTCCGCCGTGCCCGCCGACCAGCGCGCGACCGTCTGGGTCGAGCGCGACGACAACCTCAAGTTCGTCCTGATGTCTGCGAACTGTCGCGAGCCCGTGCCCGAGGGTGGCCCGCAGCAGAACGTCGACGAGACGCCGGACGAGGGCACCGTAAGCAACTGACCGCGCCGACCCTTCGCTTCTTCGGTCACGCCTGCTTCGGCCTGGACGACGGTCTGGGCGCTAACCTCTGTATCGACCCCTTCGAGCCCGGCGCGTTCGGCGGCGCCGTCGCTCTCCCCGCACCCGCCGGAGCGTTCACCGCCTGGGTCGCGACCCACGAGCACGCCGACCACGTAGCCGGACATGTGCTCGCCGGCACGCCGCCGCGCGTGCGGCCCCCAGCGACCGTCGGGACGATCGAGATCTTTGCGAACCGCGCCTGGCACGACGAACACCAAGGCCGCCTGCGCGGTGGCGCCACCGACATCCTCTGGTGCCACACGAGGCATGGCGTCGTGGTCCACCTGGGCGACCTCGGTGAGCGCCCCGCGGGCCCTCTCCTTGACCGGCTCTCCAGTGAAGCCATCGACGTCCTGATCGTCCCCGTCGGCGGCTACTTCACCATCGGGCCCGATGCGGCAGCGGAGCTCGTCGGCCGCCTGCGTCCGCGCGTTGTGATCCCGTGCCACTCCAGCGACGATGGCGTGCGGCTCCCTCCGCTGGGCCCGCGCGACGCGTTCCTGCGGCGCGTCCCGAGCCTGCAAGTCGAACGCCGACCCGTCCTCTCGCTCGACTCCCTCCCCGACACCCCGACGGTCGTCCTGCTCGACCGCCCGCCCGACACGTGAGGCGCCCCGTGAGACCGCTACCCCGCGTGATCCTGCTGCTTCCCTCGGCCGCGCTGCTTGCCTGCGGAGACGCGGGCGGTGGCGACAGCCCCGACGCTGCCGCAGATGCGGTGACCGACGGAAGCGGGGAGCCCGACGCCGTCGAAGACGCGACGCAGCCTGATGCGGATGCAGGTGTCGACGACGCCGAGGCCGGAGACGACGGTGCGGACACGGGCGGCGCGGACCGCACGCTTGGGCCCGGCGACGGGGCACACCTCGTCGTCGACCCGTCCGGCATCGAGCTCTGGAAGGGCGAGACGCTCCTCACCCGGATCGCCGCCACCGACCTGCGGCTCGGCGCGGTGCCACGGCTCGACTCGACGCGAAGCTACGACCCCGTCGGGTTCTTCGCGCCCGGTCCCCAACAGCCCGACCCGCCACTCGACCGATGGCTCGCCGCCCGCTCGCTCGCATGCGATGGCGACGACGACGCCCTCGCGTGCCAGCTCGAGCTCGACGACGGCTCGACGGCAACCCTCAACGTCCGGCTTGTCGCCGACGGGTCATTCTCACTCGAGCTGACGCCCGGCGCCGACTCCGTCGCGACTACCGCCTACCTCCGCGTCCGCGCCTCGCTCGAAACGCGCGAAGAGGCGATCTACGGGCTTGGCGAGCTGTTCGACACCCCCAACAGCCGCGGCTTGGTCCGCGCGATGCAACTCGAGATCGACGGGCTCGAAGGCGCGAACAACGAGGCGCACGTCCCGATCCCCTTCCTGACCTCGACCCGCGGCTGGGGCCTGTTCGTCGCAAACCGACGCGTCGGGGTGTTCGACGTCGGTGCTGCGGACCCTGACGCGGTCGACACGGTCTTCGGCACCGGCGACGCGTCTGGCGATGGCCTGCTCTTCTACCTGTTCGCCGACGATCACCCGCTCGACGTCACGCGCCACTACTACGAAGTGACCGGCTTTCCGGCCCGCCCGGCGCGCTGGGCCCTCGGGCCGCTCGTCTGGCGCGACGAGAACCGCGACCAGGCCGAAGTCGAGGCGGACCTCGCGACGATGCGCGACCGCGACCTCCCATGCACCGGCATCTGGATCGATCGCCCGTACGCGAGCGCCGTGAACAGCTTCGACTTCAACCCTGCGCAGTTCCCCGACGCGCAGGCGATGATCGACCGTGCGCACGACCTCGGCTTCCGCGTCTCACTCTGGCACACCCCCTACGTCGAGGACGCGCCAGCCACCGAGACGCTCCTCGCCGAGGCGGCCGCAGGCTCGTTCCTGGTGGCGACGCACTCGATCCTCCTCAACGGCTGGGGGGCTCCCGTCGACTTCACCAACGCCCAAGCCTACATCTGGTGGCAGCGGAACATCCGCCGCTACACCGACATGGGGATCGAGGGGTTCAAGCTCGACTACGCCGAAGACATCGTCCCCAATCTGCTGGGCGGGCGGCCGCTCTGGGCTTTCGCCGACGGCAGCGACGAGCGGACGATGCACCACGACTACCAGCTCCTGTACCACCGCGTGTACGCCGAGACGCTCCCCGAGAGCGGCGGCTTCCTGCTCGCGCGCGGTGGGACTTGGGGGGACCAGGTCAACGCCTCCGTGATCTGGCCCGGCGACCTCGACGCGAGCTTCGCGCGACACCGTGAGGACTACACCGACCCGCGCGGCGAGACCTACAAGGCCGTCGGCGGGCTGCCCGCAGCCCTCGTCGCGTCGCTCTCGCTCGGGCCGTCGGGCTACCCTCTGTTCGCGTCCGACACCGGCGGCTACCGACACTCCCCCCCCGACAAGGAGACGTTCGTTCGCTGGCTCGAGATCACCGCCCTCTCGCCGGCGATGCAGATCGGAACCAGCACGAACGACGTCGCGTGGGAGTACACCGACGAGAACGGCTTCGACGACGAGAGCCTCGCGATCTACACGCGCTACACGCGGCTCCACCTGCGACTCTGGCCGTACTTCTGGACCTATCTCGACCGGCTCGCATCTGACGGTCGCGCCATCCAGCGGGCCATCGGGCTCGCTCACCCCGAGCTCGGCGTCCACGTCGGACATGAGTGGATGCTCGGCGACGACTTACTCGTCGCCGCCGTCGTCGACCGTGGAGCGACCGACGTCGAGGTCGCCTTCCCGGAAGGACGGTGGGTGAGCTGGTGGGACGGCACCACCATCGAGGGCCCGACCACCGAGACGCTCCCGGCCCCACTCGATACGATCGCGCTCTTCGTCCGCGAGGGCGCGGTCGTTCCTCTGCTCGCGCCCGACATCGAGACGCTGTCGGCCACAACGGAGCCTGAGCGGGTACGCTCCTACGCGAACGACGCCGGCCGGCTGCACATTCGCACGACGCGCGGTGGCGAGGGCGCGTTCACGCTCTTCGATGGCGCGACGGTCTCCCACACTCCCGACGGTAGTGCGACGACGTGGACCGTGTCGGCGGGCGCCGAGCTCGGGGCGACGTTCGAGCTAGAGGTGCTCGCCGTTGCTGCGCCTCCGACCACGGTCACACAGGGTGGCGAACCTGTCGCGGCCATGACGTCGTCTGCTGAGCTCGACGGCGCGAGCTCGGGCTACTTCTACGACGCTGACGCGCACGCGCTCCGCGTCCGCGGAGCCGCGGTCGACGGCTCGGTACGCGTCGACTAGACGCGCCACATAGATGCCGGCCGCAAGTCGGTCCGGTGCGGCGCTAGATGCGCCACGCCGGACGCGATCACTGCGACCGATCGGAGCGGCTCAGGTCGACGCGCACGGCGAGCAGGTGGCGCCGCCGCAGTCGACGCCCGTCTCGTCGCCGTTCTGCACGCCGTCGTCGCACGTCGGCGCCGCCGCGCACTCCTCGCACGCGCCACCGCAGTCCACGCCCGTCTCGTCGCCGTTCTGCACGCCGTCGTCGCACGTCGGCGCCGCCGCGCACGCGTCGCACGCGCCACCGCAGTCCACGCCCGTCTCGTCGCCGTTCTGCACACCGTCGTCGCACGTCGGCGCCGCCGCGCACTCCTCGCACGAGCCCCCGCAGTCCACGCCGGTCTCGTCGCCGTTTTGCACGCCGTCGTCGCACGTCGGGGCGGTCTCGGTGACGGTGCACGTTCCGAACGACTCGTCCGTCAAGCCCTCGCACGTCATCCCAGCGCCACACACGAGCGTCTCGTCGTCGCACTCGTTGTCGGCCGCGACGCCGACGCACGCGCCCTCGCTGCAGCTTCCGCCGTACGCAACGCAGTCGTAGGCGATGATCTGGTTCACGTTGCAGTCCACGGCGAGGAAGTCGCCGTCGCAGAACGGATCCTCGAACGCGTCGGGGTCACACTCGGTCGTGCCGGACGTGCAGGCAGCGCTATCGGGGCTGAAGACGCAGGCGTTGCCCGCACCGGCGCACATCGCCGTGGTCACGCTGCCGTCACCGGGGTCGTACAGGCACGGGTCGCCGAGCTGAGCGCCGCACCAGTAGCCGAAGTCGTCGTTGAACCACTCGCACGAGCCGGTGATCCCTTCGGGGAAGAAGTCGCCACAATCCACCTGGCCGAGCTCTCCATCCTGGCACCAGGTAACGACGTTCCCATCGCACTCTCCGGCGTAGGTCACGTCGCCGCAGCCGGCGGGCTGGACGCCGGTGTCGGAGTCTCCCTCGACGCAGCAGCCCTCCTCGCAGACGAAGTCACCGAGCCCCGCCGTGAGGCAGTCGCGCGTGCGGACGCAAGACTCCCCTGAGGCGCACATACCGGCGTCGGTCGCGGCGTCGTCCTCCATGGTGACGTCTGCACCCGAGTCGCCTCCACCACCGATGTCGGCAGCCGCGTCGGTCAGGTCGTCGATGAAACCCTCGGCGGCGCTGGAACATGCAGCGGCCGCGGTGGCGGCCACGGCGAGGGTGGCGAGGAGCTTGAGAGAGTTGTTCATGATCTCTTCACACAAGTGAGAGCGCTCGTTTGAGCGCGAAAGTGCCAGGAGTCGCCCTTATCGGGCGACCCTCTGCGACGCAAGCTTACCGGGGACCGCAGCCGAGAAAACACCCGCGGCCGCGGAACACGGTCATCGCGTGCGAACCATCGAAGCGACGGCGGACTCTGCCTTCTCGGTCAGCGAGCCCGGGAAGAGCCCGAACCACAGGGTGGCAGCGGCACAGACGACGATCGCAAGTCGCGCGGCTGGGCTGTGCAGCGCCGCAACGGCGCGCACCGGCTTGCGCATGTAGAGGTGAACGATGACGCGCAGGTAGTAGTAGACGCCGGCGACGCTCGTCAGGATGCCCGCGACGACGAGCGCGACGAGCAGGTTCGGAGACGCGGCCCCGATCGCCTGGCCGGTGACGGACGCGTCGATCGCGGCCTTGAACAGCAGGAACTTCCCGACGAAGCCGGCCGTCGGTGGGATGCCGGCGCTCGAGAGCATGAAGACGCTCAGCGCCGCGCCGAGCCAGGGGTACTTGAACCCCGCGCCGTTCAGATCGTCGAACGTCTCGGCCTCGATCCCACGCTTGCCGAGGTAGGCGAGCGCGCCGAACGCGCCGACGGTGCCGATCGTGTAGGCGAAGGCGTAAAAGACAGTTCCGGCGGCACGCGACGTGTCGCCATCTCCGTAGCCCATCGCCACCACCGCGACGAGCAGGTAGCCGGCGTGGGCGACCGAGGAGTACGCGAGCATGCGCTTCACGTTCTGCTGATTCAGCGCGACGAGGTTGCCGAGGACCATCGACGCGAGCGCGATCCAGAACAGGATCTGGACCCAGCCGAACTGCCCCATCCGCAGCTCGGCGTCGCCGAACGCGAGCACGAGCACTCGAACGAGCGCGGCGATGCCGGCGGCCTTGATCGCCGATGCCATGAACCCGACGGCCGACGTCGGTCCGCCGGTGTAGGCGTCCGGAGCCCACATGTGGAACGGGACGGCCGCGATCTTCACGCAGAACGCCACGATGACGAGGACCATCGCGACCGACGCCATCGGGATCTCGACGGCCATCCGGTTCAGGTTGGTCAGCGCGAGCGGGCCCGTGTCTCCCAAGCCCGCGGCGCCGGCCAGCAAGCCATCCCGCGCGCCCTGCGACAGCGCGAGCGCCGGGTCTGCGTGCAGCACCGACGAGAGCGCCTCGCCGATGCCGATCAGGTTCGTCGTGCCCGTCGCGCCGTACAGGAGCGCCACGCCGTACACGAGGAGCGCCGACGCGAACGCACCAAGGATGAAGTACTTCGTTCCGGCCTCGGCCGATCGCGCGGACCCACGCAGGTAGGCGGCGAGCGCGTACGCGGCGACGCTCTGAATCTCGAGCCCGACGAAGAAGACGACCATGTCGACGGCGCTCGCCATCGCGATCATCCCGGCGAGCGCGAACAGCAGCAGCGCGTAGTACTCACCGCGATCAACGCCGTGCGAGCGAAGGTATGCCGGCGACACGAGCGCCGTGAATCCGGCGCCGAGTGAGAACGCAACGGCGAGCAGCAGGCCGTAGCCATCGAGCGCGGCCATGCCACCGAACACGGCCTGTGGCTCCAGCTTGGCCACGTACGTCGCCGCCACTGCGGTGACCGCGCAGCCGAACGCGGTGACGTACGCGATGTAGTCGCGGCTGAACGAGGGGCGCTGGAACACCTCCAGGAACAGCACGACGATTCCGAACAGACACGCCAGCCCAAAGGGCAGTGTGCTGATGATGTCGAAGCCGGTGAGCATCGGTTGGACTCCTCTCGGGCGCGCGCTCAGCGTGGCGCGACGCCGCCCTGGTCAGTGATGGGAGGGCGCTTCGTCGCCGGGCGCGTGCGGGTCGTGCGGCGCGCCTTCCGCGCCGTCGTGACCGTCATGGCCTGCCGCGTCGCCGTGGCCGCCGCCGTGCCCGCCGTGCGCTCCAGCGGAGCCGAGCTCCGCCTGGATCGCCCACGGCTGGGTCGCGGCGGACCGATGGAGCCAGTCGCGGTAGGTAGCCTCGCGGTCCTGATTCGCCTCGACCACCGGCCCGTAGCCGTTGGCGCCGTTCTCGATGGTGCCGATCAGGCGCGTGACCGACGCCTCCATGCGGCTCAGGAACGGCTGAGGAAAGAGCCCCATGACGAAGCACATCGCGATGACGGGTAGCATGTACCCGATCTCGCGCGGCGTCAGGTCCGAGAGCTCGGCGTTCTTCGGGTCGGTGATCGGGCCGAACAGCATCTTCTGCACGACGTGCAGGAGGTAGAGCGCGCCGAGGATGACGCCGGTCGCCGCGACTGCGACGAGCGCGAACGCCATCTTGTCGGGGCCGAAGGCGAGGCCAAACGGATGCGCCATGTCGCCGAGGGTCAGTGCGTACGACGCAGACGAGCCGAGCAGGATCATGAACTCACCGACGAAGCCCACGAGCCCCGGCACGCCGGCCGACGCGAACGCCACGATGACGAAGAAGACCGCGTAGCGCGGGATCGACTTCGTGAGGCCGCCAAAGTCCGCGAGCATCCGCGTGTGTCGACGCTCGTACAGGATGCCGATCATCAAGAAGAGGCCGCCGGTCGAGATGCCGTGCGCGAGGCTCTGGTACAGAGCGCCGGTCACCGACACCGACGTCATCGCGAACAGCCCCAGCGTCACGAAACCGAGGTGGCTGACCGACGAGTAGGCGACCAGCTTCTTCACGTCTTTCTGCACGTACGCGACGACGGCGCCGTACACGATGCCGACGACAGACAGGATCGCGATCGCCGGAGCCGCCCAGTACATCGCGTCCGGCAGCGCCGGCATGGCGTATCGCACGAGGCCGTAGGTCCCCATCTTGAGCAGGATCGACGCCAGGATGACCGAGCCCGCCGTCGGCGCCTGCACGTGCGCGTCGGGCAGCCAAGTGTGGAACGGGAAGAGGGGCACCTTGATCAGGAACGCGAGCGCGAAAGCCGCGAAGAGGAGCCGCTGCTCGTTGAACGAGAGCGCCTGACCCGTCGAGATGATCGTGTCGATGTCGAACGTCGATCCGCCTGCCTTTGCGTACAGGTACAGAATGCCGACCAGCATGAGGACCGAGCCGACCATCGTGTACAGGAACAGCTTCACTGCGGCGTAGATCCGGTTCTGACCGCCCCAGATGCCGATCAGCAGGTACATCGGCACCAGCATCAGCTCCCAGAAGACGTAGAATAGCAGCAGGTCCAGGGACACCAGCGCACCGAGCATCGCGGTCTGCAAGACGAGCAGGCACAGGTGGTACTCCTTGACCCGCTCCTCGACCGCCCCGAACCCGGAGAGGACGACGATCGGCCCCAGGAACGTCGTCAGCATCACGAGCCAGAGGCTGATGCCGTCGATGCCGACGCGGTAGCTCGCCCCGATCGCAGGGATCCACGCGATGTTCTCGGCCGCCGACGCGAGCTGATAGCCCCCGTTCGCCGGGTCGAAGTTGATCATCAGCGGCAGCGACACCAGGAACGTGAGCCCCATGAACAGCGCCGCGATGTAGCGGTGCAGGTCGCGATGCTCGCCCGGCACGAACGCCAGCACGCCCGCGCCGATCAGCGGCAGGAAGACGGTCAGGGTGATCCAGGGGATCTCGAACATCGGCTCAGAGAAGCAGGAGGAGGATCAGACCCAGCCCGAACATCGCGAACGCCGCGTAGCGCTGCAGGTCGCCGTTCTGAAGCTGCTTGAGCGCCGCGCCAAGGAACTCGGCGACGGCCGCGGTCCCCTGCACGAGGACCTGATCGATCAAGAAGACATCGATGACACGGTGGCAGAACACGCCGAGCCAGCGGACGCCGCGACCGACGGTCGCCGCGTAGAGCTCGTCGACGTAGTACTTGTTCGCGATCACCGTGTGGACGCGACCGATCGACGCAACGAACTGCGCGGGGATCGAGCTCTGCTCGCCGTACAGCATCCAGGCCACGCCGATGCCGAGCGAGCTGACGACGATCGCGATGCCCATCCCCACCCAGGTCATCACGCTGCCGTCGAAGCGGCTCACGTAGAGCGCTTCGCCGTGCCCGACCACCTGGTGCAGGAACCCGTGCAGATCGAGGAAGGGCAGCCACGGGCCGCCAAGGATGTGCGGCACGCCGACGAAGCCGCCGACGAGAGACAGGCCCGCGAGGATGACCAGAGGCCCGGTCATCGTGATCGGTGACTCGTGGATGTGATGCTTCGTGTGCTCGTCGGCGCGGCACTCGCCCTCGAACGTCATGAAGTACGAGCGGAACATGTAGAACGCCGTCAGGCCGGCGGTCACCAGCCCGATCGCCCACAGCGCGGTGTTCAGCCCCGGGAACCCGCGAAGCACGTTCTGGTTCGACCAGGCGAACCACAGGATCTCGTCCTTCGAGTAGAAGCCCGACGTGACGAACGGCAGGCCCGCGATCGCGAAGCAGCCGATCAGGTACGTGATCGCGGTGATCGGCATGTACTTCCGAAGCCCGCCGATCTTTCGCATGTCCTGCTCGTGGTGCATGCCGTGGATGACCGAGCCGGAGCCGAGGAAGAGCAGCGCCTTGAAGAACGCGTGCGTCATCAGGTGGAACACGCCGGCGAAGAAAGCGCCCGACCCCACCGCGAGGAACATGTAGCCGAGCTGCGACACGGTCGAGTACGCGAGCACCTTCTTGATGTCGTACTGCGTCGCGCCGATCGTCGCGGCGAAGAACGCGGTCAGCGCGCCGACGGTCGCGATGATCGCCATCGCGTGCGGGGCGAGGACGAAGAGGAAGCTCAGGCGCGCGATCAGGTAGACGCCGGCGGTCACCATCGTCGCCGCATGGATCAGCGCCGAGACCGGCGTCGGGCCGGCCATCGCGTCCGGAAGCCACACGTAGAGCGGGATCTGCGCGCTCTTGCCGGTGCAGCCGACGAAGAGCAGCAGGCAGATCGCCGTCAGCATCCCCATCAGCGAGTGCGCCTGCTCGACGCTCAGCATCGACACCCAGCTCCGAAGGTCGGCGAACGCGAGCGAACCCGAGAGCTGGAAGAGCAGGAACAGCCCGAGCACGACGGCGAAGTCACCGACGCGGTTCGTGATGAACGCCTTCTTGCCCGCGCTCGCCTTCTCGTCGTCTTCGTACCAGAAGCCGATCAGCAGGTATGACGCAACGCCGACGCCCTCCCAGCCCAGGAAGAGCACCACGAGGTTGTCGCCCAGCACGAGGCACAGCATCGCGAAGCAGAAGAAGTTCAGGTACGCGAAGTAGCGCGCGAAGCCGGGGTCCTCCCACATGTACCCTGCCGAGTAGATGTGGATCAGCGTCCCGACGCCGGTGATGATCAGGATCATGACCGACGACAGCGGGTCTAGCGCGAACCCGAAGTCGACGTGGAGCGGACCGGCCGCGAACCACGTGAACGCCTGGTAGCTGAGCTCCGGGAACACCGTCCCGTGCCCCCCGGGTGTCCCATGCCACACCATGAAGCCGACGCTGAGCAGCGCCAGCAGGAACGAGGTCGCCATTGAGCCGACCGCGTTGAGCGCGACCAGCGGGCGCGGAAGGCTGCGCCCAAGCACGCCGTTGATCAGCGCGCCCAGCGCCGGCAGCAGCGGGATCAGGCCGAGGAGCGCGAAGTTCGTCGTCTCCATCTCAGTGCCGCATCAGGTTCAGGCCGTCGACCTCGAGGCCGCGGTTGTGCCGGAACACGTTCACGATGATCGCGAGACCGATGCCGGCCTCCGCCGCCGCGACCGCGATGACCATGAACGCGAAGAGGTGGCCGCCCGTGTCGTTGTGCGCGCGGCTGAACGCGACGAACGCCAGGTTCGCGGCGTTCAGCATGATCTCCACGCACATGAACAGCACGATCGCGTTGCGGCGGACCAGCACGCCGACGGCGCCGATCGTGAACAGCACCGCCGACAGCGCCAGATACCAGCCCACAGGGATCGTCATCATCTCAGCCTCACAGTCGCCGCTTCGCGACCACGACCGCGCCAACGATGCCGACCAGGAGCAGCACCGACGCCATCTCGAACGGGAGCACGTACTCCGTCATCAGGCGAAGCCCGAGCGGTCGAACCGTGCCGAACTGAGCCGGAACCGATCCACCCCACAGCCGCGTCCCAGCCACTGACGAGCCGAGCATCGACGACGCCAGCACGTAGCAACTGGCGCCCGCGAACCCCACCCCCAGCAGCCGCGTCACCGTCAGCTTGCCTCGGCCCAGCTCGCCCGACCGAAGGTTGAGCAGCATCAGCACGAACACGAAGAGCACCATGATGGCGCCCGCGTAGACCAGGATCTGCAGCACCGCGAGGAAGTGCGCGCTCAGCAGAACGTACAGGCCGGCCAGGAAGAAGAACGAGACCACCAGCGAGATCGCGCTGTTGATCGGCTGCCGGCTCAGCAGCACCCCGGCGCTGCCGCCGACCGCGCCTAGCGCGAACAGGACGAAGAACACTGCTTCCGGAGTCATTCGGGCCGCGGACTCAGAGGACGCGCGGCTCGACCGGCCTGCGCGGGCGGCCGGACTATACTTTCGCCCCCCCAGACTGACAAGGACTTGTTTCGGACCGCAAATCAGTCCCCTTTTCAGTCACTTACGCCCGTTTCGGCGGCCACGGATCGCACCCGGATCCGTTGACCCCGCGCAGCCACACCCCTACCCTCCCTTCGACCCGACCGCGTCTGCGAAGCAGCTCATGACCGAACCCGCCCCCACGCTCCGGCGCACAATCGCCGCCGTCACTCTTGCCTTCGGCCTCGTCACTGCGTGCGGCAACGACGCCTCCGACTCCGCCGCGGACCCCGCCGCACTCGAGCTGGGCGTGGCCGTCGACACCACGGACCACCGCTTCGCCGTCACGGTCGTCGAGACGACGCCCAACCCGCTGCAGGTCGGCCCCAACGCCCTGTCTATTCGGCTCGCGTCCGACGAAGGCGCCGCGGTCGACGACCTCACCGTCACCGTCGGCGGCTGGATGGCCGCCCACGGACACGGCACGAACCCAGCGCAGATGCCGATGGTACGGCAGGGCGACGGCGTCTACGCCGCCGACTCCGTCACGCTGTTCATGCCCGGCACTTGGACCCTCACCGTCCGCATCACCGCCGCCGACGGCACCGAGAGCGAGGTCGCCTTCGACACGACCCTCGAGTCCTGAAGCTCGCCTTCGGCGTGACCCTCGAGTCCTGAAGCTCGCCGCTAGTGCCCGCCCAGCGAGCCGCCCAGCGTGAGGCTCGGCCGAGGACCGCTGGTCGGCGCCGTCGTCGCCGCGCCGCCGGTCCGCGGGGGACGCCGCCGCGCGGGGGTGCCGGACGCGCTCGCCGGACCCGACGCCGCCTCAGGAGCCCGCACGATCGGGTCCGGGATCGCCTGAAACGTGAGCGTCGCTACCAGGTTGCGCTGCGTGTCCACGGTGCTCGGCGCGGCAGCCGAGAACGTCTGGACCGTATCGACGAGCGACTGCTGCTGGACGTACCAAGCGCCGGCCGCGCCCCCGCCAATGACGAGCACCGCTGCTGCGGCGGCGAGATTTCGACCGAGCGCGCTCTTCTGCTGAACGGCCACCGCCGCGCGCGTGTCCTGCGCCGGGCCTGTGGTGACGGGCGCCGCAGCAGCGACCGGTGCGGGCGCCGGCTCGGGCTCCTTCCACAACCCCTTGGCCTTCAGATCCTCGATGCGGAGCGCCTCGAGAGTCGCCGTACGGCGCTCCGCGGCTGCCGAGCGCCGAGCCTCCTCCTCTGCGAGCCGGCGCGCGATCTCCTCGCGCCGCGCGAGCTCCGCAGCCTCGGCCTCGGCGCGCGCAGCGGCCTCTTTCGCCGCGAGCTCCTCGTCCAGCTTCTTCCGAGCGGCCTCGGCCTCGGAGGCCGTCTCGTCGAGGATGCCCTCGAGGAGGGAGAGCGCTTGTGTCTTCCGGGGCTGCGACATGACGAGCTCCTCACGGGTGGTCGACGAGACGGTATTGACTCCCGGCGGCGTGGTCAACTGACCCACACCGCCCAGTGGCCTCAGTGTCAACGCACGCCGCCCCGAATCGGTCTCTCGGACCGTCGGGGCGGCCTCGCGCCGCTCAGAACGCGTAGTTCAGCGCCGCCGTCTCGCCCGATGTCATCGCCTTCGCCTTGCTCGGCGCCGCGATCAGCACTTCGTTCGCAAAGAAGAGGGCCGCGGCGATCTTTCCGGCGTAGAACGCGACCTCGGCGTCGGCCTCCTGCTGCTCCAACGTCGGCCGCGCGGTGCCGCACCGCGCCTGAAGGGCCGCGGTCGCGATCTCTGCCTGCTCGGCAAGGAGCTGGCCGACCATGACATCCCCGAGCAGCTCGAGGAACGGGGTCGCCTGCAGCATCGCCAGCGCGCGATCCTTCGCCGCCGTCGACGACAGCCAGAAGGCGACCTCGCCGAGCGAGCCCTGCGCCTTCGCGAGCGCCTTGTGGACCGGAGCGAGACCCTCGATCGAAGACAGCCGCTCGAGGAAGCCGGCGAGCTCCTGGACATAGCCCATGAACAGCGCCCCGCCCTTCTGACGCATCTTGCGGCCGAGCAGGTCCATCGCCTGAATGCCGTTGGTGCCCTCGTAGATCGACGCGATCTTCACGTCGCGCAGGTACTGCTCGACCGGGTACTCACGGCAGTAGCCGTACCCACCGAAGACCTGAACGGCGAGCTCACAGACGCGGAACGCCTTGTCGGTGCTGTACGCCTTGACCACCGGGACCATCAGGTCGAGCGCGTCCTGGCTACGCTCGCGCTCCGCTGCATCGGCGCCGTGCACGACGACGTCGACGTGGTACGCCGCCTTCGCGGCGAGCGCGCGCGTCCCCTCGGCGTACGCCTTCATGAACATCAGGTTCCGACGCACGTCGGGATGGCGGATGATCGCGACGCTCGGCGCGGCGAAGTCCTCGATCGGCGGCCCCTGCTTGCGGTCCTTCGCGTACGCCAGCGCCTGCTGGTACGCGGCGTTCGCGAGCGCGACGCCCTGCAGTCCGCACGCGATGCGCGCCTCGTTCATCATCTGGAACATCTGCGCCATACCGTTGCCGCGGACGCCGACGAGGTAGCCGACCGTCTGGCCGTCGGCGCCGAACGAGATCGCGCAGGTTGGCGAGCCGTTGATCCCCATCTTGTGCTCGATGCCCGTGACCTGGACGTTGTTGTACGCCCCGATCGACCCATCGGCGTTCATCTTGTGCTTCGGAACCGCGAACAGCGAGAGCCCACGCGTGCCCTCCGGGTCGCCCTTCACGCGCGCGAGCACCAAGTGCACGACGTTTGCGTAGAACTCGGCGTCGCCACCCGAGATGAAGATCTTGTTGCCCTCGATCGCGTACGTGTCGTCGTCGAGGGGAGTGGCTGAGGTCCGCGCGTCGCCGACGGCCGAACCGGCCTGCGGCTCGGTCAGGCACATCGTGCCACCGAACTCGCCGCTGTACATCCGCTCGACGAAGCTGGCCTTGAGCGCGTCGGTACCGAAGCTCTCGATCAGGTGGCCGGCTCCGCTCGTGAGCTGGAAGAACATCGTGAACGCTTGGCACCCGCCGTTGAACGCTTCGTAGACCGCGTTCACGACCGAGTACGGCAGACCCTGACCGCCGAACTCCGGCGTGTGGGGCGCCGCCGTCCAGCCGCCCGCGCGCGTCTCTGCCCACAGCTCCGGAAACCCGGTCGGCGTCTTCATCTCGCCGGCGATGAGCTGCGCGCCCTCGCGGTCGCTCGCCTCGTTGACCGAAGCGACGCGCTCGACGGCGAACTTCACGCCCTCGTCGAACACGGCCTCCATCGTCTCGATGTCGTAGTCGGCGAGCCCCGGAAACGACGCGAGCCGCTCGAGGTGCAGGTGCTCGCGCATCAGGAACTTCCAGTCGCGCTTGTCGAAGATCAGGTGGCTCATCGCGATGCTCCTTCGATGTCCGGGGGTGTCCAGGCGCGTGAATGAATGCTCATTCAGCCGAAAAACGCAAGCGGGCGGCGTTCTCCGCCAGAGATTGGACCCGGACCGCCGCGGCGGGGATGATGGCCACCGCCTCGCGCGCCGCCCCGATCCGCATCCCTCGTCAGCTCACGCCGCCGCACGATGAACCGACGCGCCCTCGAACGACGCCTCGACACCCTCTCCCGATCCGAGCTGCGCGCGCTCGCGACGCAGCTCACCGACTGGGTCGGCGACGACGCCGCGGCGCACCTACTCGACACCAGCCCGTTCGAGCGAGCCGGCGGCGCGCGGCAGCTCGCGCTCGGCGCCGTCGACGCCGACGCGCTGTCGGCCGAGCTCGCGCACCTTCGGGCGGTCGCCATCGCCAGCTATCGCGCGCACGCCGTCGGCCTCGAGTTCCCCTCCTCGCTCACTGCACAGCTCGGCGCGCTATTGACCGCCGCCGCCGACCGCGCGGCGGAGGGCGTGCGCTTCGACTTTCGCGTCGGCGTCGAGCTCGCCGACGAGGTCTACGGGACCCTCGGGCGGGTCGACCGCGCACGCCGGTCGTTCGCACCCGAAGCGGGTCTGCCCGACGTGAACCTCGCGCAGCTCGACGAGGCGCTCAGGGCCGGAGCAGGGCACGCCGCCCTCGACGAAACTACCTTCGGGCGGGTGGTCGACGTTGCCGCGACGGCCTCGCGATCGGGCGCTGGTGGGGGCGGGTGGCGCTGGGTTGGCGCTGCGCTCGCGCGCACGCAGCCCGACACTCGAGGGTGGCTCGCGCGCCGCCTCGAGCACGGGGCTCGCGACCCCGACGCGCTCGCGCTCCTCACGGCGCTCGCCCGGGAGACCGCGCGGCCAGCCGCGACGTCGGGCGAGCTCGACCGCCTCGTCCAGCTCTGCGAGCTCTATTCGGACCAGGGCGCCGCCATCGTCGCTCTCCTCGTCGAGTCGCTCACGCTCGCCGAGCGCGTCCACGAGGCGCGGTTCTGGGTTGGCGAGGGGCGTATGCGGTACCCGTCGTCGACCGAGTGGGCTAGGCTAGAGGAGTCGCTCCTCTAGACCCGTCGCCGTCGAGATGTCCGAGCACAACGCAAAGGTCTTGGCCGCCATCGAGCGCGCCAACGCGGCGGTGCTCGTCATCGCCGGCGGAGTCCTCTTTGCGCTGGCGATCCATCCACCGACCGCCCGAATCGGCCTCCAGGTCCTGGCGTGGCTGCTCGCTTTCGGCGGTTTAGCGCTCGTCGCCGAGCACCGAGTGCTCGAGGCTGCGGCCGCCGTGAAGCCAGACGTCGACGTCTACCTGCTCTTCACGCGCGACGGGCGCCGCCTGCTCGCTCATGCCCCCGAGACGCTGTTCGACGACCCAGCGCTGGAGCGGTTTCGCGCGGCGCGACGGCGCGTCCAGCTCGCCGCCGTCGCCGCGCTCACCGCGCTCGTCGCGATCGGCGTCGCCAACGCGGTCATGACCCTCCGCGCGGAACCGTGAGCGAGACTCCATTACCTTCGGGACGGTGGTGGCTGCACCTAGCCTCTGGCGTCGTCGGCGGCGCGATGCTCGCGATGGCCGTACTCCTCGCCACCTCGCTCGTCCCATACCGCTTCTCGCCGCCAGAAGCGTCCGGCCCCACCGCGGCGACGCGCATCGCCCCGCTCGCCGCGCCGGCCGGCGTCCGTGTCTCGTTCATCACCACCGCGCTCGGCGAGCTCCCCTGCACGCTGCTCGCCCAAGGCAGCGGCTTCGGTCGATGCCGCGTGGCCTACCGCGCCGCACTCATCGCGCACCCCCGAGGCACGATCCTGTTCGGGACCGGAGCGTCGCCCGACGTGCTCCCGGCCGCGCCCGTCGTTCGGCTTCTGCCCATACCCGCCCCGACCGACGGGCCGACGCTTCATGACGCCCTCGCGGCGTCTCCCGTGTCGCGGGTCGTCCTCCCGACCCCGCGCTGGCAGCACCTTGGCGGGCTCTCCGACCCGGCACTGACCGACCTCCCCATCGAGGTGGGGCGCAGCGACGGCTGGTACGCCACCGACGGGCCGTGGCCGTACCGCCTCGGCATCGACCCCGCCCTGCTCGATCCCGTTCGGCCTCGGCTTCGACGCGTACGGTGGGGCCGCGGACGCTACGGCGCCCCCTACTCGCTCGACGTCTACGGCGACGAGTCCGTCGTCATGCTCGGCCTTCGTGGCTCGTCGGCCGACGAGATCGGCATGCTCGTCCGGCTCGACTCCGGGCTCACCCTCCTCATCGTCGGAGACGCGGTGTGGCGCCAGGAGCAGGTCACCGACCTGCGCCCGCGTCCGGCTTGGTCGACCTGGTTCCTCGACCGCAACCGGATGCAGCTCGCAAACACGCAGCGCTGGATGAACGCGCTGAACCGCGACAGCCACGTCGTCGTCGTCCCCCTCGCCGACGCCCGGATGGCGATCGCCGAGTACCCCGACTGGGCCGACTAGCGCGCCGGACGCGGAGCGCTCGTCGGCGCATCGACCCGGAGAGGCGCGGCGCGCCCCGCGCCCCTCATCCTGTCGCCGCCACCGGGAGCCAAGGCATCACCGCCCCGGCCTCGACCACACCGTCGCCACTACGCACCAGCGCCAGCCCATCGCACTCCCCGAGGTTCGACAGCATGTGTGAGGCCTGCCCCGTGAGGGGGCGCAGCGCCACGCCCGCGTCGGCGTAGTCGACCGCGCAGCGCACCCACTCGTCACGCCCTGCTCCGCGGCGCACGCTGTTTGCGAGCCGACCCGAGCGCCAGCGCGTCGCCTCTGCGCGACCCTCCAACGCACGAAGTGCTGCGTCGACGTGGGCCACGAGCCCGACGAAGACGGCGGCAGGGTTTCCCGGCAACCCGATCACTCCGACCCCACCACGGCTGCCGAAGTACAGCGGCTTGCCCGGCTTCTGGGCCACACGCCAGAAGTGGTCCTCGACGCCGCAGCGGTGCGCCGCCGCGATGACCAGGTCCTTCTCGCCGACCGAGACTCCTCCGGTGGTGACGACGAGGTCGGCGTCGTCGAGCGCGCCGGCGACCATCGCCGCGGTCCCCTCGAGGGTGTCGCGCGAACTCAACAGCCGAACGTCAGCACCGCGGCCGGCGAGCCATGCCGCCGCCATCGGCGCGTTGCAGTCGTACACCTGGCCGAGCGCCAGCGGCTGGCCGGGCGCGACGACCTCGTCGCCCGTGACGATCAGCGCGACCCGCGGCCGCCGCACGACATCGACATGCGCGCTCCCTGCTGCCGCCAGCGCCCCGACCAGCCCCGGCGTGATGCGCTGCCCTGCCCTCGCGACGACCGCACCTTCGCGAAGCTCCGATCCGCGCGGACGCACGTGGTGGCCGCGCGCGACCGGCGCCGCGAACTCCGCGAGGTCTTGTGCCCTCGTCACGTCTTCCTGCGCGACGACCGCGTCGGCCCCTTCAGGGACGATCGCTCCGGTGAAGATCCTCGCGCAGCGTCCTTGCAGGAGCGTCGGGTGCTCGGCCCACGCCCGCGCGGCGACCTCGAGGCCAACTTCGAGCGCCACGCTGCGGTGTGGCGCCGCGCCGGCGAGGTCGGCGGCCAGCACCGCATAGCCGTCCATCGCGCTCTGATCGAAGGGCGGCAGGTCCGTCGCGGCCACCCCGTCCGCGCTCAGCACACGACCGACGGCGCCCGCGACGGGCACGCGCTCTGCGCCGAGCCGAGGCAGCTTCGCCGCATATTCGGCGAGCGCCGCGTCGACGCTCAGCAGGCTCACGCCCCACCCCCGCGCTGCTGCTTGCGGACGACATCGACGGCGTGCGTCAGCTCCGCGATGATCGCGGTCAGCGAGTCCCGCGCCCCACTCGTGCTGCCGGGCGCCGTGTAGATCAGCGTCCGTCCGGCGATGCCGGCGATCGACCGCGAGAGCATCGCGCGCGGAGTGCGGCGCAGACCGTAGCTGCGCGCCGCCTCGGCGACCCCGGGGAGCTCCTTGTCGAGGAGCGGCCGAACGACGTCGACCACGAAGTCGTCCGTCCCGACGCCGGTCCCGCCGACGGTGACGATGAGCTCCACGCTCCCTTCGACGAGGCGAATGAGCTGCTCGCTCAACGCCGCCGGGTCCGCGCCGAGGACCTCGTCGACGACCAGCTCGGCACCCACGCGCTCGAGCTGCTCGCGGACCGCGTCGCCGGCTGCGTCGTCCTTCTTGCCGTCGAGCACCGCCTGCGAGACGCACAGGACCGCGGCGCGCAGCGGTGGGTCGAGCTGTCGCGGACCGAGATCCGACTTTCCACCCCGCTTCGACTCGAGCCGTGTGTATGTGATCTCGACGGCTGCGTCGTATGGCTTCAGCATGTCGTAGAGAGTGAGGGCGCAGCAGGCGGCGGCCGTCATCGCCTCCATCTCGACCCCCGTCGTCGCTACCGCCGACGCGGTGACGTCCACGCGGATTCCCGCATCGACGAAGTCGTAGTCGACGTCGACGCGCGTGATGAGCAGCGGGTGGCAGAACGGGATGATCTCCCACGTCTTCTTCGCCCCCATCACAGCGGCGACGCGCGCGATCTCGAGCGCGTCGCCCTTCTCGGTGTCGCGCCGCCGCACCCGCTCGCGCAGCTCGGGTGGCATCGAGACGAACGCGCTCGCCGTCGCGGTGCGCTCGGTCTCGTATTTGTGTGTGATGTTCTTCATTCGTCCTTCTTTGTTTGAATCGGAGTGCCGTCGAGGTGCTTGCTGTCGCCTTCGACGTAATGCTCCTCCTTCCAGATCTCAGCCCGCTCCTTGAGCGTGTCGATCAGCCACGAGGCGGCCTCGAACGCCGGGCCGCGGTGGGCGGCTCGCACGACGACCCACACGCTGACGTCACCCAACGCGAGCTCGCCGACGCGGTGAACGGCGCGGCACCCCGTGATCGCGAAGCGCGCGAGCGCCTCCGCCTCGAGCTGGCGCAGCGTCGCCGCCGCCATCGAGCGATGTGCGTCGTACGACATCCCCGACACCTCGCGCCCGTCGTTCGTCACGCGGACAGTGCCACCAAACGCGACCACGGCGCCGGCGGCGGGCGTCTCCGTCTCGTCGAGCAGCCCTTGCAGCTGCAGCGGCTCTTCGGTGATCCAGCGACTGTTCTGCGGTGTGGTCATCGCGCGCTTGCACACGGTCGTGGGTCGAGCGCCAAGGTCATCCGCCACTCACCGGCGGCAGCAGCGCAACGGTCGCGCCATCGTAGACCGGTTCCGAGCGGGCCGCGACCTGCTCGTCGAGCGCGACGGCCGTCCTCTCGAGCGCGGCCGCCAGCTGCGGGCGAAGGCCCCCGATCGCTGCGAGCAGCTCGGCGACGGTCGGGGTCGGACCCGGCAGCTCGAGCCGCTCCTTACGTAGCCCCGCGAGCGCGCGCAGCACTCCGTAGTACTCGACGGTGACGACCACGCTAGCCACCGAGCGTCGACATGCTCGTCTCGGTGACGCCCCCGGCGCGCCACGCGTGTCCGTCGGCCTTGAGCGCCGCGGCCTCCCGGAAACCGGCCGCGATGGCCGCGTCGTCACCCGCGCGGACGGCGTCGGCGATCGAGATCTCGAGGTCCTGCGCAAGGCACGGGCGGACGCCTCCGGTCGACGTCAGCCGAAAGCGGGTGCAGCGGTCGCAGTATGGGTTCGACAGCGGGGTGATGAAGCCGATCAGGCCGGCGGCGCCGGGTGCGCGCAGATACACCGCCGGGCCGTTCCCGCCTGGCCCGGGCACCGCCTCGAGCGCGAACCGCTTCACGAGCTCCTCGCGTCGCTGCGTCAGGTCGCAATAGCCACCGAGGCGACGGGCTTCGGCCCCCTCACCGATCGGCATCAGCTCGAGGAACCGCACGACCACGTTGGCCTCGCGCGTCAGCTCGACCCACTCGTCCAGCTCGTCGTCGTTGAAGCCTGCGAGGACGACCGAGTTGATCTTGATCGGGTCGAAGCCGGCCGCGCTCGCGGCGCGGATGCCTCGCCACGCGTCCTCGAGGGCGGCCATACGGGTCATCTGCTCGAACCGGTCGGGCCGAAGCGAGTCGAGGCTCACGTTCAGCCTGCGGACGCCGGAGTCGCGCAGCGCCTCGACGTGGCGCTCGAGCAAGACTGCGTTCGTCGTCAGCGACAGGTCGGTCACGCCCGGCTCTCGCGCGAGCATCGCGAGCAGCTCGGGGAGGTCGCGGCGCAACAGCGGCTCCCCACCTGTCACACGGATCCGCGTTACGCCAAGCGACGCCGCGACGCGGACGGCGCGCGTGATGCCCTCGAAGTCGAGGAGCGACGACTTGGGCGCCAGCGGCACGCCCTCGGCGGGCATGCAATAGCGGCAGCGCAGGTTGCACCGATCGGTCACCGACACGCGGAGCGACCGGATCGGCCGCCCGCACCGGTCGATGAGCCGCCCGTCAGCCACGATCCGACAGCGCGACGTCCGTGAGCTGGAGCAGCGCGCGGATTACGAGCCCCGTCGCAACGCGGTTGCGGCCGCCCTCGGGGACGATCAGATCGGCAAACTGCCGGCTCGGCTCGACGAACTCGAGGTGCATCGGCCGCACCGTCGCGTAGTACTGGTCGCGGACGTCCTCGAACGACCGCCCCCGCTCGGCCATGTCGCGCCGGATCCGCCGAAAGACGCGGACGTCGGCGTCGGTGTCGACGAAGATCTTCACGTCGAAGAGCTCGCGCAGCGCGGGGTCGGCCAGCACGAGGATGCCCTCCACGATGACGACGGGCGCCGGGTCGATCCGCTCCGTAGCCTTGCTCCGGAGGTGCTGTGAGAAGTCGTAGACCGGCTTCTGGACCGCCCGCCCCTCACGAAGCTCGCGCAAGTGCGCGCACAACAGCTCGTTCTCGAGCGCCGAGGGGTGGTCGAAGTTGGTCGCGGCGCGCTCGTCGAACGGGACGCCCACCAGGTCGCGGTAGTATGCGTCGTGGTCGATGACCACGCACCGCCCTGCCGGAAGTGCGCGCGCGATCTCCCACGCCGCGGTCGTCTTTCCGCTGCCGGTGCCTCCGGCGATTCCAACGACGACAGCAGGTCGAGTCACGTCTCCTCATCCGACGGGCGCAGGCGCAGCTTCGAGGCGAGCGCCCCGACGAGATTTCGAGCGAGCAGCGAGTCAACGAGCCGGCCCAGCTCTGAGTACTTGCCGCGGTACGGGAACCAGAAGGGCTCCGTCGGCGGGGCCCACCGCGCCGACATGATCGCCTTCGTGTGCGAGAACGCGAGCAGCCCGTCGACGCCGTGGTAGCGCCCAAACCCGCTCCCCTTGATGCCGCCAAACGGCAGCGCGAAGTTGCCGACCGAGATGACGACGTCGTTCACGCACACCTGTCCAGCCGCGACCCGTGACGCGAGCCGCAGCCCGCGCGCGCGGTCCCGAGTCCACACAGAGCCGGTGAGCCCGTATTGGTGGTCGTTCGCCAGGCGCACCGCCTCCTCTTCGTCTCGCACGCGGACGACAGGCAGCACGGGACCAAACGTCTCTTCGCGGTAGATCTCCATCTCGGGGGTCACGTCGACGAGGACGGTCGGCGCGTAGAACTGCTCCCCGAGCTCGTCGATTCGGCGGCCGCCGCACACGACCCGCGCGCCGCGCTCGACTGCATCTGCGACGTGCCGCTCGACCGTCGCGAGCTGGCGCTCGAACGTCAGTGGGCCCATGTCTGCGTCAACGTGCGGTCCGCCAACACGCAGGGCGGCGACCCGCTCCCCAAGCAGCCTCACGAAGTCGTCGTGGACCGAGTCGACGACGAGCACGCGCTCGACCGATGTGCACATCTGCCCGGCGTTTACGAGACCACCCCACGCGGCCGCATTTGCCGCGCGCTGCAGGTCCGCGTCAGCGCAGACGATCATCGCGTCCTTGCCGCCGAGCTCGAGCTCCACCGGAATGGGCTTCTCGGCCGCCACCGCCATCACCTTCTTCCCGGTCGCCACGGACCCGGTGAAGAAGATCTTGTCGACGTCGGCACGGCACAACGCGGCGCCCGTCTCTCCGTCGCCCTGAACGACCTCGACCACGCCCTCGGGAAGGCCGACCGCCGCAAACATCTCGCGGATCGCCTCGCCGACGAGCGGCGTGACCTCCGACGGCTTCAGCACCACCGTGTTGCCGGCGATCAGCGCCGTCAGCATCGGCACCACCGACAGCCGGAACGGGAAGTTCCACGGCGAGATCACCGCGATCACCCCCATCGGGAAGCGCTGCACGTGGCTCGCGTGCGGCAGGAACATCAGCGGCGTTCGAGTCCGGTGAACGCCGAGCACCTTCGGCGCGACGCGCGTGTAGTAGTCCAGGAACAGCGGCACCGCCGACACCTCGGTCAGCAGCGAGTCGAACTTTGGCTTTCCCGTGTCGCGGCTGATCGTCTCGGCCAACGCCTCCCGGGTCGCCGCGATCCGATCCCGAAGGGGCGCCAGCGCGCGTAGGCGGCCCGCGACGCCGAGCGCTGCCCACGCATCGGCCGCGCCGCGCGCGCGGGCCACCGCGGCCGCGACGTCGTCTGGACTCGCCACGGGCACCTCGCACAGCAGCGCCCCATCGACGGGGCTGCGCTTCGAGACTGTGCGGCGGCGGGGCTCGTGCATCGGACTTCGACCTGCGGTCTGGCGGGTGGGAGCGGCCGGCGGCGCCCGTCGGCTCGAACTACTCGATCAGCGCCAGCAGTTCCACGTGGGTTGTCTGCGGGAGCATGTCGTGGGCTTCGACGTGGGCGACGCGTCGCCCGGCAGCGACGAGCGCCGCGACGTCGCGTGCGAACGACTCCGGGCTGCAGCTCATCATCACGAGCGGCGCCCGATCCGCGGCGAGCCACGCACGCACCGGCGCGTCGAGCCCACGGCGCGGAGGGTTCGCCACGACGACCGTTGGTGCGCCGTGCCGTGCGGACTCCGGTGGCGCGAAGCTGGACAGGTCGCCGGTCACGAACTCTGCGTCGACGTCCGCGTCGGCGGCCGCCCGCGCTGCCGCGCCAGTCGCACTCGCCGACACCTCGACGCCCCACAGTCGCACCGCCCCGCCGAGCTCTCGTGCCGCGGCGAGCCCCAGCGTCCCGACGCCGCAGTAGAGATCCCATACGACGGGGCCCGCTGGCGCACCCGACGGCGGCTCGGCGCACGCAGACTTCGCCGCCGTCGCCGCCGTCGCCGCCGTCGCCGCCAGTACAGCCGCGCGGTGCGCCATCCGATCGGCAACCGCGGTGTTGAGCTGCGCGAACGCGTCCGGCCCGAGCTCGACACGAACGCCACCTAGCGTTAGACCGACGGAATCGGCGCCAATCGCACCGCGCCGCTCGGACTGCGCGCTGTGGATCGCGTTCCCAGTGTCGGGATTCGACGTCCAGATCACACCGGCCACGTCGCCGAGCGCCCCGAGCCGCGCGGCGAGCTCGGTGGGCCGCTCGTCGAGTGGCTCGCCCGAGAAGATCAGCTCGACCAGGACCCTGGCGTCGTCGCCGACGCGCGCCGAGACGTAGCGAAGCCCCCCGGGCGCCGGGTGAACGGGCACCCGTAGCGCGGCGGACTCGGCGGCGACCGCGGCCGCGACGCGCTCGATCGCCGGGTGGACCGCGAGGCAGCCGTCCATCCGCGCAGGCTCGCCCGTCCGCGCCGCGCGCGAACCCAGCCTCACCGCACCGTTTGCGCCGGCGAATGCGAGGTAGTTCGATCGGTTGCGGTAGCCGAGCGCGGCGGGTGCCGACTCAACGGCGATGTCACCGAAGCCGAGGGGTGCCAGCGACGCGCGGACCCACTCCTGTTTGGCCTCCCGCTGCGCGTCGTCGGACAGGTGCATCAGCGGGCATCCTCCGCACTCCCCCCGCGTTGGCGCCGCGTGGTGGCATGGAGCGCGGCGCCGCGCGGCGCTGGGCTCGACCACAGACGCCACGCTGCCAAACAGCTCCGCGCGGTGGCGGCTCACGGCCTCGACACGCGCGGAGACTCGCTCCCCCGCGAGCGCACCCGCGACCTCGAAGCGCGCCTCGACGCCCTCGATCGACACGAAACCCACCCCCGCGCCGGACCGGGCCAACGCGTCGATAGAGACCTCCAACGTCGCGCCGACGCGAACGTTTGGACGCCCCCGGTTCGCGCTCTTGTCGCTCGCTCCTGCGTCGCTCATGCCTGCACCCGTGCCAAGACGAAGTCGAGGTAGTCTCCGTCAGCGAAGCCGAGCCGACGTGGGTGGTCGGGGCCGGCTCCCCAGACGCCCGCGACGGCGAGCTGACGCCCCGCGCGCTGGGCCGCCTCTGCAACGATCGCAACAAACGCGTCGCCGCGGATGTGACTCGAGCAGCTCGCGGTCGCGAGCCAGCCGCCAACCGGGAGCGCGCGGATCGCCATCTCGTTGAGCGCGCGATATGCCGCCGTGCCCTTCGCGATCGCGCTGCGACGCGGAGCAAACGAGGGCGGGTCCAGAACGATGACGTCGAAGCGGCGCTCGCCCCGGTCGACGAGCGCCGAGAGGTAGTCGAACGCGTCGGCGACGACGAGCTCGTGTGTGTCGGCCGCCAGGCCGTTCAGCGCAAAGTTCCGCACGGCGGCATCGACGGCGGGCCGCGAGATGTCGAGCGTCGTCACGCCTCTCGCGCCGGCGAGCGCGGCGGCCACCGAGAACCCGCCGGTGTATGCAAACGCGTTCAACACAGACTTGCCGCGCGAGATGCTCGCCACCCGGTCGCGGTTCTCGCGCTGGTCTACGAAGAAGCCCGTCTTCTGCCCTTCGAGCACGTCGACCTCAAAGCGGCGGCCGCCCTCGCGGAACACCAGCTCGTCGGGGAGGGTCCCATGGACGAGCCGCGCAGCGCCGTCGTCGATCGCCCGGTTACGCGCGACGACCGCACGCGGTCGAATCGCCTCGCGAACGGCCGCCACGTAGCGCTGCTCCCACGCAGCCCCGAGCGGACCGTCGCTGCGGATCGACGCCACGCCGGCGAAGACGTCGCAGTGCAACCCGGGGACGTAGTCGTTCTCGCCGTGCACGAGCCGATAGCCGCTCACATCGTGAGGCAGTACGTCGCGCCGAAGGTCTCGAGCGGCCGCCACACGCGCCGAAACCAGCGCAGCGTCGACGACCTCGTCGCGCCGCGTGGTCCAGCTGCGGAAGGTCAGCGGCGTGTCGACGTCGATCGTTCCGCGCGCGACCCACGCCCCATCCACGTCGACAAGGTCGACCACGTCACCGGTGCGAGCGCCCTTCGGGATCGTCACCGCGTCCGAGAACACCCACGGGTGGCCGGCGCGGACGACGTCGCCGAGTCGACGGGTCAGGCGGAGCGGTTGCGACACGGGTGGGGCTCGTTCGTCGAGAGTTCGCGCGCCGGCTCGTGGGCGCTTCGGTGCGGCAGCCAGCGGCCGTCGCGAAGAGCGCTTCGCCGCGCGAGCTGCGCTGGGTAGAGAAACGGCTCGCTACGGTGCCCCGAGCAAGTCCGCACGCCACACGTAGTACGGCGGCGTCCGCCCGTCGACGCCTCCGTGCAGGATCGGCATCGCGTGGAGCTGGCTGCTCGTGATCCACAGCGTCCCGTCGCCGACCGCCTCGATCGCGACAGGGAACGACATCGACTCGTCCTCGACCACGACCTCTGGCGGCGCCCCGGCGCGGACGCGCACAACCGCTCCATGCTCGACGTCGGTCACGAAGAGCTCTCCGTTCGGCGCCACCGCCATGCCGTCCGACGCCGGCTTCTCGGCGTACGCTTCGACGGCGGCGGCGCGCGCCTCTTCTGACACGGCCGCGTCGCGAAGCAGGAGCGTCGGTACTCGGTAGAGCGTCGTTCCGCTCAGCGGCCCGAAGTAGAGCCAGTCCCCGGCAGGATCGAGGCCGAGCGTGTTCACGGCCACATGCCAGGGAGCCACGCTCCCGTCGGGACGCGTCACCGTCACCGGCGCGCCGTCCACGGTCAGCGTGTAGTCGGGATCCGGCAAGACGCTCGGCGCGCCCACCAGCACACGTCGCGCAACCCCGCGCGGGACTTCCAGCGCGAGGATGCATGGCGTACCCCCCATGCCGGTCTCGGAGATGTAGGCAAACCCATGCGGCTCGTCGACGACCACGTCGTTCAGGAACGCGCCGGCCGCCGGGGCGCTCGCCTCGTCGAACGCGTACCTGAACACCTCGCGCTCTTCGACGGTGTCCCAGACGACGAGCTTCGGCGCACCCGGTGCCGCCGGACGCAGGTCCACGCGCGCGTTGTCGAGCATCCACAGCCACCCGCGGCTGTCGGCGTGCAGGCCATTCACCGAGACGAGCGCGCCCGAAGCCGCGTCGCCGCTGTTCAGCTCGGCCGACGGGTACGGCACGGGGACGCCGTCGACGAGCTCGAACACGGTCGCAGCGCCATCCTCGACCCAGCGCGGCATCGCGACGAACACGCGATCGCCGACCACCGCGACCCCGGACGGCATTCGCGACAGAGAAGCGACCTGCCGCGGCGCTGCAGACGCGGCTGCCGACGCCGCGGCGGTTCCGGTGGAGATCGCCCCCGCGCCACCGCAGGAGGCCACCAATGCGGCCAGCAGCACAGCAGCCGCCTGCGACGGCCAGCGCTGCGGCGCTGAGACGGGCGAGCGCGATCGACCTGTTACCATTTGGCGTTCCGGGCTACGGTTCGCGCCTTTCGTACCGCGCCATGGACGCGGCGACCAGTCGAGTGAGAGGCGCGCCTCGAGGCATGATGCGGGACTTCGGCACCGAGAGAAGACACGACGCCGTGATCGGCGCGCGACCGCGCCGCAGCGTCGCGCTGTGCGCGCTGCTCGCTGGGTGCATCGAGGTCCCGGTGCCCGCGATCCCCGACGACACGAGCGGTCGCCCGGACGTTGCGCTCGACGTGCCTTCGACACCGGACGCTGGCGAAGATCCTACCGACGACGCTCTGAACGACGCCGAAGACGTCGACCGCGGCGACCCCCCGGTCACCAATCCGCCGCCGCCGACCGCCGCCGAAGTCGCCGCCGAAGTGTTCGTTCCCCACTGCGGCTCGCATCACCTCGACGGGACGAACCCGCCGTGGCTCGGCGCACCGGCCGCGGAGCTGGCCGCATTTCTCGGGGCGCCAAGCGTCCAAGCCCCGGAGCTCAGATGGGTGGTTCCGTTCGATCCCACGCGCAGCTACCTGCTCGCCAAGGTCGAGGGGCGACACCTCGAGGTCGGAGGCGCAGGGGCACGCATGCCGCTCGATGGGAGCGCGCTCCCAGACGAAGACGTGGAGCTGCTCCGGCGCTGGATCGCCGCCGGGGCACCCACGGAGGCGTCGCGCTGACGCCGCCGCGAGTCGACGCGACTTCGACCCGACACGCCACCGCGGCGCGCAGACCTCGCGAGCTTCGGCCGGAACTAGAGCGGCCGCACCAGCCGGTAGTCGCCCGACTTGAACGTCAGCGCGACCACAACCTCGCCGTCGGCGTCGCGCCCGACCCACATCGTCACCTGGCCATCGAGGGGGATCGGTCCAAGCTGGTAGACGAAGTCGACCGGCTCGGCGTGGTCGAGGTCGACACCGATGCGGTAGTCTGCCGGTGGAAACGCCGCGTCACGCGTTCGCTCGCCGAAGCCAACGTTCTCGTAGAACGTATCGGCGCCACGCTCCCCAACGAAGAGGAGATCGATATCGGTGTCGGGGATGCCGTTCACCGCACGCCAGCGGATCCCCTCGGGCGGCCGCGACGAGTCTTCGCGGAACAGCATGGCCTCGTACACCCCGTCGGCCCCGTAGACACCACCAGTCCAGACCTCGTCGATGTGGTGGCCGAAAGCGGGGACCCCCAGCGCGATCGAGATGCCAGCCGCCGGGTCCCGAAAGTCGACGGGCTGCGAGCTGATCGGGACGACGACGTGACCGCTGCCGTCGCCGAAGCGGAGGCCCTCGGCGAATGGGATCGAGTCGCCCTGCTGGTGAGCGTCCACCGACGTGAAGCCCAGCGCGAGGTTGACCACCTGCAGCGTCGACGTGCGGCCGCCGGCGTCGAACGGGACATCGCTCGTGCCGTCGGAGGCATCGAACTGCACGTCGGGGTCGGCCCCTGCGTCGCCGCCAGCGTCGCCATCGATCGCGGCGTCGGTGTCTGGATCGACCGGGTCTTCTCCGGTCGAGCCGTCGGCGTCCGCGTCCCCAGCGTCAGCGTCGACGTCGGCGCCCGGATCGACCGCCGCATCCGTGTCGACCCCAGCGCCATCGGGCTCGTCGATCTCCTCCGCGGGATCGCCCCCCTGGCCGGCATCGGCGTCCGGCCGTGGTTCGACATCGCCGCCGGCGTCACTCGCGTCTGCGTCGACCGCGGCAGCATCTTCCGCGCTGGCGTCGTCGGCCGAGGTAACGTTCGAACCACACGCCACGGCACCCGAGGAGAGCAGCGCAGCGACAAGAAGGCGGCGAAGTGACATAGGGCGAACCCAGCGCAAGGTCCGACATTCATAGCGGTTCCCCCGCTGCGGCGCCAGCGTGCGGAGCGCGCGACGCGTTGAGGATCTGCGACGCGCTGCGTCGAGAGGGCGCAGCCCTTTCGTCCGCGAAACCTTGGATGAGGCGCGACCGGGTTACGCCGCTGCCGCGCCGGCGTGGCCGGGATGGTGAGCAACGACCTGTCGCGGCGTTACGCGACCCGCTACAACGGGCGTTGATGCGCGTATGGATCGGCCCCGCCTCCCGAGACAGATGTCCTTGCTCCGACGAGCCCTCAGTGTGTTTGTGATGGCCGCGATCGCCGAGGTGCCCGCGGTGCCGGCGCATGCGAGCCCACACCGGCTGCCCGGCTTCGCGCTCGAGCTCGACGTCGAGGGCGCGTGGACGGAGCTCCCGGCTGGCCTGGCCGACGCCGACTCGGGTGTGCTCGTGACGGGGCTGTTCCTCTGGCAGCGAGCCGACGCACCCGTGGCGGCGGGCGACGCGGAGTCCGTCGCGGCGGCGGTCGTCTCGTCGCTCGTCGAGCAGGGCTACTCCGTGCTGCAGTCGAGCTCCGTCGTCGTCGACGCGGCAGCGTTCACGGTGATCGACACCGCTCCGCCGGTCACCGGCCCTCCGACGATCGCCGCGCCGGCAGGGACGACACACGTGGTGGCCGTCGCGATCGGGCGGACCTGGAGCGCGTGCGCGCTCGCCGTCGTTCCGCCGGGCGGCGACGTGTCGACGGCGCGGGCGGCCCTGCTTTCGTTGCGGCCGGCGGCCGGCGGCTCATGGTCTGCGGCGCAGCTCTTCGCGATGGATACACCCGCTGGCTATACGGCGTCGGCTTCGGCCGGCGGTGTCTCGATCCTGACGGCCTCGGACGGGTCCACGGTGTCGGCGGTGAGCACGCGACTGCGCCCCAACATCGCGCGCGGCGAGCTCGCCATCCGGGCGCTGCAGTCCAGCATGGCGGCCGACCTGCACCCGGACTTCGGCCAAACCACACAAGTCTCTTTCGGCGACCAGCCGGCGCTGCGCTCGAGGGGTCGCGCCGTCACCGCGACGGGCGAGCAAACAGACGACCTCGTGCTGACGGTCGTCGAATCCGACATGTCTATCGCGTCGTTCGTGCTGACCTGTCCCGACGGCGCGTGCGACAGCGAGCTAGACGCGCTCGATGCGGCGCTGCGAGGGCTGCGCTGGCGTGAGTGAGGGCGTAGTCGGGCGCACGCGCGACGGCGCCCCGACCGGGCACATCCCTACCAGAACCAAACCCAGTCGAAGTTCACCGTGTCGAGCTGAACCACGTCGGCGTACGTCGACACCGGCCCGACGTACGACAAACAACCGCCGACGGTCGCGAGAGTGCTGCGCGTCCGAAGCTGCACCAACCGCGTCCCGTAGCGCAGCTCGTAGCACGACGGACCACCGCAGTCGCCAAGGTACGACTCGATCACGCCCGACACCGAGACCAGCTCGTTCACGTCGGCCGACGTCAGCGCGCGCCCGCTGTCGTCGATGGCGATGGGCTGATTCTCCGACAGGAGTGTGAACCCGGTCGCGCGCAGGATCGTCGGGCGTCCGTTGAACCGCTGGACGCGCGTCGCGACGAACGAGACGTCCTGGCCAACGCGGATGTCGAACGGCGGCGCCAGCGTGCCGTCTAGCGGAAGGTACACGTGGAGCGCGGCGTTGCGGTCTGCCACGACAAACTGCTGGTTCGACGCGGAGGTGAAGCCCGTCGCGATCACGCGCGCTCGGGTCACCGTCACCGACGTCTCCGTCTCGGCCGTCTCGGTTCCTCCCGCCGCGGGCACCACCGCCAGCACGGCCGATAGGTTTCCATTGGGATAGATCGTCGCCCACGGCCGCGTCCCGTAGACCGCCGTGCCGCCGCCCGGCGCGTCGCCGCCGATCTGGCCGAGGAACTCGCCTAGACCCGTGCAAACCCCGGCGTCCGCGTCGGCGTCGGCATCCGCATCTCGTGCGGTGTCCGGATCGCTGGCGACCTCGACGTCTGGGTCACTGCCAACCTCGGTGTCGCGCGCCACGTCGGGGTCGGCCGCAACGTCGGGGTCGCTCCCGACCTCGGTGTCGCGCGCGACGTCGGGGTCGCCCGCCACGTCGGGGTCACGAGCCACGTCGGGGTCAGCGGCAGCGTCGGGGTCAGTACCCACGTCCGGGTCGACCGCGGTGTCGCGGTCCGCGTCGGGCTCGACGTCGACGTCCGGGTCGGTCGATACAGCTGGGTCCCCGCTGTCGTCGTCGACATCGGTATTCGCCACATCGTCGGCGTCGATCGCAGCCACGTCGCCGTCGCCCTCGGCGTCGTCGCCCGTCGCGTCTGTCGCCGCGTCGGGGAGATCGCCGTCAGGAAGCTCGACGTCGGTTTCGCCCGAGCCATCGCCCACCGACGTCGCGTCCGCGGCCGGAAGCACGAAGACGGGACCGTCGTCGCACCCGACCGAGGGAAGGGACCACAGCAGCACGGCGAGCAGGGTGAGCTTCTTCATCGCGTGAACACCAGAGACGCCGCGGCGTGCGGCCACTCGGGGCACCTAGCGGGGTTCGGCGCGAAGGGGAAGCGCCGAGACGTCAGCTCCGGCCCTCTGCCGGCCCCCGTGCCCATGTGACCAGCGTGTAGCGCTCCCCGTGGGTGATCGGCTTGACCTCATGGACGAGGTCGGACCGGAACGCGACCAGAGTCCCGGCGATCGGGGCCGCTGGCACACCGAGGTCGAACGCGCGCGGGTCGTCACCGAACACCATCAGCAGCAGCTCGCCGCCTCCAAAACCGTCGGCGGCGTCGGGCTCCGTCTGGCCGTTCAGGTACGTCACGATCGACACGCGCCGCGCGCGGTGGTGGTCCTCGTATCCCTCGGCGTCTCGGTGCGCGACGAAGTGGTCGCCCGGCGTGTAGCGCAGAAACTGCACGGGCTCGAACTCGACGAGGTCCTCGCCGAAGTAGTCTCGGAGCTCGGGCAACAGCGCCGCGATGTATGCGTCCACACGGCTCCGGACGTCGTCCGACACCGCGACGGTCCGCACGCTGCGCACCTGCTCGGCCACGACGTAGCGCTTCTCCTCGAGCAGATAGACCGGAGTCTCGGCGGCGGGAGCGGCGCGCATCTCCGCGACGAGCTGCGTGCGCACGGACTCTGGGAGTGCCTCGGACTTCACATAGACGCCGAACGCGTTGAGCTCCGAGGTCAGCGGCGTGGCGCCTTCCCCCTCGGCGATCATCGGCCGGCCTCGCCCCCGCCGCCGGCCGCGTCGCTCCCTGCGGAGCCCTCAGCAGCGTCCGGGCACGGAGGCACCGCGCGGAACGGGTAGTCGGCCTCGCACGTGCGCCACGCGGCCGTCGCCAGCGCGGGGTAGCCGAGCGCCGTGACGACGTGGTGCCCCTCGGCGTCGACGTAGCAGCGGCCGCCGTCTTCGATGTCGAGCGGAAGTCGCAAACACGCCAGCGCCACTTCGGCGGCGGGACCGGTGAGCGCACAGCCGCGCCCCTCATCGACCATCGCGCCGCGGATCATCGCACAACCGTCGGGGCACTTCACGGCACCGACGGGAGCCTCCGCAGCCTCGAACGGGCAGACAGCATTCCCGGCAGGTGGAGGCTGCGAACCCTCCGCGACCGCCGCCGGTTCGGAAGGCGCCTCCGCCGGAGCCCCGGGCTCCTCCGCCTCCGCCGCTCCAGACGCCTCGGCCGCAGCGGGCTCCGCGGGCGCCGGCTCGATCCCGTCGGGCCCGCCCGACGACGGGCAGGCGGCAGAGAGCGCGGCGGCGAAAATCAGACCGCTCCAGGCGGCGACAGAACGGACAGACGAACGCACCACGGCAGACCTCTTCATTACCTTCGGGCGGGCGCTCGGCGCTGCCCGGCAGACGTCTTCATTACCTTCGGGCGGGCGCTCCGGCGTCGCCCGTCACGCCCGGTAGTCTTCTGCGGCGCCGCGAAAAGCTCAAGCGCGACCGAGGCGGTGGGCTGACGGCGCGGCACAGATCGACGCGACGCCGTCGCTCACCGCGGCGGGCGCGCCCTCGCCGCGAACCACGCCCGATAGCGCTCCATCTTCGCGACCTGCGACTGCGGCGCGTGCCGCCGACACGTCGAGCGCTCGTCCGAGCCCTCCGGCGCGCCCCAGCGGTGCTCCGGGCAGTCGTTCGGGTTGTATGCAACCTCGAGCGCGAGCGCTCGCTCGACCACTTCGGCCAGCGTCAGCCGCCAGGCGCTCCCGTCCGTTCGGGTGTACTCGAAGCCGCGCGATGCCAGCTCCGCGTCTAGCGTCGCGCGGAGGTCGGCGACCGTCGCGTCGAGCTCGGGCCCCGCGGCGGGGAGGCCATACTGCGCACCCGCCGCCGCGACACGGTCGGGGAACAGTCGCACCGTGTCGATCGAGATCAGCAGCCGCATGTCGCGCGACGGCGTCGCGAAGTCCTCCCACGCCCCGACCGTCTCGAAGATCGAGTATCCGTCGGGCATATCGACGACCGGCTCACCGCGGGCCCGCATGTAGGCTTCCCCGTTGTCGACGCTGTTCACGCGCCGCGAAACAGACTCATCGAGCGCGTCGACCAACGAAGCGAGAACCTCATGCGGGTCGAGCGGCCGCGGGTTGATCACGGCCTCGACCGCCGCGTAGAAGTCGTCCTGCGTGCCCTCGTACTGCTGCATCGAGAACGGCGCGAACTCGCTCGACCGCGCGAGCTCCGCGTTCGTCAGACTCTCGGGTGCGCCGCCGCGCACGACCAGCGGTCGGTACGCCTTGAACCCCGCCCCGACGTCCGTGGTCTCTGGCGTGAACAGGAACGACCCGCGCCAAAATCGGCGGCGGCCCACGGTCCCGTCGGGCTGCGCGTCCGCGCCCATCAGCACTCCGTACTCGCCGATCCCCTGTGGCACCCAGCCGGCGATGATCAGCATGTGGCCGTAGGGGTCCGCGTACACAGTTCCCGGCGTGAGGGACTCCCGGGTCAGCGCCACCGGGTAGAAGTCCGTGTCGTCGTCAGCCGGCGCCGTTCTGCCGCTCGCCGAGTGGACGCCGTTGGCCACGTCTCGCGCCGCGAAGCGCTGGAACGCGTCCACGTCGCCGGTTGGACCCCGGTCCATAAGGTTCGTCTGCAGATTGGAGCAGCTCGGTGGACGCCCCGCGCGACCGCGTGAGCAGCCCCTGAATCCGTATGGGAGCCCCATCTTCCACGCGAAGTAGGCGCGCAACATGTATGGAAGATCCGCGCAGTCTGGGCCCAGCCGCAGGCGCTCGTCTTCGCGCTCCCCGTAGTAGTCGTACAGGAAGTTGTGGGCAGCGTTCGACGTGAGCTGGTCGAGGCTCGTCCACGTCAGGTCTTCCTCGACCGGGTAGCCGAACAGCGCCTGCACCCAGGTCGCATACAGATTCTCGTAGTGCGCGCTCCACGCCCGGCGGTTCGACCAAACCGGGCCGCTACCGGACCTTGGCGCCGGACGACGGCGGGCGACGTCGACCGTCTCGCACTCCAGCACGCGCGGCCCGTCGCCCATCGCGACGACCCAGCGACCCGCGGCGGGCGCCTCGATCTCCGCGATGAATCCATACGGTGGTCCGGGGAGTCGCGTCATCGGCGGGACCTGCCGAACGCCGTCTGGCCCGGTAAACGCGATCTCCACCGGCCCGGGGTCCTCCTCGGCCGTGACGATGACGCGGAGCGGTTGTTCGGCGTTCGGGGCGCGCGGCGAGACGATCAGGAACGCGTTCTCGTCGCCGGCGCACGTCGCGCCCTCTCCGCCTTGCATCGGCGCGGCGTCGCGCCAAACGGCGGCGCCGTCGAGCTCCGGCCCTGGTGTGCCGCCGAGCACGGTCACGAGGGTCAGCCGCTCGATGAAGGAGCGCCGCGAGGAGCCGCGGCCGAGCTCGAGGTTGCTCACCGTTACGCGGTCAACCTCGAAGAGCGTCTCGCTGTCGCCGCCCGGCTCCGGCTCCGCGCACGGCGACACATACTCCGCGAACGAGTGGAGCGCCTTCGGCTCCCCGCCGGCGTCGCGCCCCAGGTAGAGCATGATGTGCCCGGGAAAGTGCAGCAGCACCACGCCGCGGCGGTTCGCGGCGTCGAGCACACGGAGCTTGTCGGACTCGGTCGCCGACGAGACGTCGATCGAGAACGAGCCCGCGTGCGCCTGGACCGCGCTGAATCGCGGGAGCTCGAGACCAAACTGCGAAAACAGGTCCATCAAGAAGCGCGAGCAGTCCACCCCGCCGCCGCCGCCGCCCCAGCCATAGGCCCGACCGACCTCGGCAAACGCCGCCTCGAGGACCGCGCGCCGCGTCATCGGTCGCGCGTTCGAGCGAACCGCTGCGGGCACGGGCGCCCAGCGCCCGCCCGCGTCGTCGAACGCGAGCGCCTCGCCCGAGTCGAGCGGCACAGACGCCCCGGGCGTCAACGCGACCCCGGCCAGCGAGGCGTCCTCCGCGAGGGTCCCGCGCGGACCGACGAGCGCGGCGACCATCCGCGGGTCGGTCACTATTGGCGACAGGTGCGCGTCCGCGCGGATCCACCCAGTGGTGTACCGCGCCTTCGCGAGCCAGATGTCTCCGGCGACCGGGAAGACGCGCACCGGCTCCTGCGAGCGCAGGCTGCTGCAGTGGTTGCGATCGATGCGCAGGTCGAGAGACCGCGTGAACAGCCCGTCTGTGAACGGCGCGCAGTGCACCTGCGTCGTGTCGAGAACCACGCGCAGCTCGCCGTCGCCGTGGACCGCAGAGGGCTGGAGCAGGCCTTGGAGCTCCGGTGGTACAGGCTCTCCGCTCGCGAGCACGTAGCTGCCCGACTCGATCTGCGCGCGCATGAACTCGAGCCGGTCCCCGAGCTCGGCGGCGACCTCTTCCGCCGTCGGCGGGACGCTGACGTCGTAGCCAGCGAGGCCGTGGTCCACGTCGGCCGCCATCGCCGCGTTGGCGGAGTCGACCTGGGCCGGGCTCAGCAGCTCGTCGTCGAGCGACGTCTGGCTGGCGAGCGCGGCGAGCCAGTACGAGAGCGTCAGCTCGTCTGGCGTGACCCCGGCGAGCAGCTCCGGCGCGCGGAGCCGCGACGGACACGTGTCCGCCGGGGACGCGATTGGTGCCGCCGCAGAGGCCTCCGGCTCGACCTCCTCGGTCGGCGCCGGACGAGGTGCGCAGGCGCAGACGAGCGACGTCAGAATGGCGATGGATAGGGCGCGCATGGCTCACACGGTGGTCCGATCCCCTTACCCCCTTACCCAACGGCACGCACGAAACGTGACTCCCCACACCGGCGTGGCGCACAGTGGAGCACCCACACGAGCCCACCCCATGTCGACCCCCAGCTCCCTCGCCGTCTACGCCGACCGACGCATCGCGAGCGTCGCGGTGATGGGCTTTGCGTCGGGGCTGCCGCTGTTCCTGACCGGCTCCACGCTGGCCGCAAGACTCACCGAGAGCGATGTCGACATCACGAGCATCGGTCTGTTCGCGCTGGCCTCGACGCCGTACTCGCTGAAGTTCCTGTGGGCGCCGGTGGTCGACAGGCTGACGTGGGGTCGGCGCGCGGCGGGGCTCGGTCGGCGCCTGGCGTGGATCGTCGCCGCACAGCTCGCGCTCGCCGCCACATTGCTGGTCCTCGCTGCGGCGCGCCCCACCGACGCCATCTTGCTGACCGCGGCCGCCGCGCTCGCCGTGGCGTTCTTTTCGGCGACGCAAGACATCGCGATCGACGCCTACCGCGTGGAGCTGCTCTCGCCGGAGCAGCAAGCCGCGGGCGCGGCCGCCTCCGTGTTCGGGTACCGCATCGCGATGCTCGCCTCGGGGGCCGGCGCGCTCGCGCTGGCCGCGCATTGGCAGGAGGGGGCTGCGTCGTCCGAGGGGCTCATGTCGCCGTGGGGTCTGACCTACGCGGCCATGGCCGGCATCCTTCTCTTCGCCGCGGCGTTCTCGGCGTTCGCGGCGCCTCGCCCACCCGAGACGCCCCCGCGAGCCGCCGAAACGTTCAAGGACGTTGTGCTCACGGCGGTAGTCGCCCCGCTGCGGGCGTTCGCTCGCCGCGCCGGCTGGCCGTGGATCCTGACCTTCGTCGTCCTGTTCAAGCTCGCCGACGCGCTCGCGTCTTCGCTGCAGATGCCCTTCTTGCTCGAGCTCGGCTTCGAGAAGCCCGAGATCGCGGCGATCGCCAAGACGTTCGGGCTCGTCGCGACGCTCGGGGGAGCGTTCCTCGGCGGGTTCTACGTCCGCGCCCACGGGACCATGCGGGCGCTGCTCGTGGCCAGCGTCCTGATGCTCCTCTCCAACCTCGCGTTCGTCTGGCTCGCGCACACGGGCCCAGTGACTCGGGCGCTCATGATCGTGACGACCATCGAGAACGTGACGGGCGGCTTCGGCACCGCCGCCTTCGTCGCCTATCTCGGCCTTCTGTGCGACCGCGAGTTCACCGCGACCCAGTACGCGCTCCTGACGTCGCTCTCGTCGCTGGCGCGCACCGTGCTGAGCGCGGGGGCCGGCGCAGCGGCCGCGACGCTCGGCTGGACGGGCTTCTTCGCCGCGACCGCGGTGTGCGGCATCCCCGCCCTCGCGCTGTTCGGGCTGATGCGCGCGAAGGGGTGGACTGGCCTGGAGTCGCACGCGGACGCCGCATGAGCGCGGCGGCAGGGACGCTTCGCGCCACCCGACTCGCGACAGTGATCGTACTGGGTGCGGGCAGCGGCGCCTGCTGTCACGCCCGGGCGTCTGTGGAGGCCGCGGCCGCGGCGGCGGACCGCCACCCAGCGGAGTGCCTCGTGGACGCGACGGCAGATGCGGCCGCACACCCGCCCGAGGAGGCGTTGGGGCCAGCCGTTCCGGTGGTCCCGTTCTCGATCGACGTCCCTGATCTCGACGGCGACGGAGCGTCCGAGGTCATCATCTCTGCCGACGCGTGGTGCGGCACCAGCGGCAACTGCTACCAGCGGCTCTACCTCTCCGGCGCCGGCTGCGTGCGCCACGCGCTCACGCTCGTCGCCCAGCTCGAGAGCGTTCAGCCGCTCGCGACCGCGACGCAGGGCGTGCAAGACGTCAGCGCGTTCGAAGACGACGGCTGCGCCGGCCAGCTCGGCACACTGCGGCTCTTCCGGTGGGACCGCGACGGCTACACAGAAGGTGCGAGTGTCCGCTGCGGCTGCCCGGACGAGGAGGGAAGCGGGGCGGTCCGGGACGATCGGTGCCCGTGAGGGTCGGCGTGCCCTACTCCACCGCGCGGATCGACAGCGTGTAGTCGCCCTCGGCCCCGTCGAAGCCGGTGACCACAAGCGTGAACACGTCGCCCGCAGCGGCCGCGCTGAACTCGACGCGGGACTGGTAGCCGTCGGAGTCGTCGTTGCATGCGAGCTGCGCCGTCGGGCGCGGACATGAGCCGGCGTATGCGGCAAGGACCGTGTCGTACGACGACCCAGCGGTGTCGGCCGCCCAGGTCCCCGCGCTCGGCGCGACCCACTCGAACGCGACGTCGCGCGCTCCCGGGAGCCTGGCGCAGGTGATCGCGTAGTCCGTGTCTTCGCCGGCGTTCGACCCGGTCGCCACGCCCTCGCCGACGGCCGACTCCAGCGACGAGTCGGCGCATACCGGCAGGCAGGCAGGCGCCTCGTCGCAGTCCGAGTCGTGGCAGTCGATCGCGCGGTCCCCGTCCTCGTCGACGCGGTCGGTGCAGACCGCTTCGACCTCGGGCGGTCGCACGGTCGCGTCGAACACCTCCGCCTCGCCGAGCCGCGCGTGACCGTCGATGGTGCCCGGCGCGGCAGGCGCCGCCCCAAAGAAGCTCAGGATCGTCGGGTGAACGTCCATTTGTGTGACCGTGTCGCCGCCCAGCTCGCCGCGCCCGACGCCGGTACCGGCGAAGATCAGCGGAATGCGCTGGCACGGGTAGATGCGGGCGCCGTGCGAGGTCCCCTCTCCCCCGTGATCGGTCGCAACCACGACGAGCCACGCCTCGTCTCGCAGCGTACTGCGTGCAAGCACCGCGTCGACGATCGGCGCCACATAGGTGTCTACCCCCTCGATCGCAGAGCGGTACGTGGCGAGCTCCGGTGAGAAGCCGCTCGAATGCCCGGCGTGGTCCACGTCGTCGAAGTGCGTGAGAATGGCGTCGTATTCGCCCGACGCGACCCAATCGGCGGCGATCTCGCCAACGGTCGCATCGTCGCCAAACTCCACGCGCTCGAAGGCGTCGCCCTCGTGCAGCACGGCCGCGGCGGGCAGCCAGTGCGCCACCATCGCCGTGCGCACGCCCACGTCGTTGCTGAGGCGCCAGGCAAACGTCCGATAGCTCCAGTCTCGGAGGCCAGTCGAGTCGTTGTTTGCTACGAGGTGTCGGTCCGGCTCGACGCCGGTGAACAGGGTCGTCCAGCCGGCCGACGAGTCGGTGGTCCCGCTGTGTGTCTGCCCGTCGAGCGTCCACGCGCCGATCGAGAGCAGGCCGTGCAGCGTGGGCGCGTCCGAGGCGAGCAGGCCGTCGGACCGCATCCCGTCGATGCCGATGAACAGCAGGTGAGGCGTCTGGTCGGCGGCGGCGGCCGGGAAGATGCGCGCGGTCACGGACACAGTGCCGAGCAACGCCGCGCCGTCGGCGTGAACGAGCGCGGCGTCGGCGTGAAGCAGCCCGATGGCGTGGGGATCCGCGATCGACAGGTGGAGCGACCCGCCCATGTACCTCGCGTCGAGCCACGGTGCGCTCGTAAGCACGGCGACTTCACCGCAGGGCTCGGCGTCGAGGGTCACAGCCACATCGGCAGAGGGCGCAGCCTCGCCCTCATGCCCCCACAGCGCGACCTCGCGCGCCGCAACGGTCGCGCTCACCGCGCGCTCGCACCCGACTCCGTCCGCGAGCTCGAGCCAGTCACCGTCACCGGGGGCGTCGGGGGGCGGCTCGACCTCGAAGGGCGCGTCGCCGGCGTCGAGCTCGCTGTCTGTCGCGGCGTCATCCGCGCCGGACCCGTCTCTTGTGTCCGCGGCGTCGGCGGCGTCCGCGTCGACCTCCGCGAAGCCGTCGACCGCGTCGACCGCGTCTGCGCCACCGTCCGTGTCGCGGTCCGCCGCAGGATCGTCGCCGCAAGCGGCCGCGCACGCGAGCATGAGCACCACGCACGACGCCACCGCCGCTGAGCCACGCGTAAACTTCACGCCCATCTCGACCTCCGCTTTCGGCCCATGGCCAGCACCACTCCAATCAAACAATCCAGCGCGAACACTGGCCCGCCAGACGCACCTCGAGCGCCCGCGATCCCGCATCCGGCGCCGCCCGCACCAGCGTCGTCCAAGACGCCGTCGCCGCCGTCGGGCAGACCCGCGTCCACGCCGGCAGTAGCGCCGCGCTCGCAGTCGCTGCCGCCGGTCGGCGTGACGATGCACGTGTACCCGGGCTCCGGCCGACATTCGCGATCGCAGCCGTCGTCGTCCCACAGGTTGCCGTCGTCGCAACCCTCGCGCGCCGCGACGACGCCGTCGCCACATACCTCGTCTCCGACGCAGACGCTTGGAGTGCCGGCACACAGGTATCCTTCCTGGACCACACAGTCGATGCAGCCAGGTCCGGCGTTCGCCGCGCCGTCGTCACACTGCTCCGCTCCGGCCACCAGCCCGTCGCCGCAGACCGCGCGGCACCCGGCGCCGTCGCACAGCCAGCCGTCCTCGACCAAACAATCTGCCGAACAGCCGTCTCCGTTCGCGACCGCCCCGTCGTCGCAGGCTTCGGGTCCAACGCGAAGACCGTCGCCGCAGACCGAAGCGCAGGCACCGTCGAGCGCGACGAACCCTTCGCCGCAGTCGCACGCGAAACCGCCGCGCGTGTTCCGGCACACCTCGTTGGAGCGGCAACGGACCGGGCCGGTGGCGCACTCATCGACGTCGACGCACGAGCCGTCGGCGGCGACGAAGCCGACCGAGCACACAACGCCGCATGCCCCGTCCGAGCACGTCGCGACGCCGTCTTCGGGTGCGGGGCAGGACGCAGCGGCGCCGCCGTCCGCGCGACCGTCGCAATCGTTGTCGGCGCCGTCGCAGATGTCCGGCAGGCCCGGCGAGCAGTCGGCGCCGCACCCGGCCGGGTCGTCGTCGCAGTCGTCGGCGCGCCCCACGCGCCCGACGTCGCCGCACTCATCGAGGGGCGAGATCAGCTCGAAGTCCGCGGCGTCCCCGTAGCCGTCGCCGTCGCGATCGGCGAAGCATGCGCGCAGGCCGGTGCAGACCCCACCGGCGCAGACGCCGGTCGCGCACAGCAGGTCGGGCTGCTCGTCGACGAGCCCGTCGCAGTCGTCGTCGACTCCGTTGCATCGCTCCCGCGCGCGAAGCCCGCGCTCGGGGTCCTCCGGTGCGCAGTCGGACGCGTCGCAGGTGTGGTCCCCGTCGGTGTCGCCGGTCGCGTCGTCTCCGACGCAAGCGTCGACATCGTTGCACACGCCGTCGCCGTCTGCGTCGCCCGCGGCGTCGTCACCGAAGCAGACGTCGAGGTCGTCGCACACACCATCCGCGTCTGTGTCGCCTGCGGCGTCGTCGCCCTCGCAGCGGTCACGATCGTCACACAGCCCGTCGCCATCGCTGTCGCCCGTGGCGTCGTCGCCGACGCAGACGTCGGCGCAGTCGGGCACTCCGTCGAGGTCGGCGTCACCCTCCCCCGGCATGAGCTCCCCGTCGCAGTTGGTGTCGCGGCCGTCGCAGACCTCCGCAACGCCGGGTCCCGCGGTCGGGTCCGTCGGCCAGCAGTCGAGGTCATCGCAGACGTAGTCGCCATCCCGATCGCCGGCTGCGTCGTCGCCGGTGCACCGGTCGCACACGTCGCCGACGAGGTCCCCATCGGCGTCGGCCTGGTCGGGGTTCACCACGCTGTCGCAGTTGTCCTCGTCGTCGCAGAGGCCGTCGAAGTCCGTGTCGCCCGGCGCGACGGTCTCTCCGGGCTGGACGATCGAGCAGTCGCGGTGCGCGTGCGCCGGCCTCGCCGCGAGGAGCGCCAGCGCCGCGACGGTAGCGGCCGCGAGCGGTCTCACGCCGTCGGGCGGTCTCACGCCGTCGGGCCTGGCGGGAGCGCCCACCCCGACTCGCTCGCCAGCGCTGCGGCGTGGCGAGGGTAGAAGCTTGGATGCGCCGCGTGCGCGACGCGAATGAAGTGGCCGCGCGCCGTCGCGAGGTCTCCGCGCGCCCTGGCGATGAGCCCGAGCAGATGCTCCTCGATCAGCGCCTCGAACTCGGCGTCGATCACGAGCACGCTCCCGCCGGCTGCCGCGCGCACGATTCTCGTGCGGCGGTCGGGGTCTGCCCGGACCTGCGCCAGGATCGCCTGACCGCGCGCCGGGTCGCCGTTGTAGTGGGCGAGGAGAGCGAGGCCGAGCTGGGTCGTCGGACGCTCCAGGAGTGGACCGGAGTCGTGCAGGCAGCGCTCGGCGCGAGGGAAGTCGGCACCGAGGTAGAGCAGGTTCCAGCCGAACAGCGCGCTCGCCGCGCCGCGTAGCGAGGGGTCGAGCTGGTCGGTCGCGATCTGCTCCAGCTCCGCGAGCGACTCCGCAAACCGCCCCTGGCGGTGGAGCGTCACGGCGAGGTTGTAGCGCAGCGCCGAGTCGACCGCGCCGTCGCCGCTCCGAGCCGCGAGCCGCCGGCGAATGTGTGCCTCAGCGGCTGCGTAGTCCCCGCGCCGCAGCAGCCGCAGCGCGCGAAACGCGGGTCGCCGCCGCGTCATGCCGACGGTCAGCGCGATCGCGACGAAGAGGAGGGCGAGCGAGAACAAGAGCGGTCCGGGCGCAGCTTCCGCGCGCACTCTACACGGAGACCGCGGCGCGGCGAAGTCGGTCGCGGCGCTCAGGGCGCTAGCGGCGTCCCAGCCGGCGGCGGTGTGGTGGGTGTCCATTGCCGACGAGGCCCTGGACTCGGCACCCGCGCTCGCGTACCGCGAGCTCATGCCCAGCACCCTCCACGAACTCCTGCTCGAGATGGTCCGGCGCGATCCAGGGCTCCTTCGGTCGCTCACGGGCGACGCGCTGACCGACGTGTGGATGCCAAACGCGCCGGTGTCCGTGGTCGACTCGCAGCTTGTGTCCAGCGCGCCGATCGAGCGGCGTGCAGATCTCGTGCTGGAGCTCCCCGGTCTCAGCGTCGTCGTCGAGGCGCAGCTCCGGGTTGATGCGAAGAAGCTCACGGCGTGGCCGGCCTATCAGGCGCTGCGCCGTGCCCGCTCGAACCACCCGGTCGCCGTGGTCGTGCTGACGACGAAGCGGAGCGTAGAGAGGTGGGCAACGGCGGGCGTAGAGCTCGGACCGGGGCAGGTCTGGGCCCCGCTCGTCGTGGGCCCGTCCGCGTTTCCGACCGCTCCGAGCCGAGAGACGGTGGCGCGAAACCCGGAGCTCGCGGTCCTCGCCGCGGAGCTGATGGACCCGCACTCACCCGTCGACGAGGGCTTGCCGACTCTTCGGACTGCCGTGCACGGGCTCGACGACGCTGCCAGGGCCGGCCTTGCGGACGACACGGCCGAACTGTACCTTGACGCTGTGCTCGCCGCGGCCCCCGAGGCCGTGCGCCGCGCGCTGGAGGCTGAGATGGAGCTGCGAAACTACGAGTACAAGAGCGACTTCGCGAAGAAGTACTACGGCCAGGGCGTGACGGACGGACGCGCCGAGGGCGAGGCGCGCGGACGCGCCGAGGGCGAGGCGCGCGGACGCGCCGAGGCGGTTCTCGCCGTGGCGGCGAGTCGCGGTCTGGTGCTCTCCACTGCCGAACGCACTCTGGTAGCAGAGTGCAGGGACCTCGCGACGCTGGACCGGTGGGTCGTACGCGCGGCTACCGTCGAGCGCGCGTCGGAGATCTTCGCGTAGTCGCCGCTGGCGTCCTCTCAACTTGGGGTTGACTGGAGGACGCGTAGGAGTCGCCTGACAGCGGATCCAACGGCAAGGATCCTTCGGGAAGGACCGGCCCGGGGAAGGATCCTGAGGACCCGCAGGAAGAACTACCTGCGGGAGGGATCCCTGGGGAAGAACTACCTTCGGGAAGGATCCACAGGGGAAGGATCCACAGGGCCCCAACTACCTTCGGGAAGGATCCACAGGGGGGCCCAAACTACCTTCGGGAAGGATCCACAGCGGGGAGGAGCCACGGGGGCCCAAACTACCTTCGGGAAGGATCCACAGGATCCACAGCGGAGCCAACCGCCCCGCCGGCCCGGCCCCCGGCGTCGCGTCTGGCGCTACGCAGAGTCGCGCCGCCCGCCGTTTACATGACGTCTGGGCGTGTGCACCCTCGGCCGACTAGACCGGCGCCCGAGCCCGTCGAGAGCACCAGAGGAGCCTCCATGATCCCGCCCACCCGTCGTGACACCCTCGCCGCCATCGGCGCTTCTGTGATTGGCGCAGCCGGCTGCACGAGCGCCGCTCCGCGTGCCAGCGCGCAGGCGTCTCCGAACGGTGCTGGGGTGGCCGGCGATCCCTCGGGCGCGACTTCCAGCGCTGCGCAGCCTGGACCTGAGCGCACTGAGGCCTCTGGCGCTCGAGCTCGCATGCCTGCGATCTTCGTTCCCCACGGCGGCGGCCCCTGGCCCTTCATGGACCTCGAGCGATACGGGATGGCAGGCGGCTACGACGCGCTCGAGACGTACCTCCGCGGGCTGTCGATCTCGCTCCCGCGCCGACCGTCCGCCCTGCTCGTCGTCTCCGCGCACTGGGAGGCGCCAGTACCGACGGTAATGACCAGCACCAACCCGCCGATGCTGTACGACTACAGCGGGTTCCCGCCCGAGACATACGAGCTGAGCTGGCCGGCGCCCGGGGCGCCCGAGGTCGCAGAGCGCACGCGTGAGCTCCTCGAGGGCGCCGGGATCTCGTCGGCCAGCGACGACGCGCGCGGGTTCGACCACGGCACGTTCGTCCCGCTCATGCTCGCGTGGGAACACGCCGACGTGCCGACGTTCCAGCTCTCGCTGCAGCGGGGCCTCGACCCCCGCCGCCACCTCGCCATCGGGCGCGCGCTCGCGCCGCTCCGCGACGACGACGTGCTGATCATCGGCAGCGGCATGAGCTACCACAACATGGGCGGGTTCTTTGGCCGTGTCCCCGACGCGGCGGCGCACTCCGACGCGTTCGATGCCTGGCTCACCGCGACGGTCGATGCCGAGGCCGACGCGCGCGACACGCGGCTCGCCGAGTGGGACCGCGCGCCGGCGGGTCGGCTGTGCCACCCGCGCGAGGAGCACCTCCTGCCGCTCATGGTGGTCGCCGGCGCCGGCGGCGACGACCACGGCACGGTGCCCTACTCCGGGCGACTCGGCGACGTGCGGGTGTCGGCAGCGCAGTTCGGGTAGCGTCGGAAACCTACGTCGACGACGGTCCAACGCCGTCGCCCGGAGGTCCCGTGTATCAGCTTCGTCAGCCTGCGGCCCCGCTCTCGCCGTACATCGAGAACTACTGGTTCGTCGAGAGCACCGCCGACGATCCGGTGGATCTGCGGGTGGACGTGTTCGTCGACGCTCGCGCCGATCTCATCCTCAACTTCGGAGCGCCCTACACCCGCGAGGTGCTCGGTGTGGCCGGCGCGCGCGCGTCGACGCGAGAGATCTCGGTCTCCAACCTCGACGCTCAGCGCCTCGTCCCGATCCGCATCCGCCAACGCGGCGCCGTGCAGATCGCCGGCGTCCGATTTCGACTCGGCGGTCTCGGCGCCTTCGCTGCCGTCCCGCTCGCGCCGTTCACGGGCGCGACCCCGCACCCGCGCGACATCTTGGGCGCCGACGCCGACCCGCTCCAGTCGGCGATCCGCGACGCGCGCGACGCCGACGAGCGAGCCCGGCACTTCGACGCGTTCTTCGCGGCGCACCTGATCGCGTCCGCGCCTTTTCGACGCTTCGAGGCCGCCCTGGGAGAGCTGCAGCGCGACGACTCGCCAGCCGCCGTAGCGCAGATCGCCGCTGCGGCGAGCGTGTCGACGCGACAGCTCGAGCGGCTCTTCGCCCGCTTCCTCGGCGTCACGCCGAGCACCCTGGTCCGCGTGCTCCGCTTCCAGCGCGCGCTCCACATGCTGATGCGAGACCCCGCGTGCACGCTAGCCGACGTCGCGGCCGCCGCCGGCTACTTCGACCAGGCCCACTTCATCAGGGACTTCCGCGCGATGAGCGGCGGGGTTCCTCGCGGCTACCGGGGGTACTATCCGGAGCAAGGCCCGCACGACTTCGCTCCGAACGTCGTCGTGTTCGTACAAGACGCCGCCGCGCCGCGGGGCGTAACTACCGACGCGTGAGCCGAGAGCCACGTTAGAGCGCAGACAGCAGAGGAGCCGAGATGGAGAAGCACTGGTCTGGACAGGGAACGAAGCAGGACCCCTGGCAGCTCAAGACACCACCGCTGTCGTCCGACTTCACGATGTATCGAGACGACGAAGCGAGCCCACCCCTGCTCGTCTGCCAGGTCGGCACGACGAAGCTGACGTACCTCGCGCGCATCGTCGACGACCTCGTCGAGCTGCTCCGAGCGCACGGAGACTGGATGCCGCTCGGATCGGCCGACGAAGGCAAGGATCCACAGCCGGGGACGGTCGAGGCGTGGGGACGCGCAGAAGACAACCCGGTCGGCGGCTGGTACGGCCAGCGCAAGGGCTACCGAGGCCGCGTCGGTATGTATGTTCCCCCGCTGCTCGAGGCGCTCGGGCTCGCCGAGGTCGAGCATAACGCGCGCAACAACCGGATGCGGGCCCGGACATAGCTACCGGGTGCATCGCATGGCGGCTTCACTCGCGGCGCGGATCTGTAGACGACGCCGGCTCCACTCGCGGCGCGGATCTCGAGGCGACGCCGCGCCAAGCGCCGCACTTCTCCCGCGGACCCGCCCTAGCCGCCAGCGCCGTCGTCGTCGCGCCGCGCACCAAACTCGGCGCGGAGCGTCGTCGTGTCCCAGGGGTCGTCGTCGAGGCCGGTCGGCGCGGCGCCGTCTTGGCGAAGCACTCGCTCCACCTCGCGGATTCGGCCGCGGACCAGGTCGCGGAACGAGCTGTCTTCTCGGTCCATCGCCGCCACCTCGCGGACGAACGCCTCGTCGTGCTCGCGAAAGCGCTGGGCGAGTCGAACCGCCCGGTGCGCGCGGACGCCGAGCGTCCTGAGCGTCGCCACGCCTGCGCTCAGAGAGCTGTCGAACGTCTCGCGGATCACGTGGTGCGCGCCCGCTTCGATCAGCGCGTACGCGTCGGGGCGACTCTCGGCGCGGGCGACGATCGTCAGGTGCGGGAAGTGCTCGCGAACCGTGTGGACCAGCTCGAGCCTCGGGCCCGGGCTGTCTGTCGCGATTACGATCACCTTCGCCGAGGCCGCGCCGGCCGCCTCGAGTAGGTCCACGCGCGACGCGTCGCCGTAGAACACCTTATGACCGAACTTGCGCAGCATCTCGACCTGGTCGGCGTCGTACTCGAGCACCGTCAGGCCGACGCCGCCCGCCTGGAGAAGGCGTCCGACGATCTGACCGAAGCGGCCATAGCCGGCGACGATCACCGGGTTCACCTCATCGATCTCGTCTGGCGCGCGCGTCTGGGCGGTCTTCGTGCCGACCCGTGGCAGCACCACGCGCTCCACGAATCGGCCGAGCAGCGGGGCCAGGGCCATCGTCAGGGCGGTCGACGCCACCAGGGGTCCCGCGGTCGCCTCTGTGAGAATGCCCGCGCCAACGGTGAACGACAGCAAAACGAAGGCGAACTCCCCCACCTGAGAGAGGCCGGTCCCGAAGACGATCGACTGGTCGAGTCCCATCCCAAACAGGCGCGCGAGCCCAAACAACACGAGCGCCTTCACCGCCATCGTCCCGAACACGATGCCCGCGATCGCCCGCGGGGCCGCGACGACCTGGGCGAAGTCGATCGAGGCGCCGACCGAGATGAAGAACAGCCCGAGCAACAGGCCCTTGAACGGCTCCAGGTCGGACTCGAGCGCGTGCCTATACTCGCTGCCGGCTAGCACGACTCCCGCGACGAAGGTCCCCAGCGCCGGGGAGAGCCCGATCCGCGTGAAGAGCAGCGCGATCCCGATGACCATCAAGAGTGCGGCCGCCGAGAACAGCTCGCGCAGGCGTGTCGCCGCGACGGCGCGAAGCACCGGGCGCACGAGCGTTCGGCCCGCGACGACGAGCGCGGCGACCGTGGCGATAACGACGCCGGCCGTCGCCAGGGGCGACAGCCCGTGGACCCACGTCTCGGCGTGTTCCTCTGCGCTCGCCGCTGGCGCGTGCGTCGCAAGCAGCGGCAGGAACGCCAGGATCGGAATGACCGAGATGTCCTGAAACAGCAACACGGCGAACGAGCTTCGGCCGGCCGCCGACCCCATCTGCCCGCGCTCCGCCAGCGACTGAAGGACGATCGCCGTCGAGCTCATCGCGCCAACGACGCCTACGGCGATCGCCTCCTGCCAGCTCAGTCCGACGGCGAACGCGACGCCGCCGAGGGCGGCCGCTGTGACCGCGACCTGCAGCCCCCCGAGCCCTGCGATCGGGACACGCATTCGCCAGAGGCGGTCCGGCTCGAGCTCGAGCCCGACCAGGAACAGCATCATCACGACGCCAAACTCGGCGAAGTGCATGACGTCTGTACCCTCGGCGCCAACCAGCCCCAACCCGAACGGCCCGATCGCGACGCCGGCGACGAGGTAGCCGAGGACCGAGCCGAGGCCGAGGCGCGAGGCGATCGGGACCGACGCGACGGCGGCCGCGAGGTACACGAAGGCGCGAAAGAAGAAGTCCTCGCCGTGCATCAGGCCTCGACCTGCGTCGCGAGCGCCCCGGCGAGGTCGAACTCGTCTGCGGCGCCGAACTCCAAGGCACGGTCTCCCAGACGCGGCAGCACGCGTAGGAGCGCGTCGATGTCGGCGGCCGCGGCGTCGATTCCGGCGGCGTTCAGAGAGTTTGCACCGAAGATGGCGAACGGCGCCAGGTAGCGCGCACCGCAGAGGCGAGCCGTCGCCTCGAACGGCGCGAACAGCGCGCGCAGCGGGATCCGGTTCAGCCCGTTCGGCCCGTACGCGCTGGCCGGAGCGCCGGCCGAGACGGCGTGGATCCAGAGCTTGCCGCGCAGGTGTGTGCCCTCGGCGCCGTAGGCCCAGCCGTGCTCCAGCGTCACGTCGATCCACTGCTTGAGCAGAGCCGGCGCGCTGTACCAGTGGACGGGGTGCAGAAAGACCAGGATGTCGTGCGCGTCGAGGAGCGCCTGCTCCGGCTCGGGGTCGACGCCAAAGTGCGGGTAGCGCTCGTAGAGGTCGTGGATGGTGACACCGGGCGCTGCTGAGGCGGCCTCCAGCAGTCGAGCGCAGACGCGAGAGCGCTCGAGCGAGGGATGCGCGAACACCACCAGCACTCGGGGTGCGTTCATCCGACCCGACCGAGCATCGCCGCGGCGATGAGCCTCAGTGACTCGCTGTATTGGCTGCCGGGCAGCGCGTCGAGCGCGGCGATCGCCTCGCGGGTGAGCCGCGCGGCGGTGTCCCGGGCGCGACCGACGCCGACGCCGTCCCGTACGCGTTCGACCACGCTCGCCGGGTCGATCGACGGCGTCGAGCCTCGGGCGAATTCGGCGACGATCGTACGAACGTCGGCGGCGAGTCGCTCGTCGAGCTCCATCGCGTAGGTCAGCGGAAGGGTGACCGTCCCTTCGGCGACGTCGTGCCCGAGCGCCTTACCGAAGGCCTCGGGGTCTCCCGCGAAGTCGAGCACGTCGTCGAGGATCTGGAACGCGAGTCCGAGCTTGGTCCCGAACGTGTCGAGCGCTTCGAGCTGGGTCCCGTCGGCGCCCGCGCAGCGACCGCCGCCCCAGGTGGCGAACGCGAAGAGCGACGCCGTCTTTCGCTCGATGATCTCGAGGTACTCGGCCTCGCCCCCCACGGCCGCCGTCCCGCGGCGTCGGAGCTGAACGAGCTCGCCCTCGGAGAGCGCTCGGGCGACGCGCATCGCGCGCTGCAGGATCCGCTGGTCACCGTGTTCGACGAGCGCGTCGAGCGCCGCGAAGTAGCAAAAATCGCCGGAGAGGACGGCGAGCGCGTTCCCCCAGACTCGCCTGGCGGTGGGCTTTCCGCGGCGGATCTCTCCTTCGTCGACGACGTCGTCGTGGAGCAGGGTTCCGGTGTGGAGGAGCTCGACGGCAGCCGCCACCGGGAGGGCCCGGCGCGGGTCGCCGGTGACCGCGCCGCCGCTCAGCAGCGCGAGGACGGGACGTAGGCGCTTTCCGCCCGACGCGTAGAGCGCGGTCGCCGCGGACCGCGCGTCGCCGGGGATGGTCTCGAGCCAGCGCGACACGTCGGCGTCGAGGAACTCGAGCAGCGACTCCTGCAGCGACAGCATCTCGGCGAACCGCTGGCGGAGCTCGGAGCCGTCTTCGACCCGCCCGAGGAGCTCGGCCATCTGTGTCAGAGTCGAAGGATCCAGCTCCACGACGCCCCTCGTCCGCTCAAGAACGCTCGGCGGAACGCCGAGCCGATTGCAGCACGCCGACGAGGCCCCGGATGTCGAGGCGGGCGGTGCGAAGAAACGCGCGGAGCGCGCGCTCGACCAGCGTCGCGAGCGTCTGCATGCGCTGAACGCGCGCGACGACCTCGTCGGGTGCGTGGGCGGCCTCGACCTCTCGCGCCGCGAGCTCGAGGTCGGCGCGGACGCGCGTCAGGAACGCCAGCTCCCGGCTCTCGAGGACGCGGTTGAGCATCGCAAACAGGTCCTCGTTCGCCGCGAAGCGCCAGATGGCGCCGTTCGGCTCGCGCACCCGTCGCACGACCTGCCACTGCTCGAGCTCACGCGTGATCATCGAGACGGCGCCCTTCGACAGCCCCAGAACGGCCTGCAGCTCCGGCGCCGAGAGCGCCGCGCCGCGGAGGTACAGCAGGGCCCAGACACGCCCCTGGTTCCGCTTGAACCCCCAGAACTCGATCACGTTCCCGACGGCATCGACGGCGTGCTGCTCCCAGGCCGCAAGCTGCGGCTCCAGGTGCTCCAGAGGCTCGACGAGGTGGCCTTCGACGGGGGCGGCCATGGGACGTTCGGGAGGGTGTGATGCGGACTGGACGAACGCCCAGCGGCGTTGTAAAGCCGTAGTTCACGGGTTCTTGAACGTCAAGAACCACCGCCCACAGAGTCGACTCGTGAACGAGCCCGCCGCCGAAATCGCACCCGCGGCCGCGACACGCCTCCGCGGCGACGACAAGCGCGCCTTCGTCCGGACGCTGTTCGACCGGCTGGCGCCGCGCTACGACCGCCTCAACCTCCTGATCTCGCTTGGCCAGACCACTTGGTGGCGCAAGCGAGCGCTCGCCCGCCTCGAGCTCCGACCGGGCGCCCGCGTCCTCGACGTCGGCTGCGGCACGGGGTGGGTCGTGCAATACCTGCGGCGTCGCTATGCCGGGCTCCAGCTCGAAGGCATGGACCTCTCGCCAGGCATGCTCGCCGAAGCGCGCCGTCTGGACCCGCAGGGGACGTACTTCGAGGCAGACGTCTGCAACATCGACCGCCCGACGGGTCACTACGACCTCGTCTGTACGGTCTTCACATCTCGAAACTTCCCAGACCTGACCGCCTCGGTCGCAGAGATGATGCGGATCGTCGCCCCGGGTGGGCGGCTGCTCGTGCTGGACTCGTTCCCGGCGCCGTCCGGGTCCCCGTGGGCCCTGCTGCAGTCGGTCTGGATGGACCGGATCGTCCCGATCCTCGTCCGCCCCTTCGCGGACCCCGACGCGTACGGCTACCTCGCCGCCAGCATCCGGAACCACGTCGCCGCCGACGAGCTCGCCGAGCTGTGCCGGCAGCACGGCGCGGCGACGGTGGAGGTCGATCACTACAGCTTCGGGTCTGCCTCGCGCGTCCTCGCGACGAAGTCGGCGTGAGAGCCATGGACGCACCGCAAGCGACGCCGGTCGCCGTCGAGTCGGCGGTGCAGCGGGTGCGCGACGGCCTCGCCACCCGCGCCGGGCGGGCGCTCCAGCTCTCCGTCCCGCTCGAGCGCGGCGATCTTCCGGCCGCGTTCGCAGCGCTCGGCGAGACACCCGCGTGGCTGTGGGCCGCGCCCGACGACGGCGATCAGCTCCTGGGCGTTGGCGCCGCCCTCCGCGTCACGGCGTCGGGACATGATCGCTTCGCCGCGCTCGCGCGGGACGCGCGCGCCGCCGAAGAGACCGCCGCGCTGACGATCGGCGCAAGCTGGCTGGTGACGCTCGCGTTCGACGACGCACCTCTCAGCGAGCGGTGGAGCGGCTTCGAGGTGGCCGAAGCGGTCCTGCCCGCCGTCCTCGTCGAGCGCCGCCGAGGCGAGGTCACCCTCCATGTGACGGCGACGGCCGACGCCGACGCCGACACCGTCGTCCGCGAGGTCGGCGCCACGCTCGAGGCGCTCGCCGCGGAGCGTGGGCTCGGCGAGGAACGCCCGCGTCCCGAGGCCGGAGGGCCGGTTGGCGGCGCCCCCGTTCCGTCGGTGGCCCGCGAGGGAGAGGCCGCCTATGCCGCGCGCGTCGAAGAGGTGGTGAGCGCGCTTCGACGGGGTGATGCTCAGAAGATCGTCGCAGCGCGGCGCGTCGATCTCGCCGCCGGTGCCGGGGTTGCGTCGAGGGCGCTGCTGGCTCTCGATGCCGCGTACCCGGGGTGCTTCCGATTCGCGGTGCGCAAACGTGATGGGCTGACGTTCGTCGGAGCGTCTCCCGAACGGCTCGTCGCGCGCCAGGGACGACACGTCACGACGGTCGCGCTCGCCGGCTCCTCGGACCTCTCCGAGACAGGCGTCGACGCGCTCGCGCGGTCTGCGAAAGAGGCCGACGAGCACCAGTACGTCGTGCGGCATCTCAGCGAGACGCTGCTCAGCCTCGGCGCGCGACACAGCGCCCCCGGGGCGCCCCGACTCCGACGCCTTCAGCACATCGCGCACCTCGAGACGCCCGTCGAGGCGGATCTCGACCGCGACCTCCACGTCCTCGAGGTCGCGCGCGCGCTTCACCCCACCCCTGCCGTCTGCGGCACCCCGGTCAAGACGGCGCGGGCGTGGATCGTCGAGCGGGAGGGGGCCGACCGCGGGCTGTATGCCGGCCCGATCGGGTGGTTCAACGGCCGCGGAGATGGCGAGCTCGCCGTTGGGATCCGGTCCGCGCTGGTTCGAGGCGAGCGGCTCTCCCTCTACGCCGGCGCCGGCATTGTGGCGGCCTCGAGCCCCGAGGACGAGGCCAAGGAGACGTCGCAGAAGCTGCGCGGCCTGCTCGCCGCGTTCGAGGTCGAGTGAGCGCCGACGGAGACGAGCAGCTCGACTGGGCACGCACCGTCGTGGACGCCCTCAGCGCCGCCGGCGTCACCCGCTTCGTCGTCAGCCCCGGTTCCCGTTCGACCCCGCTCGCGCTCGCGGTCGTCGCGGCCGGCGCCGACTACGAGGTCGTCGTCGATGAGCGCTCCGCCGCGTTCTTCGCGCTCGGCTGCTCGCGCCGGGACGGGTCGATCTGTGCGCTCGTCTGCACGAGCGGCACGGCGGGAGCGCACTATCTGCCCGCTGTGTGCGAAGCCTTCGAGGCGCGCGTCCCGTTGATTGTCCTGACCGCCGATCGTCCCGCCGAACACCAGCACACCGGGGCTTCCCAGACGACGCGGCAGGACGACTTGTTTGGCAGCCACGTCGTCTGGAGCGCAGACGTCGGGGCGCCCGAGCGTTCTCCGCTGGCGCTCCGAGCCCTCGCGGGGCGCGCACGCCGCGCCGCGCTCGAGGCGCAAACACGTCGCGGGCCGGTGCACCTGAACATGCCGCTCCGAAAGCCGCTGGAGCCGTCGAGCTGGCCGCCGCCTCCTCCCGCCGACGCCCGGCCCACGGGGCCGATGACCTGGGCACCGAGTCGACGGGCGCCCGACGCGGCGATCGCCACGGTGGCAGGCCTTGTCGACGGCGCGGCGCGCGGCGCGATCGTCGTTGGGCCGATCGTGGCTGCGGACGCGGCCGCGACCGAAACGCTGCGCGAGCTCGCCGCCGCGACCGGGTTCGTCCTGGTGCCAGAGTCGACGTCACAGCTCCGGGATCGGCGCTCCACCACTTTGGCGGGTGATGCGTACGCCCGCTTCACAGGCTGTAGCTTCGCGGCGAGCGACGCCGACCTCCCGACCCCCGACGTCGTGCTCCTTGCGGGCGCGCCACCGGTCGGGGCGGCCGTGCAGCGGTGGGCCGCCGCGCCCCGCGCTGCGCAGGTCGTCCTCGCCGAAGACGGGTGGCCGGACCCCGACAGCCGGGCAGACGTCATATGCTTTGGCGACCTGGCCGACACCTGCGGGCGCCTCGCGGCAGCGACGGCGCAGCGCTCGGCGAGTCGCACCGCGTTCGCCGCCGCGCTCGCGTCGTTCGACGAGCGTGTCTGGGCGGCGGTGCGCGAGGTGTGCTTCGATGCCGACGACGCGCTGGGAGACGCCACGCTTGTCCGAGCGGTCGTCTCAGCGCTGCCCGACGCGGGGCTCCTGTTCGTGGGCAACAGCCTCCCCGTTCGCGAGCTGGACGCCTTCTGCGACGCTCTGCCGAACGCGGTCGGCGTCGTGTCTCAGCGGGGTGTGGCCGGAATCGACGGCAACATCGCCCAGACGGTCGGCCTCGCCCGGCGCGGCGCTCCGCCGATCACCGCGCTCATCGGGGACGTGACGTTTGCACACGACGCCGGCTCTCTCGCGCTCGCGGCGCTGGCCGTGGCGCCGGTCGCCATCGTGGTGGTCGCCAACGGCGGCGGACGGATCTTTGACCGGCTGCCCGTCCACGCGGTCGCGGGGGCGAGCGAGGTGTACGGGCGGATCTGGACGACCGCACCAACCGCGGCGCCGGCGGACGTCGCGCGCGGCTTCGGCGTGCGGAGCACCGTCGTCGACTCCGCGACCGGGCTGCGCCGCGCGATCGAGGCGGCCCACGCCGCCACCGGGGTCACGGTGATCGAGGCGCGCGTCGACCCCTCCCGCGTGGGCGCAGACGCCGCGGCCGTCCGCGCCATCCTGGCGCGCGGCCCCCTTCCGGCCCTGCCCCTGTTGCGCGACGCCGCCGACGAGGAGCGCTCGTGACGACACCTGCGCCGAAGCTTCCCCGCCCAGGATCGCCGGGCGCCTGGCTCCTCGCGAGCCGTCCAAAGACGCTGACTGCGGCGTGGGCACCGGTGCTCGTGGGCACCGCGATCGCACACGCAGCTGGCAGCGCGAGGCTCGACGTCGCGCTCGCCGCGATGGCCGGCGCGTCTCTGATCCAGATCGGCACCAACTTCGCCAACGACGTCTTCGACTTCGAGAAGGGAGCCGACGACGCCGACCGGCTCGGCCCTACCCGCGCCGTGCAGGCCGGCCTGCTCGGTCCGCGCCAGATGCGCGCCGGCATGGTAGTGGCGTTCGCGCTCGCGCTGGCGGCGGGCGCCTACCTAGTGGCGGTCGGCGGGTGGCCCGTCGTCGCGATCGGCGTCGCCTCGATCGCGTCCGGAGTTGCATACACCGGAGGCCCCTACCCGCTCGGCTACAACGGGCTCGGTGACGTGTTCGTGATGGCGTTTTTTGGGTTCGTAGCGGTCGTCGCGACGACGTGGCTGCAAACGGGAACCATCGAGCCCGCGGCGTTCGTGTGTGGCGCGGGGGTGGGAGGGTTGGCCACGGCGATCCTCGCAATCAACAACCTGCGTGACGCAGCGACGGACGTCCGCGCCGGCAAGCGCACGATCGTCGTACGGTTTGGTGTTGCCGCCGGGCGTGCCGAGTATGCGGTGATGGTGGCGCTGGCGGCGGCGGTCGCTCCGGCGCTCGTGTTTGGATTCCACGCGCCGGTCGCAACGTTCGCGTCGTGGCTCGCGCTCGTCCCGCTGGCCGCCGCTGCGCGTGCGCTGTATCAGCCGCAGACGGGGCCCCAGATGAACGCGCTGCTGGCTCGCACGGCGGCCCTGCTGTTCGTCTACAGCGTCTTGCTCTCTGCCGGGCTCGCGCTCGGCCGCTGACGAGGGGAGATGTCCGAGGTCAGCGCGCGAGTCGCGCCCGTCGCTGTTCCCGCGAGGGGCACCAGCCCACGGACCGCGCTCGGCGTTTGGCTCGATCGCGGGGGCGTGCGCGGGTTCGGGCTGGCCGCACCGATCCCGGGCTACTCGCCCGACAGCAGTGACTGGGCGGCGGCTCTGCGACGCTGGCTGCGAGACGCTTCGAACCTCGTCGCTGTCGTCGACGATCGTCGCGCGGAGTCGCGCGTCGCTCTCGATGAGCTGCGAGCGCTGACAGCGGCGGGAGCTTGCGCCGTCGACGTCGCTGCGACCGACCTTCGGGCGCGGGAGAGAGCGACGAGCGGAAGCGCGCTGCTCGGGGCGTCGGGCCCGCGGGATGTCGCGGTGAACCTCCTAGTCGACGCTGGCACGACGCCGAGCGAGGCGCTGGTTCGCGTTCGCGACGCTTGGGCAGTGGGCGTACGGGCATACAAGCTGAAGCTCGGTCACGACGTCGGCGCGACGGCGACTCTCGCCGCCGCGCTCCGGGCAGAGTTCGGCGCGGAGCTGGAGCTCCGGGTCGACGCGAACGCGCGGTTCAGCGACGGCGACGAGGCGGCCCGCGCGCTCTCTGTCTTCGCGGCCGTCGACGTCGCGTTCTGCGAGCAGCCGGTGCGGCCGGGCGCCCTCGACACGGTGCCGAGGGCGTTCCCCGTACCTGTTGCGCTCGATGAGTCGATGGCGGTCGAGCCCGATCGCGCGCTCGCGCTGGAACACCCGGCGCTCGTCGCGGTCGTGCTGAAGCCGACGACGGTCGGCGGTCCGCACCGCGCGGTGGAGCTCGGCGACGTCGCGGCGGCCAGAGGTCTGGGCGTGGTGGTGACCCACGCGTTCGAGGGCGCGGTGGGTGTGGCGGTCGGCGCGGCCGTCGCGGTCGCGCTCAGGGCTCCGCCGCTGGCGTGCGGGCTCGCCGACGCGGCGCGTGTCTCTCGGCTCGCGCCCACGCCGTGCGCGCCGGGTCTCGTGGTGTCGCCGCCGCCGATGGGCGAGCTGGAGGCGCCGTGAGCGGGCTGTTCCCGGCACGCGGCGAGCCGATCGCCTGGCGAGCGGTCGAGGAGCTCGCGGACGCGCGCGCGAGAGCGTTGTCCTTCGCTCCAGGCAGAGGCGTCGCGGTCGTGGGCCGGTCAAGCGCGGCGGCGGTCCTCGACATCGTCGCGGCGCGGCGCGCCCGTGCCCCCGTCACGCTGCTCCACCCGCGGGACGATGCAGAGACTTGGCAGCAGCTCGCGGTGCTGGGCGGCGCGGCGCGCATCGTCGACGAGGGGGTAGTCATCGACGACGTGGTCGCGAACGCGACCTCCGATATTGCGGCGCTGCCGGCCGGCGCGGATGTCCTCGTCGCGACGTCGGGCACCACGGGCGCGAGGCGGCTCGCGGTCCTCGGCGCCGACGGGATCGAGGCGTCTGCGCTGGCGTCGGCGGCGAACCTGGGCTGGCGCGCGGACGACCGCTGGTGGCTCGCGATGCCGACCGCCCACGTCGGCGGCTTGTCCGTTCTGACTCGGTGCGCCGCGTCGGGCGCCGGGGTCGTCTGCACTCCACGTTTCACCCCAGAGGCGTTCGCGGAAGCAGTGGATGAGCGCGGGGTCACGATGGCGTCGCTCGTGCCGACGATGCTGCGTCGCGTGCTCGACGAGCTCCCGGGTTGGCGACCACCGGCGAGCCTCCGCGCCGTGCTGGTGGGTGGGGGTCCCACGACCCCGGCGCTCGCACTGGCGGCTCGTCGCCGCGGGCTGCCTGTGCTCCTGACGTGGGGCATGACCGAGGCGGGCTCGCAGATCGCGACGCAGCCGCTCGACGTCGCTCGGTCGGACGCCCCCGACGACGCCGCGAACGTGGGGACGCCGCTGGCCGGATTCGAGGTGGAGCTTCGAGGCGCACGCGCGTGGGTCCGCGGCGGGCCCATGATGCTTGGGTACGTCGGGGCGCCGTCTCCGTTCGACGCGTCGGGGTGGTTCGACACGCGCGACGACGTCGCGCCGGACACCCGCGGGCGACTGCGGGTGCTGGGTCGTGGCACTGAGCTGATCATCACGGGTGGAGAGAACGTGTACCCCGCGGAGCTGGAGGCGGCGATCGAGAGCCACCCGTCTGTCGCCGCGGCATGTGTGGTAGGGGTGCCGGATGTCCGGTGGGGCGAGCTCGTCGTCGCGGTCGTGGTCGGCGACGCGACGTCGGAGGGCGAGGTCGCAGCCGAGTTGGCGCGACGGCTGCCGCCGCACAAGCGACCCAAGCGGTGGGTGTGGGTCGACGAGCTTCAGAAGACCGCCGCGGACAAGATCGACAGGGCTGCCGTCCGCGCCGCGGTGTGTGACGGCGACCGGCGGCGGCCTTTGCGGTCGCCCTCGTAGGCGGGCGCGGTTCGCCGAGGGCGGCTGCGGGAGTCGGCCCGGCGCCTCGCCCCGGTGATTCTGGACTCGCTGCCGGGTTGCCCCGGCAGGATTGCTCAGCCGAGTTCGTGGAAACTTTTCCGCAGTTCGTACGCGGGGGGATCCCACCCGCCACGGTTCTCTGCGATCGTGGCGTGGCACGAACGCGAAACGGCGCCGATGCGGGCTAGCTGACGACGCCGTTTCAGTGACCAACCGGTCGAGGAGGATCATGGCAAAGCGTCTCATGCGTCGTCAAGCGGCGACGTCGAAAGGTCTGGTGAGGCGGCTGAGAGAGGTGCCGCTCTCGATGCTGCGGGACGAACGGTGTCGAGCGAAGTACCAGCTCGAGGGCGTCGTTCGCCTCGGCATCCTGACGCTCGCGAGCGGCGGGAACTCGCAGCGGGAGTTCGAGGCACGCAGCGAGCAGCTGGTCGACCGCGCGACGTCGACGATGCTGGGCTTTGGGGGCGAGCGGATCGCGGACAACACCTTCGGCGCGCTGCTACCGCGAGTCGACGCAGGGCAGCTGCGTGACGCGCTGCACGCCATGGTGAAGGCCGAGCACCGACGCGGCACATTCGGGGGCACGCTCCACGACCGCCGGGTCGTCGCGCTCGATGGGAAGGTCCTGGCGCCGGTACGACTGCGATCCTTGGTCAGCGCGGCGCGCGGTGCGCTTCGCGCGGTCAACGACCCGCGCAGCACGGAGGCGTCGTGGGCTCCGGACGTCGACGAGCTGCGGCGCGTGCTGAAAGCGGCCGGGATGGAGTACGTCCAGCTCGTCTCGCCCTCGAAGGGGCCCGTGTATGGCCTGATCCGGATGCACCGATGGACGCTCGTCTCGAGCGGTGCCGCGGTGGGAATCGACGAGCGTCCCCTCGACGGGACGGCGAACGAGGTCGGGTCTGCCGTGGAGAGCTTCGACCAGCTGATCAGCGCCTACGGGCGCACAGGCCTGTTCAACACGGTGACGGCGGATGCCGGGAACACCTCGCTGGCGCTGGCCAAGCGAATCGCCGAACGCAACATGGCCTACTTCCTCTGCATCAAGACCCCGCAGGGCGAGATCTTCCGCGAGGCGAAGCGCCTCCTCCAAGGGCGCGCGTCGCCGGACTACTCCGTCTCCGAGGACAACCGGGGAAAGGACATCACCTATCGTGTGTACACCGCCCCCCTAGACGGGGACTGGCACGGCTGGGTCCACGCACGTCAGCTCGTACGCATCGAGCGAATCGTGTCCTCCCGAGGCGGCACAGAGGAGTCTCGGGGGAATCGCTACTACGTCACCTCGCTGACCCCAGAAGCGCTGCCTGGCCTCGGTGCCGCGACCCTCTCTCGAGGTCACTGGCGCTGCGAGAACGAGGGACACTGGACCGCCGACGCCATCTTCTTCGAGGACGCCCATCGGGCGCCGCTGAGCCGGCATCCGAAGGGGATGCTCGTCGGTTCGCTCCTGCGCATGATGGCTCAGAATCTGCTCGCCATCCTCCGGACGCTGAGCCGAACCCGCGACGGCGACAAACCCGCTTGGCGCACCGTCCGGCATCACATCCTGATGCTCCTCTTCGACACCGTCCTCGACACCGGAGAGTTCGACGCTGCCGCCTGACCTGCCCGCATCGGCGCCGCGTCGTACAACCCGAGTCGTACCAGCCCACCGCGTGGGGTAGGGGCACTGCGCTCAGAGCTCGTGCTTCGACGGTGCGTCCCATCCAACCCGGCTCCAGACGGCGACCGTCCCACCGTCGCTGATCAATCCTAGTTGCCCCGGCAGGGAACCCGAACTAACGTGGCGCCGCACACACTCTGCATCGGCGCCACCGCGCCAACAACGCCCGCATTGGGAGAACGTGATGTCCAAGGCCCGCCTGTTCAGCTTGCTCGTCGTGACCGCAATCCTCGCTGCGTGTGGAGGTGGAGGCGACAAGCCCGAGAGTGACGCGAGCGACGACACGACGGAGACCGGCGGCGACGTCACGGAGGTCGGCGACGCGGTCGACGAGCCCGACGTCACCGACGAACCCGACGTCACCGACGAACCCGACGTCACCGACGAACCCGATGTCTCGGATGAGCCCGATGTCACCGACGAGCCCGACGCCACCGACGAGCCCGACGTCACCGATGAGCCCGACGTGACGCCGTGGCCGTTCCCGTGGCCGGCCCCAGAGTGTGTCGGCGATGAGGAGTGCGCAGAGGGGCAGGCGTGCGTGGGCGGGGGCTGCGCCGACCCGGTGAGCCCAGAGGCGTATGTCTTCGACGGCGCGCTCGGCTACGTGTCGGCGATCCACCTCGACAGCGCGTGCTGCCTGGACATCACCGGCGACGGGGTGATCGACAACCGACTCGGCGCGCTGCTGGACGCGCTCGACGCGGCTCGCGGCGAGACGACGGACTCGATCGTCGCGCAAGGCATCGACTCGGGCGACTCGGTCCTCTTGGTTCAGGTGCTGGGCGAGACAGACACGCGGAAGGTCGCGTTCTTCGTCGGCTCAAACGACCGGAACAGCGATGGCGCTCCGGACGACACCGTCGAGGTGCGTGCGGCCGGCGGCGGGACGTTCCGGGCATCTCCGCTGTCGTTCGGCACTCACGGGGCGGCGCTTCAGTTTGGCGTCGCGAGCTACGACGGCACCACGCTGCAGACGACGTCGTCGGGCTTCGATGTGCAGTTCCCACTGTCGGATCCCTGCCAGTACGAGTGGCACGAGACGGAGTCGCTGCCGAGCGGTGCGCGCTGCCGCGGCGAAGAGCTCAGCCCGTTCGTCCTGCGCGACGCGCGCGTCGAGGGCGACGTCACGCTCGACGGGGGTGTTACGTCGACGGGTGAGCAGGGGATCTTCGTCGGAGGCTACGTCCACCTCGACCAGTTCGCCGCCTCGCTCAATGCGGCGTTTGCCGACAACTGCGGCTGTGCGGGCGTTGGCCGCGAAGAGAACATCGTGACGAGCTCGGTCGTCGAGGGCGACTATGTGCTCGACTGCGCGCGCGTTCCGACCGAGGAGGAGGTGGCGGCGTGCATCCCGGGGAAGGTGACCTGCCACACGATGGCGCAGGTCTGTGCAGCGCTGCCGCTGCTGTCGAACTCGGCGGAGTACGACGCGGACGGCGACGGCGTCGACGACAGCGTGTCGTTCGGGTTCGCGGCGACGGTCGTCCCGGCGACGATGGACGCGACGGCCCTGATGGGCGCGCGCGAGGACTGCCGGACAGACGACGACGAAGACGGAGACGGGCTGGCGCGGTGCGAGGACCCCGAGTGCTGGGACGACACCAACTGCGGCGGCGACGGCTGGGGTGAGCGCTGCCACAACGGCTACGACGACGACGGCGACGGCGACGTCGACTGCGACGACTCGCAGTGCCGCGACAACCGCGCCTGCGCACTCTAGCAGACGAGGGCCTCGCGCGGTGCGCCGCCACGGCGGCCATCGCGCGACGCGCCGCCCGCTTCAATTCGGGGCAACGACCGGCTAGACTCCGCCGTGAATCCCCACGGTGGAGCGACCGTGTTCGTACAGTGTGTTGGTTGCGGAAAGAACGTCTCGCACAAGGCGCCTAGCTGCCCTTTTTGCGGTACGGCGGTCGAGCTCACGCCGAGCGAGCGCGCAGCACCGCGCGGCGGTGAGACGATTACGCGCTTCTGCGACCACGTTCAGGTGGCGCAGGAGTGCGTGGACACGTTCGCGCAGCACGGGATCGTGCTCGAGTTCTCGTTCGCCAGCGTCGCGGCGCTGGACGAGATCCTCAACGATCTCTTCGGTGCACAGGGCGTCTCGCCGCACACCGAGTCCTGGCGTCCCGACGAGGCCGACCGCCGGATGATCGCCATGGTCGGGAGCTACGTCGGCGAGCTGCTGCGCAGGACCCTCGGCGGCGACTGGAGCGACGACCCCGACCACGTCGGCAAGCCCCTGTACGTGCGGCTGGATCTTGGCGAGGGTGGCGTGATCTGGCCGCTGGAGCGAGCTTACCGGCGGCTCAAGGACGGCGAGATGGCTGCCCTCTCGGAATACGTTCGTCGAGTCCAGTCGGAGGTGCTCGGGGGCCCGATCGACCAGGATGCGGTCGCATGGGCGAATCAGGCGTCGGATTTCCTCAAGTTGGACCGACTGGAGACTGCGGCGACATTCGCAGACCGGGCGCTGACGATCGACCCCAATCTCAGCGAGGGGTGGTACTGCCGCGGGGTGGTTGCAGAGCGCCGCGGACGCAAGGTCGACGCGACGTTCGCGTTCGAGCAGGCGCGGAAGTTCGACCTCGCCGGCGACGGCCCTTTCCTCGCGCACCTCGATGAGCGCATCGCCGCGCTGCGTTCGGTGAGCGTGTCTCAGCACGCTGCCGCCACCGAGCGGGCTGCCTCGGGGATGCGAGACTCCGGTCCGTTTCCGGGAGCCCCGCGCTCGACCTCCGGCCCGTCGCCGTCTGCAGGATCTGCGGGGGACGCGACGGCAGACCCGCTGATGCGGCCGCCGATGTCCGCGCCGCCGATCCCGCCCGCGGCAGCGGCGCTGACATCGCTGGCGCAGAGGCTGGTGATTGACGATGCGCCTGCTGCTCCGGCCGCGGTCAGCGCACCGGCGCCGAGGCCGCCCGACCCATCGCCCGCGCCGGCGGAGCTCGATCCCACGGAGCTCGCCTTCGCCGACACCTTCCTCGGGTCGATCGATGGCGCGCGAACGGGTGCTGCCGCGTCGACCGCGGCCGGCGTCTCGCACAACACCGCTCCGCCGGGAGCGTGGATCTCCCCGAAGTCGGGCTCGTTCCCACGCGTCCTCGCGCTGAGGACGGGCGGCGGATTCCGCCCCGTGGACGCCGAGACGGGATCCGAACCCACGGTACCGCGACGCGACAGCAGCGGCGCGCGCGCCGTGGCGCCGCCTGCAACGGATCTCCCTGGTCCGGACGAGCGGTCGCCGGCGCCGGCTGCCGCGCACTCGGAGTTGGCGACGCCGCCCGCGGGCGCCGCAGCCGTCGACCCGGTCGAGCCGGCCGGGTCCGGTGCTCCGGCGAGCCCGGGGCTTGCCGCGACGATTCCACGCGCCGTCTCGTCGAGCGAGCTGGCAGCGACCGGGAGCGAGACGACGGGAGACTCGACACTGGCGCGACTCAACTTGGCAACCCGAGAGTCGCGACCGCAGCCGGCGGCACCAGCATCCAAGACGGAGCGGGACACATTGGTCCGCCCGGCCGACGCGGACATCACGTCGGTAGTCGAGGTCGAGACACTGACGGCTGACGGACGACAGCTGTCCGTCCAGGGTCGCTTCGAGGAGGCCGCGGCCTGCTTCAGGCGCGCGCTGGAGCTCGAGCCATGGGCCTTGAACGCGTCGCTGGGTCTCGCGACCGCCCTCATGGCGCTGAGTCGTGCCGAGGACGCGGTCGCGGCGTTGGAGCCGCTGGTCGAGGGTCGGAACCCGGCGACGCTCGCGCTGCTTGCCCGAGCACACGCCGCGCTCGACGACCACGAATCTGCAACCCGCGTGTGCGACCTCGCGCTTCGGGTCCAGCCGGACCGCGTCGACGTGTGGATACTGCACGGGCACTCCTGCGCCGCCCTCGGTCGGAATGACGAAGCGATCAGGGCGTTCTCGCGCGCGCTCGCGCTCGACGGCTCGCGCGCTGACGGCTGGCGCGGCCTCGCGACCGTGGCGGCCACGGCCGGCGACCACGCTCGCGCCCGGCTGGCATGGGTGGCCTACCTCGGTCTCGAGCACCCAAGCGCGACGGCCTCGATCCGCGCGGCGCAGCGAGAGCTGGCGAAGCTCGCCGGTTAGGCGACCGGGAACCCGCCACCCGGGAACCCGCCCGACGGCAGTTGATCCGGCCGTCCCCGCCCGAAACTACCTTCGGGCGGGCGGCGCTCTCCGAAACTGCTCTCGGGTGGGGCTGCGCTCGCCTAGAGTTCCGTCGCCGAAGCGAGCGCGGATGCGAAGGCTGGCGTGGCGGCGTATCGGACTAGGTCGACTAGGCCCGGCGCTCCGGCGGTGTATTCGTCGAACGCGGCTGCGTCGTCGAACACCGATGGACGCTCGAGGTCTGCCTCGACCTTGGCGAGCAGGCGGACGACCTGGAGGAGGTCGGCGCCCGCGACGAGGCCGGCGTGGCGGGCGGCGCTCCGGCATGCTTCCCAGTAGCGGGCCGAGGTCGCGTGCAGGTCGAGATCCGCGGGGAAGGCGCCGAGGGCGTCGGCCCAGATGGCGAGCTGCTCGAGCGACGCGAGCGCCTGGATCCGGACCGCGAGACGGCCCCCCGCCTCGGTCCGCGCGTCGCGCAGGCCGACCGCAGCCCACAGACCTTCGACGAACGCGGTCCGTTCGGCGGCGTCGAGTGAGGCGAGCGCGAGCCGACCTGGCATGCAGAGCTCGATCCCGTAGGCGAGCACGAAGCCGATTTCGGCGCGCGCGAGCTGCTGGAAGACGTCGGCGCGGACTGCGACGACCGGGCCGTCCGTCCCCGCGAACACTTCGAGCGCGTTGGCGAGCTCACCCGCGCGATAGAGGCTCGCGCCGTCGACGCCGAGCTGCGAGGCAAGTGCACCGAACGTGCGGCCGAGGTTCGAGTGGACGCTCACGACCGCAGCCGTGTCCCCGGAGGCGCTGGCGACATCCGTGACACCGAGCGAGCCGATCATGTCGAGCGACTCGACCACGTCGCGCAGTGGCGCAAGATCTGTCGGCCACTCCGCGTCGATGACGTCGCGGCTGGCAAGGAGGATGGGGGGACGCTCGTACTCGCGTCTCATCTCGCGCAGGCGTGCCTTGATCGTGTCGTCGGCCGACCGAATCATCAGGGCCGGCGCGAGCACGCACCACGCCAAGTTCGGCCGGTCGTCGACGATCGCCGCGCCAAAGTCGAGGAGGTGGGTGTATGACGGCGGGCCCGCGGCCACGAGCTGGGCGACCAGGTCGTGATGCGCTTCGCTCCCCGGCGCCCGCGCGGCGACGAGCTCGCCCAGCTCACGCATCGCGGCGGCCGAGGGGGCGGCGGCGAGTGAGGAGCGCAGGTACTCCTCTGCTCGGCCGGGGTCGTCGAGCTGGCCCTGGGCGATGCGAGCCATGCGCAGGTAGGCGTCGGAGCGCTCGGTCGCGCTGCCGGCGTCGGACTCGGTGATCGCTTCGAGGATCTGGAGCAGACCATCCCAGTCCTGGCGGCGCTCGAGCACGCCAGCCAGCGCCGTCCGTGCCGCGTTCAGGTCCGGATCATACGACAGCGCCATGTCGAACGCGTCGATGGCCTCGGCCTCGCGCCCGTCGTGCTGTGCGTAGATCTCGCCGCGGGCGAGCCAGAGGGAGGCGAGCTCGTCGGCGTCGTCACTCGCCGACTCGAGGAGCGTGTCGACGACGTCGAGGCCGCGGTCGAGCTCACCGCGTCGCTGGTAGTGGCGGAAGATGCGCAGCAGGAGCTCGCGTGACTCCAGTCCCTCGGCGCGAGCGAGCTCGTAGCAGCCGCCTGCCTCGTCGGCGTCCCCGAGTCCGTCTTCCCAGAGCACACCGACGCGGAACAGCAGTGACGCCCTCCGCGCGGGGTCGAGCTCGGTGACGAGCGCCCGGATGAGGTGCTCGATCGCGGAGACGTAGTTTCCACGCGCCGCTTCGGCGTCGGCGAACGCCTGGAGCGCCTCGGGGAAGAGCGGTCGTCCGCGCAGGGCACGCCGGAAGTCGTCGCGCGCGGCGTCGACACGCCCGGCAGCCGCGTGCGCAGCGCCACGGGCGAAGTAGACATCCGATAGCAGGTCGGCGGGTATGGACGCGGCGTGCCGCGCGAGCAGTGAGTCGAGCACGTAGAACGCGTCGGCGAGCTCGCCGCGGGCCGTCATCAGCCGCGAGACTGCGACGGCGGTCGCGGCGTGGGCCGGCGCGATGCTGTGGACGCGGCGGATCATCCGCTCGTGCTCATCGCCGAGCCCGAGCGCCAGCGTGGACTCGGCGATCGCGAGGAGCCGCCCCGCCTCGACGTCGAAGGTCTCCATTCGGAGCGGACTGGTGCGGCGAAGCGCCTCGAGGGCCCCGACAGCGGCGCGGTGCGCGAGCCCGTCGTCGCCGGCCGCGCGCGCGAGTGACGCCACGAGATCCCAGGCGTCTACGGAGTTTGGATCCGTTGCCGTGGCGCGCCGTGCGAGGTCGAGCGCGATCGATTCATCCGCGGCGCGCGTCGCGGCGGCCGTCGCGACCAGCGCGGCGGCGCGCTGCGGGTACGTCAGCTCTCGCTCCCCGGGAGCGGTGAGCAGTGCGGCCTCGGGTCGCAGCTCCTTCTTCCGGCGGCCGATCGCCATCAGAGCGAGCTTTGCCGGCTCGCAGTTCGGGTGGACGCGGCGCGCCTCGCGGTAGAAATCGGCGACCCGGGCGCTAAGGTCTTCGTGCTCATCGCACACCTCCGCGAGGTGGCAGAGAACGAGGCTAGCGTCCTCGGGCGGGAGCAGCCGCGCTTGGGCGCGCCGTCGCGAGACGTACTCTTCGTGGTCGCCACGCTCGAGCGCAGCCATGGCGAGCGCGAGCAGCGCGGCCTCGTCTTCGGCGTCCTCGCGAACGAGCGATCGCCACACGCCGATCGCGCCGTCGTGGTCGTCGAGGTTGCACCAGAGCAGCCGGGCGCGCTCCCGCATGACCTCGACGCGTTCTGCGTCATCGGTCAGCTTCGCGGCGGTGTCCGCCAGCAGGGCTGCGAGGTCGGCGAAACGCTCCTGCGACCTCAGCAGGTGTGCGTAGTGACGGCTCAGAACGACGTCGTCGGGCTCGACCTCCATGAGTGCCCGGAACACGGTCTCGCGCTCGGCCGACGTGAGGTCGTCGCAGCGCATCGACTCGTCGAGCGCGACGCGCAGCGTCTCGCGGCGTGCGGCCGCGCTCTCCAGGGCGGCGGCGCGGTCGACGAAGAGGAGGATCCGCTCTCGCGTGCGACCGAGCGACTCGAGGAGTTCGACGAGCGGCTCGAAGCCTTCGCTGAGCACACCCTCCCGCGCGACGAGCCCCTGGAGCGTCTCGACCGCGCCCTCGGGATCGTCGAGGCGCTCGAGCTGAAGTCGCGCGATACGGAGCTCGATCGCGGCGCGCTGCTCTTCGGGCGCTCGGGAGAGCTCCTGCATTGAGAACTCGAGCATGAGGCGCGGATCGTCGAGCGCGCCGACGATGGCCTCCACCCGTTCGAGCGCCGCCGCATTGTCGGGGTCCCGCGCCAGCACGCGCCCGTAGGCGACCAACGCCTGCTGCGGATCGTCGAGGTGCTCCTCCGCGATTGTCCCCACGCGGAGCAGCCGTTCCGTCGGGTCCTCGTCGTCGGCGGCGATCTCGATCGCCCGCAGCAGCCGGTCTTGCAGATCGTGCCACTGGCGTGCGTCCTCGTGCGCCGCGATCATCACCTCGAGCGAGCGCCGCTCGTCGTCGCGAAGCTCCAGCAGGCGGCGGTGGAGCTCGACCGCGGATGCGGGTGCGCCCGCCGGGCCTTCGAGGATCTCTGCGGCGCGTCGAAGCAGGCCGACCGACGTGTGCGCGTCGTCCGCCAAGGCCGCGGCTCGGCGCAGGCTAGTCGCGAGCGCGACGTGGGCGCCTGTGCTCTCGGCCAGCTCTCCCAAGCGCGCGGCGATCTCCGACGAGTCTGGCTCAACTGCGAGCGCCAGCGCCACGAGTCCGAACGCTCTCGCGGGCTCCGACGTCTCTCTCGCGTAGAGTTCTGCGAGCGCGACGATGCCGTCGGTGCCGCGCCCTCGGGAGACGTCTGCGAGCTCGGCGGCCTCGACGACCGGCAGAACCCAGTCCCACTCCTCGAGCGCCGCCGCGTCCGCGAGCATCTGCGCGCGGACGTCGGGCTCGGACCGGTCGAGGCGGAACTGGCGCAGCGTCTGGTGGAACGCCAGCGCTGCGTCTGCCAGGGGCCCACGCCCCACAGCCTCGAGGCGCGCCGCGATCTGTCGCCGCTCTTCGTCGTCGCGACACGCGTCGCCGACCTCGACGAGCACGTTGACGAGGTCGCCCCACAGTCCGTGCTCGTGTGCGAGGCGCCCGAGCTCGTTGATCGGCTCCCAAGTCTGCGGGTCGAGCTCGATGAGGCGACGCAGCTCCAGGAACGCGCGGCGCGGATCCGCGATCTCTTCCTCTAGCACCCGGGCGCGCTCGCGGATCAGCGCACGGCGCTCCGCAGCATCCGTCGTCTCTGCCGCGCGGCGCTCGAGCAGCGCGAGCAGGTCTTCGTGCCGCCCGGTCGCAGCGGCGAGCGCGCGCAGCGACTCGATCACCTCTGCGGTCGCGTCGCCCGCGAGCAGCGAACTCTGACGCGCGACGTAGGCGCGATCGGGTCTCTCCAGCGGACCTGCCAACAGAGCAACCCGCCGCGCCTGCAGCGCTTCGCGCACCGCCCCATCGAGCGCGGCGATCCGCGAGGTCAGAAGCGCGACGACTTCTTCGTGTGCCTCGGCTTCGGTCCCTGCGGTCAGCACCGATTCGAGGACGTCGGCGTCGTCGGGGATCAGGAGGTGGACGCGCCGGAGCCGCTCGAAGCGACCGCGCGCGTCATCGGCGCTGAGTAGCTCCACCGAGCGACGCAGGTGTGCCGCCACCTCGGCGGGGTCTTCGAACCCGCCCACCGCCTGGTCGACGGCACCGAGCGCGAGGTCCGTTCGTCCGGCGGCGGAGTACAGCGCGACGAGCGCGTCGAGGGCGTGAGCGTTGCGCCGGTCCCAGTGTAGAACGCGCTCGTACGCGGCCGCCGCGGCGCGCGGCTGGGCAGCCGTCTCCCAGAGATCCGCGACGCGGAGCGCGAGCGCGACTCGCGCGTCCCGGTCTGTCTCGGCGAGGAGCTCCTGCTCGATCGCACCGATTTGCTGCTCGACCTCGGCAGCGGCGCCGTAGTGCCGTGCCAGACTCGCGAGGGCCGCTTGGTCCCACGGCGCGTAGTCGAGGACACGCAGCCACGCCGCGACCGAGCGGTCCGGCGCGTCTGCGTTCGCGTCGAGGTTCTCTGCGGCCATGCGGCTGAGCCGAAGCGCGCGCTCCCCACCCTTCGTGAGCGAGATCTGGCGCAGCAGGGCGAGGTTCAGCGCCTCGAAGTCTCCGCGCGCGCGATGCAGCTCCATCAGCCGCTCGCGCGAGTCGAGGTCTGTAGGATCGAGCCGGAGGATCTCCCGCCAGGCGGCCTCCGCGCGCTCGCTGTCTTCGAGTCCGTCCGCGTACGTCGCTGCCAGGCGGCGCAGCGCGTCGAGGCGCGCCGGGGCGTCGAGGTTGCCCGGGGTGACGACCTTCTCGAGGGCGCGCGCCAGACCGTTGGCGTCTCCGGTCTGCGAATAGAGTTCGGCGAGCGCTTGCCAGGCGGCAAAGTCGTCTGGCGACACGCCGAGGTGGCGCTCCCGAAGCTCGATCGCTCGGCCAAGATCGCCGAGCGAGTCCCGCGCGACCTCCGCGGCGGTCGCGAGGAGGTCGGCACGCTCAGCGTCGCTCTCTGTGGCGTCGGCGCGCGTCAGCAGCGCATCCATCAACGTGTCGAACTGACCCGACGTGCGCAGGTACGAGTGGTAGCGGCTGCGGGCGAGCGAGTCGCCCGGGTCGACTCGAAGAACGTCCGTGTAGAGCTGCGCGGCCTGCGCCAAGCGTCCAGCTTCCCAGAGGGCGTCCGCCACCTGCATCCGACGAGCACGCGCCTCGGCGACGCCGAGCGCGGCGACTCCATCGGTCGCCAACCGCTCGAGCCGGTCCCAGTCTCCCGTCTCGGCGTAGATTCGAGCGAGCTGCTGCGTGACGATCGGGTCGTCGCGGCGCTCCGAGGCGAGCCGCTCGAGGATCGCCGCCGCGGCCTCTGGTCTTTGATTGCCGGCGAGCTCGATCTCGGCGAGCTCGCGGAGAAGCAGCGACGGCACGGCGTCCTGCTTGTCGAGCAGGCGCCCGACGTACGCGGCCAGATCGCCCCACCGGCCCGCCGCCCGGTACGCCGCGACGAGCGCGCGCTGCGCATCGGGTTCAGGCTCTCCGGCGGCGGCGACGAGCTCCCAGGCGCGCACGACCAGGTCGGGGTCACGCAGTCGCTCGCGGGCGACCTCCGCCGCGGCGAGCGTCCAGGTCATCCGCAGATCGGGGTCCCACGTCGAGGCGACCGCGCTGTGGTACAGCTCGAACACTCGACGGAAGTCGCCGCGCTCGGACGCGCCGTCGACGAGGTAGCCCAGCGCCTCGGCCTCGTCGGGCGCGCGCGCCGAGACCGCCTCGAATGCCTCGAGCGCGAGGGCGCTGTCGGCGAGGCGGTCGCGGTAGACGCGCGCCAGATCGAGGAGCAGACCCGTTCGCGTGCCACCGACGCTGTAAGGCGCGTTCTGGATCGCCCAGGCGGTCATCGCGGCCAGACGGCGCCACCGCTTCGCCCGAGCGAGCCGCTGCGCCTCCTCGCGGAACAGAGCGAAGTCGGTCGCCCACGTCGAGCTCCCCGACGGAAGTCCGCCCTCCAGCTCGGGCACGGTGAGCACGGGCGCGGCCGCGTCGAGCGCGAACGGCGTGAGCGAGGGCGACCGCTCGACCCCACCGGGGGCGGCGGCGTAGTCACCGGAGAAGTAGGCGGCGTGGTCACCACTACCCGACCCACTTCCAACGCGGACGGAGCGGAGCGACTGCGAAGAGACGGCGGCCGCGCGCGTCTCGGCGGCGTCGTCGGCATCGTCGCCGTCGTCATCTCCATCGAATGCGCCGGGGCCCGACGACAGCGATCGCGAGCCCGCCACGGCGTCGATGACGCGGCCGTCACCGGGGCTACCCTCGTCCGTTGTGGCGGCGACCGCGAGCTCCGGCGCGTCGGGCGTGACCCGCTTCGCAGCGTCGGCGTCGTTCAGCGCGATCACGTCCACGGGTACCGGGCGCACGACCGACGGGGCGCCGGTCCAGCCATCTGTCGCGAGCGGCACTGGTTCAGGGTCGGACGTCGCCTGTTCGTCGTCGGCGTGCCAGAGGGATTCCGCATCGAGCGGACCGGGGAAGGTCGCCGAGCCGCTCGGGATTTCGGCCGCCCCCGCGGCGCCGACCTCGACCGACTCCGGCGCCCCCGCCGCAGAGTCTTCGACGGCGGCGTCCAGACCACCCGTGTCGGCACTCCGCGCAATCACGGGCTGCCCGACCGCGGTACCGTGAACTCCCAGCCCAGACTCCGCCCATTCGGCCGCGAGCTGCGGACCCGACGCGGAACGCGACCGTGACGCCCTGACCTCGTGGGCGGCGGCGGCGGCCACATCGTCTGCGCGCCAGTCGGCGGAAGCCAACCCCAGCTCCGCACCCTCGGCGTCCACTGGCGCCATGCGCTCCTCCCACGCTCCGAACGGCACATGGGACTCGGCGGCCGTGTGGCTCGCCGAGATGTCTGCAGCCGCGAGCACCGCGGCGAGGTCGTCATCGGTCGACGGCGGCTCCGAGTCAGCTGGCACGACCGCGTTCGACGCCGTCGTGGGGCGCCGATAGATGGCGAAGCCCGCGACCGTCGCCTCATTCGGGTCAAGACTCGGCGGCGCCGGTAGGTTGTCGCCGAGGGCGGGCGAACCGACCGCAGCGTACTCTCCCGTGAGCCGGCTGATCAGGCCGGGGTCGCTGCTCTCCAGCGTTCGCTGGAAATCCGAGGCCGGGCGCGACTCCGAGTCAGCTACCGTGTGTGCCACAACGGTGCTGCCCCGCCGGGGCTCCCCAACGCCGGAGCCTCCCGAGCCGACGACATCGACTGGCGCATCCGACGCCGAGAGATCGGTGTCCAAGGGCAACTGCAGCTCAAAGTCCCCACCGCCGGCGGCCGGACCGTCGTCCAGATCGAAGCCCGCACGGGTCAAGAAGTCCGACATGTCTTCGTTGTCGCGCGGGAGCACGTCGGCGCTCCCATCGCCTCCGGCGAGCGCCGGGACGGAGGTCCATCCGGCAGAGTCGAAGTGCTTGTCGTCCTGCTCACCGTTGGCCATGCGACGCTCCATTCCTCGAGGCCCGGGCGCGCGACACACCAACCCGGCATGTCGGACAACGCCCGACACCTACCTACATTTGCCGTCTTTCGTGGCGCCGGCCCGCCGACGACACGCCCTGTCACCATAGGGGATCGCCACCGGCGATGCCAAATGGAGGAAGCGACGCGCGCAGACGCCGCACATCTCCCACAGCTGTCTACCCGGCTCACTCTCCTGGCCTCCCCGCTGCTTGACACGCCCAGCCCGTCGCAGGACGCTCTGGCCTGACTCGACCAACGGTGTGTTCGTGACGACGTGGGCCATCGGTGATGTGCAGGGGTGCGCGCGGACGTTGGACCGGCTCCTGGCCGAGCTCGAGGGGCGCGGCGCGCCGGCGCCGTCGTTCTGGTTCGCTGGCGACGTCGTCAACCGCGGAACAGGCTCGCTCGCCGCGCTCCGTCGAGTCATCGCGCTCGGTGCGCGGGCGGAGACCGTGCTGGGGAACCACGACCTTCACCTGCTCGGCGTGTATGCCGGGGTCCGCCGCGAGGGCGACCGTGACACACTCACCGACGTGCTGCAGGCGCCCGATGTCGACGCGCTGATGGCCTGGGTGAGGTACCGCCCGCTGCTTGTCCGGCGCGGCTTCCACGCGATGGTGCACGCCGGGCTCCCGAGCGCCCCGAGCTGGCACGACATCGTCGACGCCGCGGCGGACGCATCGGCTTGGCTGCGCGGTCCACGATGGCGCGAGTGGCTCTCGGCATACTTCGGAAGCACGAGCAGCGGCGACATCGCCGAGCGGACCTTGGTGATCGCCCGGTTCCTCACGCGCGCGCGGATGATCGACAGCGTAGGCGGCGCGGACACCCGGCACACAGGCGCGCCCGAGGAGGCGCCGCCCGGCCTGCGCCCGTGGTACGCGGCTCGCGTGTTCAGGTCCGGCGATCCGATCGTCGTGTTCGGCCACTGGGCGGGACTTGGGGTCCGCTCCGGGGAACGCTGGCGCTCCCTCGATTCCGGCGCGGTGTGGGGCAGGTGCCTCTCGGCGCTGTCGCTCGAGACCGACGAGGTCGTTTCGGTCCCAGTCGACCCGACCGACCTCGCAGGCGACCCTGGCTGAGCCTGCACGTAGTGGCGGTTCGATGGCCGGCCCTTGCCCTTCGCACGGAGGAGCCGAGCCACCTTCGCTTCGCCGCATCGCAGCAACCGCGCCGCTTGCCCGCGCGCGACCGCGTCGCGTACTGTCTCGGCATCGCAACCGCCGAGTCGTGATGACAGACGCTCGAAGCCCGAACGCTGTAGACCCGGAGCACGAGGCCGGCGCACCGGTCGACGCGGCAGCGTTCGCGGCGAGGCCCATCACGGCCGCGCAGGCCGCGGCGCCGAGCGCGGAGCGTGACCCGCGCGTCGGCCTGATCCTCTCCGGCTGGCGGCTCGACGCGCTCGTGGGCGAGGGGCGTACGGCGGCTGTCTACGCGGCCAGCAGCCAGGATGGCGGGAGGGCGGCCGTCAAGGTCATGAACGCGTCGCTCAAGGGCGACGAGCGCATCCGGCGGCGGCTCTTCCGAGAGGCGAACCTCGCGCGCCGCGTCGCGCACCCGGCGGTCACGGAGATCCTGATCAACGACATCACCCACTCCGGCGAGCCCTTCGTCGTGATGGAGCGTCTATACGGTCGCGACCTCGGGCGGCTGCTCGTCCTCACCGGCCGCCCGCTCGCGACAGACGACATCCTGTTCTTGGCGGTCGAGGTTCTCGACCTGGTCGATCACTGTCACCGTCTCGGGCTGAGCCACCGCAACCTAGCGCCGTTCAACATCTATCTCACGACCGAGGGTCACGCGAAGGTGTTCGACTTCGGGTCGTCCTGGGTCAAGGACGACACCCATCCGCAGACGCTCGAGGCGCTGGGGACAGACCTGCACGGCTACATCGCTCCGGAGCTGATCGGGGTGCGGCCTCAGCTCGGCGACCCGCGCAGCGACCTCTTTTCACTCGGTTGCGTGCTGCTAACGCTCGCGACCGGTCGCCTGATTGGCGACTCTGCTCCGTTTGCAGCGTGGCCGGCGACGTCGGTGTCGGCGGCCGACCCCGCGTCGGCGATCCCGTACGATCAGCTCGAGGCCGAGCTCCCTGCGCTCCTCGGCGATCTCGATCCCAGGCTCCAGTCGGTGATCGGAAGCTCGGCGCGCGCTCCAGTAGAGCAGCGGTTCGCGTCGGCGCGAGACATGCGCGAGGCCGTGCTGCAGCAGCTCGGCGAGGCGCGGCTCGACGCGCTCGACGCAAACAAGCGCCGCGCGCGCTTGGCCAAGCTGATCGGCGCGCTCTACGACTCGCGCGACGAGCTGGAGCGCGAAGAGACAGGGGCTTGGCGAAGCGCCGAGCTCCTGAGAGACGTCTTCCGGCTCGTCGAGAACACGCTGTACAGCGCGCGCCGCCACGGCTGGGACCACGGCGAGACCGAGGTTCGGCTCGAGTTTCTGGTCCAGCGAGTCCTCGCGACTGTCGCCGACGACGCGGAGGGGATCTTCTGGGTCGTGCGGCCCTACTCGCTCGAGTACCGCGGCGAGGCGTTCTGGAAGCCGGACGCCCCTTTCGACAAGATCACCTACAACCTGTTCGACGCCGGGTTCCGCAAGATGCACTTGCTGCCCGGCCTCGACGCGCAGGAGTGCCGCGACTTTCTTCGGTGGCTCGTGCTGGACCCCGAGCACGATCTCGCTCTCGAGGACGACCTCGCGACCATCTTCTGGCAGCGCGAGTTTCAGCACATCCGCTGTCAGCTCGTCTCCGCGGTCGTCCTGCAGGACGTCGAGGACTACGAGCAGCTCGACAACGAGCTGAAGGGCATGCGGGCCGACGCGATAGACCACCTCCGCGCGACGATCGCCAGCCGCCTGAGCGGGAGCCACGACGCGGTCGGGGCGGCGCCGGATGAGGAGCGAGTCGTGGAGTACGTCGTCAGCCGCGGCTCACTCCTAGACATAGACCCGGGGGTGATGCGCGACGTCGGGACGTCCATGAGCCGCATGATGCCATTGTGGCGCGGGCGCCTCGCCGAGATCTGCGTCCAGGCGATCCGAGACGCTTCGTTCCGCGGCGACCTCGACCTCGTCGTCGAGCCATACGACACCTTCGTCGCCGCGGCGCTGAACGACGGACGCCTCGCAGACGCGCTCGAGCTCTTCGCGGGGATCGGGGAACGTCTCCGGGAGCCGCGGCAGGTCCGGCGCCTCGCGCGTCCGTTCACGTCGGAGGGCGCCCTGCCCCGGCTGCTTCGCCTCGTGATCCCGCTCAACGAGCGCGTGGTCTACGGTGACGAGCTGCCGTTCCTCCGCAGCCGTCTCCCGCTGCTGCTTGCGCAGGTCCCGCCAGAGCAGACGCCCGCCCTGATCGAGGCTGCCGCGCGGTGTCACGAGCGGACGCTCCTGGCGCTGCTCCTGCGTGCGATCGAGCGGCACGCCAACGAGCACATCGACCCGCTCGGGGACCTGCTTCGGAGCGCCCACCCGCTGCTCGGGTCGAACATCATCAGTATCCTCGCCCAGCACATGAACGCGCAGACCGCGGCCGCGCTCGAGGCGGGCTACGCGAACCCCCACCCGAAGGTCCGCGTCGAGGTCGCCGAAGTGCTCGCACGGTACTCTCCGCAGCGCGCGCTGCGAGAGCTGCGGTCGCTGCTCCGACACGAAGAGGCGCCGATCCGGCAGCGAGCCGTCGAGGCGATCGGCCGCAACAAGCTCCGCGACGCCGCGCTCGACCTGTTCCAGCGGCTCGACGAGCGCGGCTTCCATCAGCTCCCGATCGCCGAACGCCGCGCCATCATGAGTACGGCCTGCGCGATCGCCGAAGAGGAAGGAGAGGCAGCCCTCGTCCGCCTCGTCGAGAGCCACGGCGTGGTCGCCAACGAGGAGCTCGATGCCTCCCGCGCGCTCGCGGTCGAGCTCCTGCGCGATGCCGCGATGACCGACCGTGCGCTGGAAGCCACTCGCGACGCCGCGCGCAAGCGCTGGTGGAACTCCGCCGAGCTGCAGGCAGCCGCGACCGCCGCGGTACCCGTCATCGAGGCCCGCCTCGCGTCGCTCGACTCCGAGCTCGCCAAGCGCGGGCGCACCCGGGAGGACTGACCGTGGAGACCGGGCGCCTCGACCCAAAGGTCATCCAGGGGATCATCCAGGCGATGTACCGCCTGTTCCGCGTCGGCGCCTTCCACGCCCTGGACAACCAAGCGATCGACATCGCCATCGGCGGCACGCTCCAGTCTCTGCGCCAGCTCGAACAGTTCGAGAGCGAAGGGATCACGCTGATCTTCGCCGACGACACCTGCATCGTGAACGGCCAGCTCTTGCGCGCGCCGCCAGACGTCTACGACTCCGCGATGGATTTCTCCGCGTTCCTGACGCGGACCGGGGTCAACTCGATCACCATCGCGAAGGCCATCGGGGACCGCGACCTGCGCCGGCTCCTCGCCCTGTTCGTCGACAAGGAGAACCCGGCCGCGCACATCGACGAGCACGGCTTCGTCGGGAAGCACGTCCGGCTTCGCCTCATCAACCCGAACCTCCTGCTCGGGCTCGAAGACGAGCGCCTCTCGCTGCTCGAGCGAGTCCTCCTCACGTACGCCCTCGCCGTCCTCGTCATTCGCCGGCTTTTCAAGTCGATCGAGTCCGGCGGCTTCGACCTCGCCGGCTACTTCAAGCGGATGGCGCGGCAGCTCGCGACGGTGAACTACACAGACCGCCCCGCGGTGTTCGACGTCATCATCGCGCGGCACCTCCAACCCGACGCGGCGAAGCTCGCGGTCAACAGCGCCATCCTCGCCGTCGCGATGGCCCGACGCGTCACCGACCACGAGTCCGTGCTGTCGCGGATCTGCATGTCTGCGCTGCTCCTCGATGTCGGTCGTCACCGGGCGGCCGCCCTTCACTCCGACCCGCCGGCGAACGTCGCGATCTCGACCGCGATCCTGCACATGGCGATGGGCAGCCTGCGGGGCGACTCGGTCGAACGCACGATCGTCGCCTACGAGGCCCACGCGCTGCTCGCGAACGTCGAGCCCGGCGCGATCTACGCCGACGCCGTCGAGCCGTCCGTCGACGCGTTCATCATCGCGACGGCGCGGCGCTTCATCGAGCTGATCAGCAGCGGCCCGGCCGGAGACGCGATCTCCCCTGACGCCGCGATCGATCGGCTTCACGCCGATGCGGGTCACGACCTCGGCCACTTCGCCGTCGACCTCCTCGTCGACGCCATCGGGATCATTCCGCGAGGTTCCGCCGTCGAGCTCGAGTCCGGCTTTCGCGGCGTCGTCGTCGAAGCCGGCCCCATCCCTACGCAGTACGAGCTCCCGACGGTCCGAGTCCTCCAAGACAGCCGCGGCGAGCGCTGCACCCCGACCGACGTCGCGCTCAGCGACCGGTCACCTCAGTCCGCGAACCTCGGCTCCGTCGTGCGGGTTCTTCACCGACCGGACCCGACCCTTCGTCACGCGCAGAAGGAGCTGGCCGGCCCGCTGCTCGCGTGGATCGAGCGCCGAAAGGCCTCAGAGGCCGCTATCGCCGCCCGGCTCGAGACCGAGATCTCCGACTCGCTCGAGGGAGCGTCCCCCGAGGCCCATGTCGCGGCGCCGGCCGCCGGGACACCACCCGCCGGCGAGCCTGTCGCAGACGCACGCCGGAAGGCGATTGGCTGGTCCGGAGAGACCGGCGGCTTCGACAAGGCGCCGACGGGAGTTCGCCGGCTGACCTCGCGCTCCGCCGCCGCAAGCGAGTTCGAGCGCCGCTCGGCGACCGGAGCGCACGCGGCCATCGCCGACTGGGCCGGCGCGCCGTCGGGTACGCACCCCACAGTGACGCGCGGCGACTCCGGTCAAGCACTCAACGTGGCCGCCTCTTCCGACTTCGCCGCGATCCCTACCGGCGCGCGACCCGCGCTCGGTTCTGGCTCGTTTCGCAGCCTCGGCTCCGGCTCGTTCGCAGCGGTTGCGCCGCAGCCGGACGCGTTCGACGAGCGGCCGATCACCGCCGGCGCGGCGATTCGACGCCGTCCGAGCGCCTCTGGCCAGCACCCCGTCATACCGCTCGAGACGAGCGAGGTCTCCGGAACTGCCCCGCTGGTGGCAGACGTCGTCTCCGACGGCGACGCGGTCCACCGGCGCTCGATACGGGAGCACTTGGAGGCAGCGCGCGCCCGCACTGCCGCCCCGCCGTCCGACGCCGAACTCCCGCCCCCACGCCACGACGCCGCCACGCCCGTCGTAGCGCCGCAAGCCGTCGTCGAGGAGCCCGCGGCGCCTGCTCCGCGGTCTATGGACACCCCGGCAGCGGGGATCCTTCGACGAACCGGAGCCTTCCGCGCCCCTCCGCCTCGCCCCGACTCGGACGAAGAGCGCTGAGCGTGCTGCGCGTCCAACGCCACACCCACGTGCTCGTCTGCGACTCCGACCCTGACGTCGCCCTGCGAATCCGCGACGCAATCGTGGCCGACGGGGGCGCCGCGATCATCGCACGAGACGGCGCCGACGCCCTCGCACGGCTCGACGCACAGGCGGTAGACGCCGTCTATCTCGATCTCGGGCTCACCGGTGTCTCCGGTCTCGAGGTGCTCGCGGAGCTCCGCGACCCAAGGCGCGCTCGCGCTCCCGTCGTCGTCTCGGCGCCCACCAGCGGGCTGGACCTCATCGCCCGTGCCCTGTCGCTCGGCGCCGACGACTTCGTCACGCGACCCGTAGACGCGGCCGCGGTCGCGCTCCGACTGCGCGCGCGCTCCGCTCCGGGGCTCCGCTCCGCGAACCTGACCCCGGTCTCTCTCCGCGCGGTCGGCACGGACTCCGTGCCGCGCAGCCGCACGTTCTGCCCAGCGTGCGTGACACTGACGACACCCGACAGCCCCTCGTGCGGGTTCTGCGCCGCCCCGCGGCCGCTCGAAGGCTGGCCGCCGGTCTCCGAGAGCGGCCTCCCCCACCTCGGCGCCCTCCTCGGCGGCCGCTACCTCCTCAACCGGCTCCTCGGACACGGAGGCTCCGGCGACGTCTACCGGGCGCTCGATGTCTTCCTGAAGCGGTACTACGCGGTGAAGGTGCTCGACGTCGGCGGCGCACCCGACGCGGCGCGCGTCCGCGAAGCCGCGGAGCGCGAGGTGACAGCGCTCGCGCGGCTCGAGAACCCGCACCTCGTCCGCGTCTTCGAGGTCCACGACCTGCCCGACGACCGGCTCCTCGTCGTCATGGACTTCGTCGACGGCTGCACCCTCGACACGCTCATCGCACGCTCCGGCCCGCTCCGCCCCGCCGCCGCGCTCGGAATCACGCGACAGCTCGCGCAGGGCCTCCAAGAGGTCCACGACGCGGGCATGGTGCACCGCGACATCAAGCCGGCGAACGTCATGATCCAGGAGCTGCCAGCGGGAGGGCGGTTCGTCCGAATCCTGGACTTCGGTCTGGTCAGGCTCCGAGGGACGCTCGAGCGCGACGTCATCTTTGGGACTCCCCAGTTTGCGGCGCCCGAGCAGCTCGTCGCCGGTCGCGACGTCGATCACCGCGCCGACATCTATGCCTGCGGGCTCGTCCTGCTCACAATGCTCACCGGTGTCGCCCCCGAAGGCGACGGCGTCGCCGCGCTCGCGCGTGACCGCCTAGCCGGCGTCATCCCGCTCGTCGACGCGGCCGCCGACAAGCTGCCCGGCGCCCGCGACGTCGTGCCGCTCATCCGCGATATGACCGCGGCCGACCCCCAGGCGCGGGTGCAGGACCTGCGTGAGGTTGTCGCTCGGATCGACCGAATCGCGGCGGGCCGCATGGACACCGCGGCCTGGTCCACAGTCTGACCGGCGCTCAGCTTCGCCCGCCTCCCAAGCGGCTGGCGCCGGCAGCGGACGTCGATCAACGAACGTCGATCAGCGAACGTCGATCAGCGGACGTCGGTCAGTGAAAGTCTCGGCTCTGCGCCGTCACGAGTGACGCGTCGAGCCGCGGGACCCAGAGCGACTCCGCGACGAGGTGGACGACGCCGTCCTCGACCTGGACCTTGCCCGACACGCCCAGGAACGACGTCGTTCGCGCGAGCAGCGAGAACTTCTCCCAGACCTTCTGCCACACGACGACGTTCACGAACCCGGTCTCGTCTTCGAGCGTCATGAACACGACGCCGCCCGCGGCTCCCGGGCGCTGCCGACAGATGACGAGGCCCGCGTACTTGGTGCGCGCGCCGCTCCTGAGCGCGGCGATCCCTTCGGCGTCTGGGAGGCCCGCGTCTTCGAGCACGGCTCTCACCGCCGACAGGGGGTGGCCGCGCGGGCTCAGCGACGTCGTCCGATAGTCCCACGTGATCGTCTCGAGCGGCGAGAGCTCCTCGAACCCGGGCGTCCCGTCCGCTTCCTGCAGATCGAGCGCCTGGCCGCGGGTCGAGAGCGCGCCGAGGACGTCCCACACGGCGCCTCGCCGGTCACCGCCGAGCTGACCGAGCGCCCCGGACTCGGCGAGCATCCGCAGCGCGCGCTCGTTGAGCCCCGTGCGTGCCACCAGATCGTCGACGGATGCGAAGTCGCGCGCGTCTCGCGCGTGCCGCAGCCGCTCCCAGTCCGCCGCTGCGAACCCCTTCAGGAACCGAAAGCCGAGACGGAGCGCCGACGGATGCTCGCCGCCGTCGTCATCGACGAGCGAGCACTCCCAGCCCGACGTGCGCGCATCGATCGGGAGCACCGTCAGCCCGTGCCGCTTCGCGTCGTCGAGCACCGTCGCCGCCGAGTAGAACCCCATCGGCAGCGAGTTCAGCAGCGCGCACGTGAACTCGGGCAGGTAGTGCGTCCGTAGGTACGCCGTCGCGTAGCTGATCAGCGCGAAGCTCGCCGCGTGGCTCTCGGGGAACCCATACTCGCCAAACCCCCGGATCTGCTCGAACACACGCTCCGCGAACTCAGGCTCGATCCCCTTCGCGATCATCCGAGACGTCAGCCGCGTGTGGTGCTGATCCATCTTCCCGCGGCTCCTCCACGCCGCCATGTCGCGCCGAAGCTGGTCCGCCTCTCCCGGGGTGTAGTCCGCGGCCACCATCGCCAGCTTCATGACCTGCTCCTGAAAGAGCGGCACCCCCAGCGTCTTCTCCAGCACGGAGACGAGCGATGGGTGCGGGTAGGTCACCTCCTCGCGTCCGTGTCGACGCCGAAGATACGGGTGGACCATGTCGCCGGCGATCGGCCCCGGACGCACGATGCTCACCTCGATGACCAGGTCGTAGAACGTCCGGGGGCGCAGTCGCGGCAGCATCGCCATCTGCGCGCGGCTCTCGATCTGAAACACCCCTACCGTGTCTCCCGCGCAGATCCCGTCGTAGGTGTCTGGATCGTCTGGCGGGATCCCCGCGAGGTCGAGCTCGACGCCGCGGCGGTCTCGCAGCAGCGAGAACGTCCGGTCCAGGTGCGTCAGCGCGCCGAGACCGAGCAGATCGACCTTGAACAGCCCCAACGCCTCGACGTCGTCCTTGTCCCACTGGATCACGGTGCGATCCGCCATCGTGGCGTTCTCGATGGGAACGAGCGTGTGCACCGGATCGTGACCAAGCAGGAACCCGCCCGGGTGAATCGACAGGTGTCGCGGAAAATCCAACAGCTCGGACGAGAGCCGCAGAAGGTGCGCGTTCACCGGCACGTCGGGGCGCAGTCCTGCCGTCGCGAACACCTCTCCACTCGGCGCCTCGTGGTGACCCACCAACCGCGCCAGACGATCCAGCGCCGTCAGCGGCACCCCGAGCGCCTTCCCGATGTCGCGCACCGCAGACTTCGGGCGATACCGGATCACGTTCGCGACCATCGCCGCGTGCGCGCGGCCGTACTTCTCGTAGACGTGCTGGATCACCTCCTCGCGGCGCTCGTGCCCGATGTCGAGGTCGATGTCCGGCGGCTCTGCGCGCTCGCGAGACAAGAAGCGCTCGAACAAGAGCCCCATCCGCACTGGGTCCACCGCGGTGATCCCCAGACAGTAGCACACCGCCGAGTTCGCCGCCGACCCCCGCCCCTGACACAAGATCCCGTGTTCCCGGCAGAAGCGGACGATCTCGTACATCGTCAGGAAGTACCCGCAGTAGTCGAGCTCCTCGATGAGCTCGAGCTCACGCTGGAGCTGCTCACGCACCGCGGGCGGAGACCCGCTGCCGTAGCGCTCGAACGCCCCGCGCTCGGTCAGCGACCGCAGCCACTCCGCCGACGTCAGCCCACTCGGCAGCCGCTCCGAGGGGTAGCGGTACCGGATCTCGTCGAGCGTAAACGTACACCGTGACGCGACCTCCTGCGTCCTCGCGACCGCCGCCGCGTCGTCCGCAAACAGCTCGGCGAACCCCACCGGCGCCTTCAGATCGTGCTCCGCGTTCGGACGCAGACGACGGCCGGCGTCGGCGAGCGTCACGCCGTGGCGGATGCACGTCAGGACGTCGTGCAGATCTCGCCGCGCGCGCTCGTGATACAGCACCTCGACACCCGCCACGATCGGCGCGCCCAGCCCCGCGGCCCGACTCCGCACTCGCGCCTCGACCTCGACCTCCGGTGCCGCGCGGTGCCGCGTCACGAGGACATACAGCCGGTCGGCGAACGCCTCCTTGAGCCGCTCACCGCGCGTCGCGTCCCACTCGGAGGCCGCGATCGCCGAGCCCTCGCCGCCCCAGAGTGCGATCAACCCTCCCGCGTGAGACGCGAGCTCCGCCCACGTCACCGCGGCGCTCCCCTTCGGTGCGCGCCGGCGCCCGCACGTGATCAAGCCGCACAGGTTGCCGTAGCCGACGCGATCCATCGCGAGCAGCACCACCGACGTCCCATCTGCCACTCGGCCCACCTCGCCGTTCTCCAGCGCGCGCGCCTGCGCGTCACCCACCGTGACGGTCGCCCCGTGGATCAGCTTCACCCCCAGGCGCGCCGCCGCGACGTGCGCCCGGACCGCGCCGTACACGCCGTCGCGATCGGTCAGCGCGATCGCGCCGATCCCGAGCGCGGACGCCTGCTCCACGAGCTCGTCGGGATGCGACGCACCCTCGAGGAACGAGTAGTTCGACCGGCACCACAGCGCCGCATATCCGCCTGCTCGCGTCACCCGCCGCCGCCTCCGTCACTCCACCACGCCGTGCAAAAACCAGCGACGGCGGCGGCGATCGAAGAACGCCCAGAGCAGGTGCCCCTTCGACGTCTCCAAGAAGCGATACTCGCGCTGCACCTCGGTCGCCCACCAGCCGCCCGCCACGATCTGCTCCGGAGAGCTCCACACCACCGGCCCCAACCGTGGGCCCCGCACCAACCACCCGTCGGGCTCCTGCCGAGGACGCGGCGGGAGCGCCTGCGGAGCCCCGAAGACACGCCGGATCAGCGAGACCTCCCCGCCTGACTGGCGCGGTTTTGCAGGTCGCAGCGCCACGAACGGCTCCCAGCGCGTCGCCACGTCCACCAGATGACCATCCCCACACACCCACGCGCCCACCGCGCCGTCTCCAAACTCCGCCCGAAGCTGCGCCAACGCCCGGTTCGCCACCGCTAGATCCCGCCGCGGACGCTCCGACAACAGCGACCCCTGCTCGCGAACCGCCACCCGAGAACGCGCCTCCAGCCACAGCCGAACCACGCCCGAAGACACCGGCACCGAGTCCAGCCGAAGCCGCACCAGATCCAGGATCAGGCCCTCGTCCAGCGTCGGCGTCGCCGGACGGATCGACTCCTCCAGCTCCACACCCGCCCGCTCCCCGACTGCGCGCTCCAGCTCGAACCCGAGCCGAAGCTCCACCAACACCTCGCCGGCTGCCAGCAGCACCCCCATCAACCCCGGCAGCTCCGACTCGACTCGGCGCAAAATGCGCCCCGAGTCACGCTCCGCGTACCCGAGCTGCACCTCGCGGCGACGCGACTCCGACTCGACCTCTGCCTGGACCGGCACCGACGAGCCCTCGCGGAGCTGCACATACAGCCGCTCCGCAGCCGCCCCCAGACGACGCGACACCTGCGCCCGAGGCAGACGGATCAGCTCCCCCAGCGTCCGCAACCCCAGCCCGTCGAGCGCCGCCAGCAACCCCGGCTCCAGACGCAGCCGCTCCAGCGGAACCCGGCGCACGAACGACGCCTCCTCCTCGCGCGACCGCGACACCCGCACACGATGACGCGCCACCGCCAGCGCATACACCGAGAACCGGTCGTAACCCACCACCAGCGTCGAGCGATACCCAAGCCCGGTCAGCGCGCGCTCCAACGCGTCGGCCCACTGCTCCAGCGACGAATACAGGCGCCCCAAACCACGAACGTCGACCCAGAACACCCCCTCGTGCTCCGCGGAGCGCTCCACCGACGGAGAGAACCGCCCCAGCTCCCGCGCCAGCCCGTCCAACGCCCCGCGCACCTCGTCGACCGACACCTCCCCCGCGCGCAGCTCCCCGCACAACGACAGCGCCGCCGCATAGCGCATCCCCGGTCGCACACCCGCCGTCCACGCCCGCTGGCTCACCCAGCACACCCGCCCCGTAGGCCGGTCCGCGTCGACCACCGCCATCGGGCTCTCGACCCAGTCCGCGTGACGCCGCGCCAGCACCTGAAGCGGGAGAGCCGGCACATTTACACACGCGATCGTCGGGAGCTCGGTCATCGCCATCAGCGGGTCGCACCAGAGAAAGACTGAACACCTGTACAGCATTAGCTAACCAGAGATCAACCTCCGGGAGGACTCCGAAGACCGGACGACTCGGAAGAGGATCTGCGGCGGCAGGGCCTCGACACGGGCGCGCCCGGAGGTCGGGTCGGATCGCCGACCGAGTCATCTCCGCCCCAAGCGGCTCCGGGTGCCTCGCCTTGACCTGCGCAGAGCTGCGCCGACGTGGTCCGACAACACACAGCCGCGCACCATTCGACACCACGTCTCACATAAGCGATTGAAATTTATGTCATTTCTCCCGGACCAACTTCTGGACTTCGGCTCGACACCCCGACTAAGCTGAGAGTCCGGCTTGCTCCCTCGACTCATAACGAACGGCAACTCATGAGCTCGAAGACGGGGTCTTCTGTGCTTGCTCTCGCCCTCCGCGGGCGCCTCTCCACGCTGATCGCCGGTGCGATCGTCGCCGCGCCGCTCACGCTCGGCGGCTGCTCGTCGCCGCCCGACGATGACGGCGGCGAAGAGATCGGCTTCCCCGATACCGAGACCGGCGACGCTGGCACCGACGGCGACGAGCCCCGGTCAGACGCGACGAACGACCCCCGTGTCGACCCGCGCCCCGACGTCGACGCCGACGCCGACGCCAACACCGACACCGACACAGAGACGGGCGGAGGCTGCCGCGAAGACCTCATCGGCACGCAGTGCAACGCCTGCGGCGTCTGGGAATGCCGCGCTGGCGTGCTCGCGTGCAGCAACAACGACCCCGTCAACGCGTGCGGCGCCTGCGGGGCACTCGAGGGCGAGCCGGGCGCGGAGTGCGGCACCGTCGAGGGCGTCGGTCCGTGCCTCTTCAAGTGCGACGGTGACGACGGGACGCTGTTTTGCGACTGCCCGATCCGCCCCGAGTTGAACCTGTGCGGCGGCCTCGAAGAGCTCGACGCGAACCCCGGCGACGCCTGCGGCTGCACCGGGACCGTCGTCTGCAACGGCACCGACGCGACGCGCTGCGACGGCGACACGGAGCCCAACGGCTGCGGTGGCTGCGAGCCGCTCGCCCACGGCATCGGCGACACCTGCGGTTGCGGCGATGGGACCTGGCAGTGCGGCGACGACGACGAGTCGGTCGTGTGCACCGCCACGACGCAGAACGCCTGCGGCACCTGCGGCGAGCTCGACGCAGAGCCGGGCGTGGAGTGCGACCGAGGCTGCGCGACCGGCGCCTGGGAGTGCCTCGAAGACGGCTCCAACGTCGTCTGCAACGCTCCGCTGCCGAACGCGTGCGGCGGCTGCGGAGACCTCGGCGGTGCCCCGTTCACCGAGTGCACGATCGGCTGCGCCTCGGGCATCAACGTCTGCGCCGAAGACGGCGAGTCGCTGATCTGCAACGCCGAACTCAACGCGTGCGGAGGCTGCGGCGAGCTCTCCGCCCCTCCCGGCGAGGCCTGCGAGGGCGAGTGCAGCGACGGCACCTGGGCGTGCAACGAGGATGGCAGCGCGGTCGTCTGCAACGCTGTCGATCGCAACGCGTGCGGCGGCTGCGGCGAGCTGCTCGCGGCGCCGGGCGGCGTCTGCGGTTGCGACGACGACGGCGTCTGGCAGTGCACCTCGGACCGGACGGCGGTCCGCTGCTCTGCGACCGTCGCGAACTCGTGCGGCGGCTGCGGCTCGCTGCCGGCCGAACCTGGCTCCACGTGCTCGTTCGGCTGCGACGACGGAACCTACGTCTGCACCTCGTCGGGGCTCAACGTCACCTGCAACGCCCCCGAGCCCAACGCCTGTGGCGGCTGCGCAGAGCTTGGCGGCCTGCCGGGCGCCGGCTGCACATCGGAGTGCGGCGCGGGCGGCCTGTTCTGCGACACGCTCGACACCGTCGCGTGCGACGGCCCGGGCCGCAACGCGTGCGGAACCTGCGGGCTGCTCGCCGGCATCCCCGGCGACGCGTGCACCACCGAGTGCGGAGCCGGGACCTGGGAGTGCGGCGTCGGGGGTGGCGTCGCGTGCAGCGCCGGCCTGCGGAACGCCTGCGGCTTCTGCGGCACGCTGCCCGGGACCCCCGGCACCGCGTGCGGCTGCGGCGGGACCTGGATGTGTGGCGCCGACTCGCTGATCTGCACCGCGACCCTCGGGAACGCGTGTGGCGGCTGTGACCGCATCACCGAGACCCCCGGCGAGACCTGCACCACCGCCTGCGGCGACGGCGTGTGGGAGTGCGACGAGGACCGCGAGTCGGTGACCTGCTCGGCCCCCGAAGAGAACATCTGCGGCGGCTGCACGGCGCTAGCGGCCGACCCCGGCGAGCCCTGCGGGAGCTCGGCGTGCGGCCCCGTGTTCTGGGAGTGCCGCGCAGACAACGAGGCCGTCACCTGCGACGTCCCGACCCTCAACGCATGCGGCGGCTGCTTCCCGCTCGCGCACGCCCCCGGCGACGCCTGCGACACCGGCTGCGGCAGCGGGACCTACACCTGCGACGACGGCGACGACACCGTCTCGTGCTCCGCCCCAATCCTCAACCAGTGCGGCGTCTGCGGACCCGACCTCGGCGCGACCCCCGGGACCACCTGCAACAACGGCTGCGGCACCGGGACGTGGGAGTGCGCCTCCGACGGCCTCTCGATGTCGTGCCGTGCGGCCGCGATCGTCAACGAGTGCGGCGGGTGTGGACCGCTCGCGTCTGGCGGCATCCCCGGAACTCCGTGTGGACCGTGCGGAGAGTGGGTCTGCGACGGCGACGACGCGACGTTCTGCGATGGCGCCGCCGGCAACGCTTGCGGCGGCTGCGGGCGCCTCGACGGAACGCCCGGCACGACCTGCGGGTGCGGCGGTACCTGGACCTGCTTCGGCGACCAGGTCCAGTGCTTCGGCGGACTCCCCCCGAACGCGTGTGGCGGCTGCGGCTCGCTCGCTGGCAGCGAGGGCGACGCCTGCGGCGCCTGCGGGCTCCTCGAGTGCACCTCCGCCGGCGGGCTCACCTGCGGGGATCCGGGAGAGAACGGCTGCGGCGGATGCACCGCGCTCCCGCACACCCCCGGCGACACCTGCGGCTGCGGCGGCTCGTGGGCGTGCGACGACTCCGAGACCGTGAGCTGCGAGGCCGAGTCCTCGAACGCGTGCGGAGGCTGCGGCACCCTCACCCCGCCACCAGGTGCGTCGTGCGGCGCGTGCGGCACCTACGTCTGCTCCGGCGCCGAGTCGACCGCCTGCTCCGACCCGGGCCCGAACGCGTGCGGCGGCTGCGAGACGCTGTCCGGTGCGCCCGGCGACACCTGCGGCGCGTGCGGCGAGCTCGTCTGCGACGGCAGCGAGACGCTGCGCTGCCGCGACCTGTCGAACGCGTGCGGCGGCTGCGGCGACCTCGCGGGCACGCCGGGCTTCGAGTGCGGCGAGTGCGGGGTCTGGGTCTGCCAAGACGGCGCGGCGGTCTGCGACGACCCCGGCTTCAACGAGTGCGGCTTCTGTGGCGACATCGGCGCCACTCCCATCGGCGACATCTGCGGCCCCTGCACCGGCAACGTGTGGCAGTGCGTCGCGGCCGTCGGCGAGTTCCCCGCGCACGTGCAGTGCGGCGGCGTCGAGCAGAACTCGTGCGGAGGCTGCACCAGCCTCGGGCCCGCCGAGCCCGGCGTGTCGTGCGGCGGCTTCTGCGCCACGTGGCAGTGCAACGGGCTTGGGACGACGAGCTGTGAGCCCGGGACCCCGAACGCGTGCGGTGGTTGCGGCGAGTCCGACCTGGTCCCCGGCGAGAGCTGCTCCGTCTGCGGAACCACCCAGACCGTGGAGTGCGTCGGAAGCCAGCCGATCTGCCCGTATACCTTGAACGACTGCGGCGGATGCGCAGTCCTCGGCGCCACGCCCGGCGCGGCGTGCGGCATCTGCGGCACCGTCCGGTGCACGTCGACAGAGCAGGCGGAGTGCGCCGACCCCTGCGACTGAGACGACCGGACGCGTCTTCGTGAGCGCGATCTCACTCGCTCCGCCCCGCGCAGCCCGCGCCAGGCGGAGCGAGTCGCTTTTTTTCGCCGAGGCCCCGTCCTCGACGATCTTTTTCGCCACCGCGTCGTGAGAGGTGCTCGCCGCTGAGGGCGTGTCCCACACCGCCCGGCAGGCCCACACTCCGAACACGTCGGCGGGTGTAGGTAGACCTCCCTCCGCGCACCACCATTCGCGATGTGTGTTTGTCGCCAGAGGCGACCAGCCTCGGCACACAGGCACACATCACCCACCTTGCAGAGGTCGTGCGGCCCACACCTACTGTGTAGGCGAGCGGCCACACGGGTACACCATCGACCACGTTTGATTACGTGTAAGCTACCGAAATTACTTCGTTTTTAGCGTGCGGCCTTCTGGACAACGTGTAACGCGAGGCGCTAGGGTCAGTAGTGGTCGTGTCTTGCTCTCGGCCCACGCGAAATTCGAGGAGAGGTCATGTCGGTCCTGAATGGTTGGTCGAACTCGTGGATCTTCCGCGCGCTCCCCATCGCCGCCGCAGCGGGTCTGCTGTCGTGCGCCGAGGTAGGTGAGACGCCGGGGCCCGACGACGCGCAGAAGAGCGCGCTCGCGGGCGGTTCGCGGCTCACCGCTGACATCGGCGCGGCGTTCGACGCCACGGTCGCCGACGCCCGGCTCGCCGCGCTCGCCGACGCGACGCGCAGCCAAGTGGCGGACCCGCAGACGGCCGACTCGCCGGGCGTCCTCGGCGTCCCCGACCGCCTCGCCGGGCCGGCGGCTCCGGCACAGCCTTGGGTCGTCCCCTACCGCGCCGACTCCGGCACGGCCGCCGGCTTCGCCGACGGCTCGCCGATGGACTGGCCCGTCACCGAGGCGCTCTCCGCGTCGCTCGCCGCGCGGCAACGCGTCGTGGACCCGGAAGGCGCCGCGCACCCCGACGCGGGCTTCCGCGTCCCGACCGACCCCGAGGGCTCGTTCGAGGTCCTCTCGCAGCGCACGCAGACCTCGCGCATCCTCGAGCTGACCGACGGACGCCGTCTCTACGTCGCCTTCCCCGACGCGGCGTTCGACGCCGACGACAAGGGCTGGCTGCGCAACAACGTCTTCCGGTTCTCGGCCGACCGCGGCACCGTCTCGATGGTTGCGCAGTCGGGCGCAGGCGCGGTGCTCCCGGAGGACATCAGCGCCGGTGTCGTCGTGACGACCGGCCGCGAGTCGGAGCCGACGACGGTCCTCGGCGGGCTGAGCGTCGTCGCTGAGGGGCCTCGCGGCACGACCGCGCTCGCGGTTCCGTCGGCCCGGCCCGAGTCGTTCTACACTTCCGCGCGCTACTGGGACGCGGCGTCCGACGTGGGCGTCCGCCTCGACGGCATCCACGGCGGCTTCGAGTGGTCGATGACGCTGGGCGCGAACTGGGCCGCTTCGGTGCCGGCCGACGCCGAGCGCGTCGTGATCGCCCACACGGTCACGCTGCCGAAGGGCGCGAGCATCTCTGTCGACGGCCAGGTGACCACGGGCGTCGAGACCTGCGAGCCGGTAGTCGTCATCGGCGAGGCTGGCGAGCGCGTGATGGAGCTCGGCGGCCCCCGCATCTGGGACGCCGCCGACGCCGCCGCAGGCTTCGCCCTCTCGGGCTGCCCGGACGTCGTGTCGCAGCGGTTCGAGCAGCGCGGCGAGCGCGTCACGGTGACGATGACCGTCGATGCCGCGTGGCTGCGTGCCGCTGACCGCGTCTTCCCGGTCGTCATCGACCCCGACTTCACGTGGACCGGGACCGGCCAGCAGATCTTCGGCACGGTCTACGCGTCGGCGATCTACAGCAACGTCCCGACGAACTACACGGCCGAGTGGGGCGACCACGACGCGCGCCGCGGCTACATGGCGTGGCCGCTGAACAACTTCCCGTCTGACGGCTGGGCCCTCGGCACGGACCGCGAGGTGACCCTGCTCGGCCACATCCAGTCGGGCCAGACGTCGTACAACTCGTCGATGACGTCGAACCTCGAGATTCGGCTCATGAACTTCTTCGCCAACGGCGCGTACCGCGCGGCGACCTACGCGACGGGCAACGCGACGTACGGCAACGCTCTCTACAGCCAGTTCAGCTCCGACGCGTGGCACATCGAGCCCATCGGTGGCAACCCGGTGCTCCCGACGACGTGGAGCACGGCGTGCTCGGGCACCGCGTGCACGAACAACATCGTGATCAACGAGGTCGAGCCGAACGACACCTACGCGCAGGCGCGCGCCGCCCTGCTCGGCAACCAGACCGGCCCGGCGTCGTGCTCGAACACCTGCGGGACCTCGAACAACGGCTCCTGCCAGGACGGCGGCCCCGGCTACGCCGCCACCGGCTGCACGTTCGGCACGGACTGCGCCGACTGCGGCACGCGGGCGCCGATCAACCTGAACTTCCAGGGGAACATCGGCATCAACGACGTCGACAACTTCGGCTTCCAGACGAACTACGCCCCTGCGATCAAGATCTTCGTCGAGACGGTCGACGGCAGCCCGTGCAACTTCGACGGCGTGCTCGAGCTGCGCTGGGCCGACGAGGTCATCGACCACGCCGACGGCGTCTGCCCGTCGATCGACACCTGCAAGGACAACCCGGCGTGGTCGTGCAACCTGCTCCCGGCGGGCGCCTACGGCGTCTCGTTCCGCGGCTACGCGCCGTTCGATACCGGCAACTACCGCGTCCGCGTTCAGGTCGACCGTGACCCGATCTCGTGGAACGGCTTCTGGCGCTCCCGCTGGCGCATCGACACGTCGTTCGGCGACTACCCGGTCAACGTGCTCACCGCGAACCACAACCAGTCGTACATCAACGAGATGTGGAAGAACCTCAGCCGCGGCACGGTCAGCACGTGGCAGACGGCGAACAACAACTGGTACATGGTGACCGAGCGGTCCAACAAGACCGCCTACCCCGTGTTCGTCATCGACTACGCACAGCCGGTCGCGCAGGAGCCGGCGAACTTCCAGTGGGTCAACCGCACGACCAGCATGATCCGCTGGGAGTGGGACCACGCCCTGAACGCGCGCTGGTACCAGCTCGCCGACGCCAACGGCGCGACCATCGCGAACCACCTGTTCCGCTTCTACTCGGTGTCTGCCGGCGTCTACCGCTACTACGTCGAGGAGCAGGGCCTCACCGAGAACACCTGCTACTCGCGCCGCGGCCGCGGCGACAACGAGATCGGGCCCGGCCCCCTCTCCCCGGTCGACAAGGTCGCGACGCTGGCGCGCGACCCGATCGTCCCGACGTCCGCGACCGCGACCGACGGCGACTTCACCGTGTCGACCAACCTTAACACCGCGACCCTGGCGTTCAGCTACAACCTGCCGAGCCGGACGGTGACCACGGGGTGCGACGACGTCATCAACCACACCGAGATCCAGGGCCGCCTCGTGTCGTGCACGACCGGCACCGTGATGCCCTCCACGCAGAACGGCACCACCGGAACCTCGCTCACACTCACGTCGAGCGAGCCGTGCGCGCACTTCGAGGTGCGCTACGTGAACATGGACGGCGTCCCCACCTCGTGGGTTCGGACGGCCTTCCAGGTGTTCTTCAGCGCCGGACTGCAGACCCCGTCGGACTTCCGCGCCACCGCACGCGGCGTGCAGAGCATCACTTGGGGCTGGACGGACATGTCGACGACCGAGACGCGCTTCCGCCTCGCCGACGCCGCGAACGTCATCAAGAAGACCGTGACTTCGACGACCACAGCCGCCACCGGCGGCGCATACACGAGCGCCGAGACGTTCTCGACCTACCCCGACGGCAACATCCCGTACACCCGCCACGCTCGCGCCTCGAACACGAGCGAAGAAGGCCCGAACACCGGCGACATCACCGCGTGGACACTGCCCCGCACCGCGCGCTTCTCTTCGGGAACCAACCTGAGCTGGTCGAACACCGACGCGATTGTCTACGACCTCGACCCGGTCGGCGGCAGCTACCGCGCCAGCATCGTGATCGCCGAGCAGCCCAACAACGGTCAGACCGGCTGCTCCGGCGCGATCCTGACTCGCTGCGAGATGGTCGGCGGCGCTCCGACCGGTTGTGTCACCGTCTCGGCGCCCACGCAGGCCGACGCGGCCGGCAACGGCACTTGTAACACCCCTGCTGCCGCAAACACGTTCGACGGCCGCGGCTACGGCGACCGCTACGACGGCGGTGCCGTGGTCATCGGCGAGGGTCTGTTCACGGGCCGCAACGAGGGCCTCGTGTACGACAGCGGCCTGATCTACGGGCACGACTACCGCTACACGCTGGTCTACGTCTCCGGCGACGACTTCACCGGCGCATCCGCGACCTTCGACCTGCACGTCGGCTGCTGCTTCGACCCCACCGCGGCCCCGACCTACACCGGCACTGCCGGTGCGTGTGTCGGTGTCTGCGGCCAGGCGGTTCAGGGCCAGTTCCTCTACTGCGAGCCGCCGGCCAACTGGACTCCCGTGGAGTCCGACTGCGACGGCGCGGACAACGACTGCGACGGCGGCATCGATGAGACCGCGCCGACCTGGTACCCGGACGTCGACGGCGACGGCTACGGCGACGCCGCGGCTGGCCTCAACACCTGCGCTCCCCCGACCGGCTACACCAACGTCGGCGGCGACTGCGACGACACGCGGCCGACCGTGAACCCGGCCGCCCTCGACATCTGCGACGGCGTCGACAACGACTGCAACCCGGCCTCGAGCGACGGCTCGGCCGACGGTGCCCTCGGCGAGGTCTGCGACACCGGCGTCCCCGGCCTGTGCGGCCCCGGCGTGTCGACCTGCGGCGGCGCCGGCAACTACTCGACGACCTTCGAGTACGACTACACCTTCGACGACTGGACCATCTTCGCCACCACGAACTCGTGGCGGTGGACAGCCGGCACGCCCGGCTGGGACGTCCGCGGCAACCTCAACCACGACGTCCGCGTGATCGACGCGCCGTGGGCCATCAACGCGTTCCGCATGGAGGCGGTGTTCCAGAACGGCGACAACGACCAGATGGGGCTCGTGTTCGACGTGCAGGACTTCAACGACTACGCGTTCGTCGTCGTCGACCTCGGGAACGATGACCTGGCGGGCAACGAGTCGGTGCGCATCGGCCGCTCGACCAACGGGAGCTGGTCCAACGCGCTCCAGTGGACGGGCATCAGCGTCGCCACCAACGACTGGGTCCGCCTCGTCGTTCAGATGCATGACGGCGACGTCCAGGTGTGGGTCGAGAACATCACCACCGGCACCGGCCTCCTGTACGCCGGCGAGGGCGACGTCGGCGCCGCCACATACGGCAGCATCGGCCTGCTGGCGCACTCCACCGACCGCGGCTGGTGGACGTCGTTCGACGCGAACGGCGCCACCCTCTCGTGCGCCTCGGTCATCAACCCCGGCGACATCGCGGAGACCTGCGACGGCGTCGACCAGGACTGCGACGGCCAGATCGACAACGGCTTCGCTGTCGGCCTGACCTGCGACGGCAGCGACGCCGACTCCTGCAACGACGGCCTCAGCGTCTGCAACGCGTCGGGCACCGGCGTCACCTGCGAGGACCGAAGCCCCGCCTTCATCCTCGACTTCGACGAGACCACCGGTGTCGACGCCGTCGACAACTCCGGCGCTGGCCACGACGGGACCCTGCTGAACGGCGCGCTGTACACGACCGACGCGCGCTACGGCGACTCGGCCCTCGAGCTCGAGGGCAACAACGGCTACGTCTCGGTCGCCGCCGACATCCCGGAGGACCGCTTCACCCTCGCCGCATGGTTCCGCACGACCGCGACGAGCGGCGGCATCCTCTACGCGACCAACGGCGCCACCACCGGCGCCACCACGCTGAACGACCGCCGCCTGTACGTGAACAACGGCAAGGTCGGCTACCGTGTCTGGAACGGCAGCTACAGCGGGTGCAACTCGGGGCCGGTCGTCAACGACGGCCAGTGGCACCAGGCGGTCCTGACCTGCGCGCAGGGTGAGTTCTGCTCGATGTATGTCGACGGCAACCTCATCTGCAACACGACCACCTACAACCTGACCTACTCGGCGATCACCGAGCAGACGCACGTGCTGATCGGAACGTCGGCCAGCGGCGGTCGGTTCCCCGGCCAGCTCGACCACGTCGTCGCGCTGCCCTACGGGATGGACGCCGCCGCGGTCTCCGACCTGTACACCAACGGCCTGTTTGCGCCCGACCAGGGAGCAAACAACGAGATCTGTGACGGCGTGGACAACGACTGCGACGGCACCGCCGACCCGGGCGGCTCCGGCACCTACTACCGCGACGTCGACAGCGACGGCTACGGCGACCCCTCGAACTCCGCGTCGCTGTGCGCCACCGACCCGTCGGTCCTCGGCGGCGGCTGGGTCACCAACTCCGACGACTGCAACGACGCCGCCTACTCGGTGCACCCCGGCGCCGCCGAGATCGTCGGCAACGAGGTCGACGAGAGCTGCGACGGGGCCGAGCTGTGCTACGTCGACGCCGACCGCGACCAGGCGCGGTCGTGGACTGTCGTCGCCAGCGCCGACGTAATGTGCACGACGGCGAACGCCGAGGCCCGCTTCGACGCGCAGATCGACTGCCTCGACAGCGACGCGACGATCTTCCCTGGCGCGATCGAGCTCTGCGACGGCCTCGACAACGACTGCGACGGCGACATCGACGAGGGCTTCGCGGCCTCTGTCGAGGACCTCAACCAGCCCAGCTCGTCGTGCGGCGTCGGCGACCAGATCCCGACGACCAACCGCCTGCAGACGATCTTCAACGCGCGCGGCGAGATGCTGAACGCTCAGCTCGATGCCAACATCGCCCCCGAGACGTTCTTCCCGGCCACCGGCGACCTGACCTTCCACTTCGTCGCCGAGGGCGCCGGCTACGAGAACACGTTCGGCTGGTACAACGCCGGCACCGACGTCTCGAACCCGGCCAACCGGTTCCCGATCTTCGACTGCGCCGAGGAGCCCAGCCCCTCGATGATCCGCAGCGTGAACTTCACGACGAACCCGAACTGGACCGGCGGCCCCATCGGCTTCTTCATCACGACGCCGCAGGGGCGCCCGAACAACTGCGCGACGAACACCGACTACGGCTACGCGTACTACACGGAGCTCGCGCTCAACACGGGCGACCTCGCCTGCACCGACCAGCCGTTCCTCCACTACCTCGTCTACAAGTCCACCGCCTACGCCTCGACCTACTACTTCGGCTTCGAGGACCTGTACCGCGGCGGTGACAACGACTTCGAGGACGTCCTCGTCATGGTCGAGGGCCTCGTCGGCGAGAACGAGTGGTACCGCGACGCAGACCTCGACGGCTTCGGCGACCCGAACGACACGGTCGTCTCGTGCACCCGCCCCGACGGCTACATCGACAACGCCGACGACTGCCGCGACTTCGACCCCGGCGTCCGCCCCGGCGCCCCGGAGCTGTGCGACCTCGTCGACAACAACTGCACCGCCGGCCTCACCGACGAGGGCGAGGACCTCGACGGCGACGGCTACACCACCTGCGGCGGCGACTGCGACGACACCGACCCGACCCGCAACCTGTCCGACACCGACGTCGATGGCTACGACACCTGCGGCTCCATCATTTCCGGCGGAAACCCGGCCCTGCAGTCGTTCAACGCGGGCGTCATCGGCGACTCGACCGTTCGCGGCACCTCCGAGAACTTCGGCCAGGACGTCGCCCTCACCGTGGGCAACTCGAGCGGAGTGGACCCGGCCCGCACGCTGATCGCGTTCGACCTCAGCGGAGTCCCGGACGGCGCGCACGTCGTGAAGGCCGAGATGTTCCTCTACACCTACACGCGCTACGACCTGAACGCAGGCTCGATCGCGCCGGTCGATCGCAACATCACCGCCAACCGCGTCCTCGCCAACTGGCAGGAAGACGGCGTCACCGCCACGACGACCGGTGTCGGACCCGACTGGGCGACCACGCGGCTCGGGCTCGACGACGTCGACGCGAGCTCGACGTCGACCGACCAGGCACTCGTCCTCTCTGGCGCCACCGTCCACCCGGTGGGCTGGATCAGCTGGGACATCACCACCGACGTTCAGGCCTGGATGGACGGCGCGCCGAACTTCGGCATGCTCCTCAGCGCCGTGAACGAGGCGACGGAGGGCTTCGACGTGCGCTTCTACTCCGCGGAGTACGGCGTCGCCGCCTACCGGCCGTACCTGCGCATCACATGGAACGGCACGCCCGCGCTCGAGGACTGCGAGGACTTCGACCCGGCCATCCACCCCGACGCGCTTGAGATCTGCGACACGATCGACAACGACTGCGACGGCGGCATCGACGACGACGACCCAGACGGCGTCGACAACGACGGCGACGGATCGAGCGTCTGCGACTGCGACGACACCGACCCGTACACGTACGCCGGCGCCCCCGAGGTCTGCGACTACCGCGACAACGACTGCAACCCGTCGACGGCCGCCGACAACATCTTCAACGTCGGCCTCCCGTGCGACGGCGCCGGAGACGCGGACTCGTGCACCGACGGCATCACCATCTGCTCGAACGACCTGACCACGGCCGTCTGCTCGGACGGTGCCGCGGCCATCTACCGCTTCGAGGAGGGCGCTGCGGCGCAGGTGTTCGACTGGTCCGGCTCGGGCGCAGCGACCACCCTTCGCGGGAACGCGGCGCTCTCGACCATCGCCAAGCACGGCAACTACTCGATCTCCCTGTCCGGCGTTTGGTCGACCCAGGCCGAAGCTGGCGCCGTCCGCGTGCCCCTCGCGCTGGCCGACGGGCTCGAGTTCACGGTCGGCGGATGGGCACGGCGCGGCTCCTCTGGAGAGCGCTACGTCGTCGGCCGCACCGCCGACAACGGCTTCAACGGACTCGGCTTCGCCGCCGACGGCACCCTGTGGTACGGCAACCGCCGGTACGCTGCGGTCGACTCCCAGATCGCGCTGACCTCGGGCACTTGGACCCACTTCGCGATCACCTTCGACCGGCGCGTCCTCCGCGTCTACATCAACGGCCAGCTCCGCCGTAGCTACTCGGTCCCGGTCATCGACCAGCCCACCGAGTGGATGAGCGATGTTTGGTTCGGCCAGGAGCTCGACGCGAACGACGGCGGACTGCAGGCCAGCCAGTCCTTCGACGGCCTCCTCGACGACCTCGTCTGGTACAACCACGCGCTCGGCGACACCGGCGTCGTCAACCTGATGAACGCAAACATCAGCAACGACATGAACGCCGAGATCTGCGACGGCATCGACAACGACTGCGGCGGCGGCGTCGACGACGGCTTCACCGTCGGCGCGCAGTGCGACGGCGCTGACCCCGACGCCTGCAACGACGGCATCGTCGTCTGCTCCGCCAACGGCCTCACGTCGATGTGTGGAGACGGCGCCGGCGGCCTCTACCGCTTCGACGACTCCCTCGCCGACGGCGCGTTCGACGCCTCGGGCGGCGCCCGCACCGGCGTCCTCTCCGGAAGCGCGGCCGGCGCGTCGATCGGCGGCCGGCAGGCCGCATACCTCCCCGGTGACGCGACCTCGGCGGTTCGCATCCCCGCGTCGGCGGCGCAGGCCCCGCAGTTCACCTTCTCGGCGTGGGTCTACCCGACCGGGCTGAGCGGCCCCGACACGATCGCGAACATCGCGACGCAGCACTCCGTGAACTGCTCGTACAACGGCTTCACGCTGACCCGCGACGGCCAGCTCGGCATCAACTGCCAGACCGTCCAGGACCCGAGCATGGCGTTCGCGTCGAACACGTGGACCCACGTCGCCGTGACCTTCGACGGCGTCACCGCGCGCGTCTACCGCAACGGCAGCTCGAGCCCCGCGTACACGTGGAACGTGTGCAGCGGCTCGACGATGTCGGACTGCGCGACCGAGTACCGCTCGCTGCAGTGGCTCTCGAACCTGTGGATCGGCCAGGAGCAGGACCTCCTGAACGGCGGCTTCGGCGCCGCCCGCGCCTTCGAGGGCTACGTCGACGACGTCGCCTGGTTCAACTACGCGCTCACCGCGTCCCAGGCCGCCTCGCTCGCGTCCGGGTTCTCGCCGCTCGACGTCAACTTCGAGTTCTGCGACTTCCTCGACAACGACTGCCAGGGCGGCGCGGACGACCCGTACGTCGGTCTGCTCGGCAACTCGTGCACCGTCGGCGTCGGCGCCTGCGCGGCACCCGGCTGGTACGTCTGCGCCGACGACGACATGGGCGTCGTCTGCGACGGCACCCCCGGCACGCCGAGCCCCGAGACCTGCGACGGCATCGACAACGACTGCGACGGCAGCACCGACGAGGGTGCTACCGGCGGCGAGCTCGCCGAGTCGTGCTACGACGGGCCGGGCGGCACCGCCGGGATCGGCGTCTGCCGCACCGGAACCCGCACCTGCGTCGACGCACGCTGGGGCGCCTGCGCCGGTCAGGTGCTCCCCTCCGAGGAGGACTGCGACGGCCTCGACAACGACTGCAACGGCTCGGCCGACTTCGACCCGGGCACCACCACCCGCATCACCGACACATGCTACTCCGGCCCTCCGGGCACCGCCGGCGTCGGCCTCTGCACCACCGGCCTCCGCACCTGCCAGGCCAGCGGCAGCTGGGGCTCGTGCACGGGTGAGGTCACCCCGGCCGCCGAGACCTGCGACGGCCTCGACAACGACTGCGACGGCGCACGCGACCTCTTCCACGAGGCTTGCTACACCGGCCCGGCCGGGACCGCCGGCGTCGGCGCCTGCGAAGAAGGCGAGCGCCTCTGCACCGCCGGCGCGTGGGGATCGTGCACCGGCCAGGTCACCCCGGTCGGCGAGATCTGCTCGCTCACGGGCGACGAGGACATGAACTGCGACGGTGCCGCCGACGACAACTGCATCGAGGCCGCGGTCGAGCTCGTCGGCGTCGTCTCTGGCGACCCGGGCACCGACTACACGCAGTGCGACGTCACCGACGGCGAGTCGCTGCTCTGCACCTACCTCACCGTCCGGTTCAGCAACATCGGCACCGTCGCCCTCCCCGAGGACGCGCCCGTCGAGATCCGCATCAACGGCTCCGAGGTCCTCAGCGGTCCGTTCGGCCTGCCCGAGGCGGTGGCGCCCGGCGAGACCCTCGAGGTCGCCTACTGCTTCAACTCCGAGCGCGCCCGCCTGAACTCGACCATCACCGCGTTCATCGACTTCGGCGACGGCAACACGGCGCAGGACTCCCTGGCGTCGCAGTCCATCACGGCCTGCGGCTTCGAGACGTGCGACGGCTTCGACAACGACGGCGACGGCCGCGTCGACGAGTCGCCGGAGGCCTGTGGCTCGACCATGCAGTGCATCCTCGCCGACAGCCACGACTACCTCTGCGTCGCGTCGCTCGTCGCCGAAGAGACTGCGCCGGCGAGCGAGTGCGCCGCAGACGCGGACTGCGCCGCCGGTGAGTTCTGCTCGAACGGCTCCTGCGTCTACTCCGGCCGCTTCGACGCGGCGGAGCTGCCGCCGACCGACGCCGCAGAGCTGGTCGCGACGGACGACGAGGGCGGTGAGGTCGAGTCGGGCGCGGAGACCACCGACGCGAGCGGAGGCTCCTCGGCCGCCGGCTGCTCGGCCGCCCCGAGCGGCCAGCCCGCGTCGGCGTTCGGCGGTCTCCTGCTCGTTGGGCTGGCCCTCGCGCGCCGCCGCCGCCGCGCGGCCTGACACACGCGCGCTTCGGCGCGGATGCGGCAGGCCCTCGGCGCGGACGCGCCGGGGGCCTGCGCGCTTTTTGGGGTCGGGCGGAGCGGCGGGCGCGGGCGCCGGGTCGGGGCAGCGGCGCGGCGTCACAGAAACTTCACCGCAACCTCCGCAACCAAACCGCGAGTTTCCCCCACCCAGGGTGGGGGTCTCGGCTGTGAACGCCTTCCCCATCGCAAGGAGCCCGGCGGGGCACGCCCCGGGCGCGCCGTCACAGAAACTTCACCGCAACCCCCGCAACCAAACCGCGAGTTTCCCCCACCCAGGGTGGGGGTCTCGGCGTGGCCACCTCACGCCGGGTCACCAGCGCGTTCCCCTGCACCCCAGCCAGCGTCGTACCGCCGCCGCGCCCCGCGCGTCCGGCCTACAGCGAGCAGTCCAACGCCGGCGCCGACAACCCCGACACCGCGCCACTGCCTCCCACCCCGGCAGCTCCCGGCAGGAGCACCGACGCCGCGTCGACCGACACGTCCGACCCGGCGCACCACAGCGCGGCCGACACGCCGCCGGCCCCACCGCCGCCCGCGCCGCCCGAGCCGCCGGCCGACGCCGCGCCACCGGGACCCCCGACGCCGCTCCCCGACAGCGGCACACCGACGCGCCCACCCCCGGATCCTCCACCGCCGCCGGCGCCGCCGGCACCGCCGGCTCCCCCCGCGCCGCCATCTCCCGCGCCGGACGAAGACGCGCGGACGTCGACCAGCGCCAGGCCCGACGACTCGATCGCCAGGATGCCGACCGAGGCGCCGCCACCGCCGCCCGGGGTGCCGGCTCCGCCGCCGCACCCGCCAGCTCCGCCGCCGCCGCCGCCGCCGCCCGTGTAGTTCAGGACCTCGGGCCCACCACCGCCGCCGCCGCCGCCCCCTGGACCGCCATCGACGCCGTTGCCGCCACCGGTACCGCCGGCGGGTGACCACCAGACCCCGTCGACGAAGCTGCCGAGCGCCTCCGCCGACGCGCCGCTGGGGCCGTCCCCGCCCGGGAGCGTGCGCGAGCAGCCGCCGGCACCGGGCCGTCCCTCGTTGTCCCACGGGCGCCCGTCCTCACCGCCGGCACCGCCGCAGTCGTTGGGCAGACCGTTCTCCCCGTACTGGTTTCGGTTGCCGCCGTGCCCGCCCGCGCCGCCGTTCGCGAGCGGGCACCACTCATTGCGGCCGCCCGCGCCGCCGCGCCCGCCGGAGCCACCGCCCTCGCCGTCCGCACCCCGCCCGCCAGATGCGCCCGCCGCTCCGCGCTCCCCGGCCGTCCCCGCCCCGCCGTGACCGGCGCTGACCTCGACGTGAGCAAACGTGAGAGCCGAGGACCGGACCACCATCGCGGCGATCGACGACGCTCCCGCGGCGATGGCGTCGCCGGGAAGCAACGCGACACGCTCGACGACCGTCGGCGTCACGATGTCTGTAGCGAACAGCGCCACCACGTGTGCCAAGCTTACATCCGCCGATGATGTGACGATCGTACGAACTTCCTCCGATCGCCGCCACGCATCGCCGGCGTCGTACCCACCATAGACGCTGATGCCGTCGGCGACCTCGAGCGGCCCTGCGTGCACGCCGCCCGCGAGCGCGAGGCCATCGGCGCTCCGAATCACCGCGACAGTGGTCGCCACCTCTAGGCTCCCGAACGGCGCGCTCGCGCTGCCGTCCGCCGCAGCGTCGTCGGCGCCGGGTAGCACGAAGACGAGCCGATCCAGCGTTCCGTCGATCCCGTCGCAGTCGGCGTCCACGAAGGCGTCATCGGGAAGATCGCGGGCGCCCGGGTAAACGTCCGCGTCGGCGTCGTCGCAGTCGTCACCGTTCGTGACCCAACCAACGCCGCCCGCGCATGCACCGGCCGTCGCCGGGTCTCCGAACCCGTCGCCGTCGTCATCGCGCCACCACTGCGGCCAGTCGCCGCCGGTCGTGGGGCACTCGCAGCGCCCTCCCCGCTCGACCCAGCCGCCGAGGCAGCTGCCGCAGACCGAGACCTCGGCGGAGATGCACTCGCGAGCAGCCACGTCACAGTCGAGCTCGTCGCACGACACGGTCGCCACGCACGCCTCTCCGGCACGGAGCTCCACGAAGCCGTCGACGCACGCGCCGCAGCGGGCGAGACCCCCGTTCGGGTCGCACTCGCGTGCCTGTGCCGCACAGTCGAGCTCATCACAGGTCACGATCGAGACACACTCGCGCGTGCCCGGTCGCTCGACCGTCCCGGCGACGCAGGCGCCGCAGACCGCCCCCTCGCCGCCGTCGAGGACGTCGCACGTCCGCGACGCGGCGGCGCACTCCCGGACGCGCGAGGCGGCGTCTGTCGCAGGGTCGCCGCAGGTCGCGACGCGGCAGTCGAGCCCGAAGTCGATCCGCCCGGTCGAGCACGAACCGCACCGCGCCACGCCGGCGACGAGCAGGCAGTCGCGTCCCTGATCGCGGCACTCCCGCGCGATCGTCCCTGGTCCGGTGTCCTCACAGCTCGTGCCGCCCGCGAGCACGCACAGCCGACGCGCCACGTCGAACTCGTAGCCGACCTCGCAGTCCGTCAGGCAGCGCGCCTCGTCGAGCGAGCAGAGCTGCCGCGGCGCGCACGCGAGCTCGGAGCAGCTCGTCGGCGCGCGGCAGAGCCCTCCGGCACACACCAGCCCGTCGTCGCAAGTCCCCGCGCGCCCGCACGCACACCCATCGGAGCCACTCACGCAGGCCACGTCGTCATCGCCCACGTCGGCAGGCGCGTCGGGACCCGCGTCCAACCCGTCACCGGCGTCCGCAGCATCCGCGGCGGCGTCTGGGCGATCGGCGTCGTCACTCGGAGCGTCCGGGTCTGCCCCGTCAGCCGCATCCTGTGCGTCGCCTGCGTCCGGCGCGTCGTCGCCCACTCCAGCGTCTGCGTCCGGGGCAACGTCGGTCGAATCGATCGTGCCGAGGTCGCTCGGATCGGCGTCGCGCGAGGAAGCGTCATCGCCGTCACCGCCGGATCCGGTGCTGGCGGTGCAGCCGCCGAGCGTCAGCGCGGCGGCGAACAGGAGGCACGACGGGGCGACCGCCCGCGTGCGGGCGGCGAAGTAGGCAGACAGCGACACGGCGAGTCCGGTAGTCGAGGGACCCACAGAGTAGCAGATCTCTGCCGCTTGCGTAGATCCACGCACCCTTCGGGGTCGGCGCCTTCGACCACCGCGGACTCATGGGGGCGACGCCGGACTCATGTCGGCCCGATCTCAGTCGGCCGGCCCCCCGTTGACCGGACCTCGGCCGCGTGCGACGCTCTGGCTCCCCATCAGCCCAACGAGCAATGACACGCAGCGTCGCCCTCCTCCGAGGGATCAACGTCGGCGGCTCGGGCCGCCTCCCAATGGCCGACCTGCGGTCCATCTGCGAGGCGCTCGGCTTGCGCGGGGTCGAGACCTACATCCAGAGCGGGAACGTCGTGTTCGAGCCACCCGACTCACTCGACGCCGCACGCGACGCCCTCGCCGCTGCGGTTTCGGCCCGCGTCGGGAAGCCTGTTCCCGTGGCGACCCGCACCGTCGAGGAGCTCGAGTCCATCGCAGCGGCCAGCCCGTTCGGGACTGCACCGGCCGACCGGGTCATCGTGTGGTTCTGGCCGAACTCCGCCCCGGCCGCGACGCGCGTGGTCGAAGCACGCGGGCGCCGCGACGAGGAGATCTGGGCGGGCGCGCGTGAGTGGCACGTCCACTACCCGCAGGGCCAGGGCCAGACCAAGCTGCGGCTCCCTGACGAGGCCGCAGCGACCGGCCGGAACCTGAAGACCGTAGCCGCGCTGCTCGAGCTCGCCCGGCGCGGGAGCGTCAAGTGAGCGCGGTGCTCGGCCTGCTGTTCCTCGCCCTGATCGCCTACGGACTGTTCGGCGACCTGCTCGACATCGCAACGGACCGGGGCACGCTCGCCCCGGAGTCCGCCGAGGGTGTCGCCGACGCCCAGGACCGCGTCCGCGCGAACACGTCGGCGAGCGAGCTGCTCGGTGCGGGCTGGGAGGTCGTCGAGGCGCGCGTGTCGAACCGCGAGGAGAGCGCTCTGCAGATGACCGTGTTCGGAGAGATCACGGTGAGCACTGCCGCGGGAGAGCGGGGGAAGATCGGGTTCGAGTATCGCAGGCTCGGCGACGCACGCCACGTCGCGGCGACGGTGCGGCTCGGTGGCGCGAAGGTCGAGGTGTAGGGGGCCGAAGCCCCGGACTACATCCGCCCCTGCAGCATCCCGTGCCAGTACATCTGCGGGAGTCCGTACGCCTTCAGCGCATACATCGAGTACCGCTCCTCGGCCTGGTCGAACGGGAACGACTCCACCGGCTTGCTGTCGTAGTCGAACTCGGCCAGGATCAGGCGGCCGTAGCCGGTGACGAGCGGGCACGAGGTGTAGCCGTCGTACGACGCTCGCAGCGGCGTGCCGTCGCGGAGAGCCAGCATGTTTGCGACCAGCACCGGCGCTTGCTTGCGCACGGCCGCTCCCGTCTTCGCCGTCGGGAGGCTGCTAGCGTCGCCGAGCGCGAACACGTTCGCGAACTTGGTGTGCTGCGTCGTGTGCTTGTCGACGTCAACGAAGCCGGCGGCGTTCGCGAGCGGGGAGCTGCGGACGAAGTCGGGGGCACCCATCGGCGGCGTGACGTGGATCATGTCGTAGTCGCGGACGACCCGGCTGCCGTCGGCCACCGCCTGGAACGTCGCCTTGCGGTTCGGCCCGTCGATCGCGACCAGGTGATGACCAAACAGCGTCTTGATGTCGCGCTGCTCGACCAGCACCTCGAGCGCCTTCGCGTACTTGTCGACGCCGAAGATGCGGCCGCCCGGCGCCACGAACGTGATCTCGGCCTTGTCGCGGATGCCCCGCTGCACGAGGTTGTGCTCGGTGAGCCACATGATCTTCTGCGGACCGCCGCCGCACTTCACCGGCGTGTTCGGGAACGTGAAGATCGCCTTTCCGCCCTGGAACGAACGGAGCTCTCGCCACGTCGTCTCGACCGTGTCGTACGAGTAGTTCGAGCAGATGCCGAAGCGGCCGACGTTGCCCTCGAGCCCCTCGACCATATCCCACCGCAGCTGCATGCCCGGCGCCACGACGAGGAAGTCGTACGTGAGCGCGCCGCCCGCGGCGAGCTGGATTGTGTTTGCTTCGGGCGCAAACGCGGTGACCGAGTCCTTGATCCAGGTCACGCCCTTCGGCATGACCGAGGCCATCGGCCGCGCCGAGGCCTCGCGCGGGAAGACGCCGCCGCCGACCAGGGTCCAGAGCGGCTGGTAGTAGTGCGTCTCAGAGGGCTCGATGATCGCCACCTGCAGCTCGGGGCGCGTGTTGCGCAGGTGAGCCGCGACGGTGATCCCGGCGGTACCGCCGCCGACGATGAGGATGTGGTGGTGGGCGCTCATCTCAGGCTCCTGCGTGCGTGGTCTTGTCGGTTTCGTTGCGAGTCATCTCTGTGCCGAACGCGCGGAGCACGTTCAGGCCAAACGCGAGCCCCGCCCGGACGCCCGGGTCGCGCAGCTCCTTCATCAGCGAGAACAGCCCGATGCGCTCGGCGCCGTCCGTGTTTGCACGCGTCAGCGCACCGCCCGCCCGGCCGACCACCGCGACGGCGCGCGGCTCGAGCACCCCGCTGTTCATCAGCGACGTGAACTCCCGCGACTCCAGCAGGCTGCCGAGGCGCGCGAGCGCGAGGACCGTGTTCCGCAGCACCTGCTCGATGCTGTTCCCGCTGTCGGCGAGGGTCCGCGCCCACCGGTCGAACACGTCCACCCCAATCGCGAACATCCCCGGGAGCTGCTGCGCGTCCGGGACGACGCGAGCGAGCATCGGCAGATGCTCGGCGAGCTGCCGGGCCGCCTCGACAACCTCGGGCCGAGTCGCCGTCGTCGCCAAGTCACGGAGCGCGGTCAGGCGCGCGTCGACCGACGTCCCCATCGCCTGCCAGTCCCGCACCGTCTTGTCGAAGATGTCCACGACCGTCGCTGCCACGCTCGGTGCCGACGCCAGCAGCTCGAGCGAGCGCTCCGCGTCGTCGAGGCGGTCCAACAAGCGCGTCAGCGCCTCTAGGGTGTCGCGACGCGTCGCGTGCTCCGCCAGCTCGGCGGCAGCGCGCAGCCGCCCATCCACCGGGTGCCCGGCGGCGTCGGCGCTCCGCGCGAGCTCGTCGACGACGTCCGTCGCAGCCGCCACCACTCCCGGGACCGGACCAGCGGCGCTCTCCCACCGCGACAGGCGGCCCTCGATGCGGTCGAGCCGCTCCATGATCATCGCCAGCGGATCCCGCTGCACAGCGGGGTGCGGCGGCTCGGGCCCGGTCGGTTCCATCGGCTCTCGTCGGTTGGGTGGGTGCGCCGGCGCCGGTTGCGTCGTGGCACGAATCGCGGCCGCGCCGACGAACACCGGCGCGCCAGAGAAGAGGCGGACCGTGCTCCCAACTGCAACGAGTCTGCCAAGATGTTGACACATCGCGTCAATCCCCCGCGGCCGCCCGTCGTGCCGCGTCCGTGGCTCTGCCGCCGAGCGCCCAGCGCCCCGCGCGCGAAACGTCCGGGCTACCTATGTCGCACGATGTTGCAACATCGTTTCTTCGGCCGATCGTGCGACGCGACCCCGCCGCTCGCGCGCCCCAACCCGGCGCCTCGACCTCGACGGACCCGCGAGAGCCCGTGTATCTTGCGGCGCATGCTGACACGCCGCCGCCATCGCCCCCTCTCTCTCCCCAACGCCTCGCCGCGGACGGGCTGCGGCACCCCGCGCACAGCGTGGGTCGCGCCCGTCCTGCTCGCTCTCGCGGCGTGCGGACCCGACGGCGCCAACCGCGCCGACACCGGCGACGGCGCGCTCGCCGATGTCGACGCGGCCATCGACACCACCGGCGACGCCGCTGACGGCGGCACGACGGACGCTCCCGACCGCGTCGACGCGGACGACGCAGCACAGCTCGACCCCGACACCGATGTCGCCGCAGACGGCTCGGGCGAGGCCCCCGTCTCGGGCCCTCCGTTCGAGGTCCGCGTGCAGGCGGTCCCCCCGACCGCCGACGCGCTCTATGGCAGCGAAGAGACGACGCGATACCGCGCGGCCGTTGGGGCGTCGCTGAGCGACGTCGAGGCGATCGCGGCGAGCGAAGACCGCGTGTTCATCGGCGCCGCCGCGGGCATCGCCGAGCTGGACTGGGAGCGCGGCCGGTTCGTGCCGCGGCCAGACGTGTCTTCTGAGGCCACGCACGATCTGCAGCTCAGCCCCGACGGCACCCTGTGGGCTGCGACCGACGCCGGGGTGCTGCGCTGGGTCTCGGGCGACGTCGCCGAGCTCCTGGCGACCGACGCCGCGGCCACGTCGGTCGCCCACGCTGGCGGCGCGACCTTTGTCGTCGTCGACGGCGCGCTGCTGCAGCGCGACGGGGACGCCTGGGCTGCCGTCGACGTCCCGGCCGGCGCCGTCTCACGCGTCCGTGCCGCGACCGAAGGCGCGATCGCCGCGGGCCCCGGTGGCGTTTGGTCGCTAGACGCCAGCGGCAACGCGACGCCGCTCACCGACCGCGCCGCTGTCGACGTCGCAGGCTGTCCCGACGGAGCCGTCGCGATCGCGACCGACTCCGAGCTGCTCATCGTGCGCGATGGGGAGACGACCCGCATCGACCCCGGCCCCGGCGGTCTGCCGACCGACGCGGCTACCTCGGTGGCATGCGCCGACGGCCTCGTCGCGCTCGGGCACGCCGTCGGCGCGACCGTGCTCGACCCGGGCTTGACCCACGTCGACCACTACCAGTCCGAGCGATGGCTGCTCGACGACCGTGTCACCGGCGTCGCCCTCGACAGCGGCCGCCGTTGGTTCGCAGGCGCCGCCGGCGTCACCCGCGTCGACCTCGTCCCGCGCACGCTCCACGGCAAGGCGGCAGCGTTCCTCTATCGACACGGGCGCTACTTCTGGCGGCTCGGCGGGTTCTCGTCGGCGTGGGCCCACACCCCCGACCCGTACAGCTTCGACGGACTGTCACTCGGCGACGACGACAACGACGGGCAGTGGACCGAGGAGACGATCGGCGCGCTCGCGTTCGCGGCCGGCGCGACCGGAGACCGCCGCTTCTGCGATGCCGCCCGCCCCGCCGTCCGCAACATGCGCTTGCTCGTCGACGTACCGTGCGTGAGCTTCACCGACGCCGGACGCGAGTGTGGCTTCGTCGCTCGTACGTTCGTTCGCGACGACGAAGGTCCGCTCTTCGACGGCAAGGCGGGCCTGTCCAATTGGCACGAGGTCGAGCTCGACGGGCGCCGCTACCGCTGGAAAGACGACACGTCGTCGGACGAGCTCGCCGGACACTTCTTCGGCTTGCCGCTGTACTACGACCTCTGCGCCACCGACGCTGAGCGCGAGCAGATCGCGAGCACGCTCCAGCGAATCACCGACACGATCCTCGCGCATGACCTCTACCTCGTCGATCTCGATGGCCTCCCCACCGAGCACGGGAACTGGGGCCACGACTACGTCGCCTCCTGTGTCGACGGGTTCGGCAACTGCGACGCGACGGACCTCGGCCTCTGCGCCTCGGCGTGCTTCGGCGGCGGCTTTCTGAACGGCGCCGAGATCCTCGGTCAGCTCCTGGCGACGTGGCATGTGACCGGCGACGCGCGCTACTACGACGAGTACGAGCGCCTCGCCGTCGAGGAGCGATACGCAGACGTCGTCCGCTTCTCGAGCAACGTGCTGACAGCGACGAACCCGTCGGTCGAGAACCACGTCGATCACGAACTGGCGATGCTCGCGTTCCACACACTCATTCGCTACGAGCCAAACGCGGACCGACGCGCCGCCTGGCAACAGGCGCTGCTCGGCCTCTACGAGACGGAGCTCGACGAGGAGAACCCGTTCTGGGCCGCGTTCGTCGCCGGACTGACCGGCGAGGAACGCCAGCGTGACGCAGCACTGCAGTCGCTGCGAGAGTATCCGCTCGACACGCGGTTCTGGCGCATCGACCACAGCCATCGCCTCGACGTCTCCGTGCGCCCGGAGCCCGACCGGTTCGGCGAGCCACAGCTCGGCGAGTGGCCCCCGCCCTACGACGAGCAGCCCGCGCGCTGGTGGGACCAGACACCCTACGCGGTCGTACGCGACGGCGACGGGCGCTCGATGCGCGGCCCGATGGCGTATCTCATCGCATATTGGGCCGCACGCTACTACGGCCTCCTCGATGCCCCAGCGACGCGCGAGAATCCCCTGCTGCGCGACGAGTTCTTGCTCATCGCGCACCGCGGCGGCGGCGCCCTCGAGCCCGAGGCGACGCGGGCCGCCTACGACAACGCCCTCGCCGTCGGCGCCGACGTGCTGGAGTGTGACGCGCACTCGACCGCCGACGGCGTCATCGTGTGCATACACGACGACACCGTCGACCGTACGACCGACGGCACCGGCCGCGTCCACGACCTGACCCTGACGGAGCTGCGCGCGCTCGACGCCGGGTTCCGGTGGCGAGAGTCGAGCGGGGCGCCCCGCCGCGGACAGGGGCTCACGATCCCGACCCTGCACGAACTCCTGACGGCATACCCCGACACACCGTGGACGATCGAGCTCAAGCAGGGCACGCCGTCCATCGCCGAAGCCGTCGTCGATCTCGTCGAAGACACCGGCCACACCGGCGACGTCGTGCTCGTGAGCTTCCTCCAGCCGGCGCTCGACGAGGCACGAGGCGCGAACCCCGACATCGTCACCGGCCTCACCGCTGGCGAGATGGTGCAGCTCTCTGCGCTCGATGAGCGCTCCGCCGCGACGTACTCTCCCCCGGGGCTCGTGGTGCAGGCACCCTACTCCAGCACCGGGTCCGACGCGCTGGCGCCCGGTCCACTCGCCCTGGCGCACTCGCTCGGCATGCGCGTGCACGTCTGGACCGTGAACGAACGGGACGAGCTGACCGACGCGCTCGATCGCGGAGCAGACGGCATCTTCACCGACGACCCGGCCCTGCTTCAGGAGCTGCTCGTCGAGCGCGGGCTTCGCGGGGAGTGACGCGCGGCTGAGTCCGTCGCGACCACCGCTGCGCCGCGTCACCGCAGCGTCGAAACGAGGTGGGGACGTTGCACCCTCGCGTCGCGGCTGCTACCGGGCCTGCGGCGACGACGAGCCCACGCCCAACCCAAAGCGTCCAGAGCCCGAATGAACACCGATCCCCGCGAATGGGTCAGCGAGTACTACGGCAAGCTGCTCGCCTCGACCGCCGATCTGAAGACCAACGCCTGCTGTGCAAGCGGCGCTCCCCCCGCCTGGATCGCCGGTGCCCTCGCCGAGGTTCACCCGGATGTCTCGGCTCGCTTCTACGGCTGCGGGTTCCCGATCCCGCAGGCGGTGCGCGGCGCGACGATCCTCGATCTCGGTTGCGGCACCGGCCGTGACGTGTTCGCGCTGGCGAAGCTCGTCGGGTCCACGGGCACTGTCATCGGCGTCGACATGACCGACGAGCAGCTCCAGGTGGCGCGAGCGACCGAGGCATGGCACGCGGACCGCTTCGGCTATGGCAAACCAAACACGTCGTTCCGCCACGGCTACATCGAGGACCTCGCGTCAGCCGGTGTCGACGACGCCAGCGTCGACATCATCGTCTCGAACTGCGTCGTAAACCTCTCGCCGCGCAAGGACCTCGTCCTGGCCGAGGCGTGGCGTGTGCTCCGCGAGGGCGGTGAGCTGTACTTCAGCGACGTGTTTGTCGACCGGAGACTCCCCGCCGACGTCGCTGCAGACCCGATCCTGTATGGAGAGTGTCTCGGCGGTGCCATGTACGAGGCAGACTTCCTCGCGTTGGCCAGGCGCACCGGCTTCGTCGACCCGCGGCGCATCGAGTCGTCGCCGATCGCGATCCACAACGGCGAGATCGCGGGCAAGGTTGGCGCGGCGCGGTTCTCGAGCGTCACATACCGACTGTTCAAGCTCCCGGGACTCGACGCGGGCTGCGAGGACTACGGCCAGGTCGCCACGTACCGAGGAGGCATCCCGGGCGCTCACTCCACCTACTGGCTCGACGACCACCATGCGTTCGAGGTCGGCCGCCCGGAGCGCGTCTGTGCAAACACGGCGGCGATGCTGACGTCGACGCGCCTCGCGGCACACTTCTCGGTGGCCGGCGACACGGCGACCCACTTCGGCGCGTTCCCGTGCGGCCCAACGCTCGCCGCGGCCGCCGGCCGGATCGACGGACCGGAACCCACGGCTGCGGCGAGCTGCTGCGCGGCGCCGCCACAGGGCGCCAAGTCGGGGTGCTGCTGAGTCGAACCAGAGAATCGCTGGCAACGACGGTTGCGAGGGAACAACGGAGTGGCGACGGTTGTCTGAGTAAGGGAACCGCCGCCAACTCGGTGCCTCATGCTGATCGACGTGACGGACCTTCGGGTCGACTATCCGGGTCTGATCGCCGTCGACGGCATCTCGTTCGCGCTGGAGCCCGGCGACGGCTACGCGCTCGTCGGTCCGAACGGCGCGGGCAAGACGAGCACGTTTCGCGCGCTCGCCGGACTCGTCGAGCCCACGCGAGGCCGCGTTCGGATCTGCGGGCTCGACATCGAGCGCGAGCCGGAAGAGTACCGTCGGCGACTCGGCTACATGCCCGACGACTCGCCGATCATCTCGGGCCTCACATCTGCTCAGTTCCTCGATCACTTCGCGCGCGCGTACGAGATCGCCGGCCGCATCGACAGGATCGACGCCGTCCTCGCGCTCACGGGACTGACCGACAAGGCCGACGCCCCGTGCCAGTCTCTGTCGCGCGGAATGCGGCAGCGGCTCGTGATGGCAAAGACGCTGCTGCACGACCCCCCTGCGCTCGTTCTCGACGAGCCGGCCAGCGGGCTCGACCCGATCAGTCGGCGCGGGCTCCGCGACATCCTGAATGTCCTCCGAGCCCAGGGAAAGGCGATCGTCGTCTCGTCGCACATCCTCGGCGAGATCGACTCGTTCTGTAACAAGGTCGGCGTGCTCGAGCGCGGCGTCTTGCGCGCTTCGGGTCGGATCGACTCGATCGCAGCCGAGCTCGGCCACCGAGGCATGCGACTCCGGTGGTCCCCCGCCGGCGCCAGCCCGCTGCCGACTCTCGAGCAGCACGCCGCCACGCGCATCAAGGCGGTTGGGCCCGACAGCGTGGACTTCGAGCTTGGCACCGACGACGACGCGCTGGACCTCTTGCTCGCAGAGCTGGTGCGCGTGGGTGTTCGAGTGCGGGAGTGGCGAAAGACGGCGAGCGATCTCGAGCACGTGTTCCTCGCGCTCGGCGCGAAGGAGGTGAGATGAGAATCTTCGAGAATCCCATCCTTCGCAGCTCCGTCACGCTGGCCTGGGGCGGCACATACCGTGTGGCGCTGTTGTCGTTGGCGGCCGTGGCCACGTTCGCCGGTTGCCTGTATCTGTTCGGTTGGCGAGACGTCGGCGGGCCGAGCGAACGCGTCTGGAAGGACCTGTACCGAGTCGTGCTAACCCTCCAGGGCTTCGCCGCCGTCGGCGCAATCTTGGCCAGCGCGCGCAGGGTGACGCTGCACCGCAAGGACGGGACTCTCGACGCGAACCGCCTCACGCCGATGTCTCCGCAGCGACTCGCCGAGGGATACTGGCTCGGACCTATGGTCGGACCGCTCGCGGTGATTCTCACGGGTACGGCCTTTGCGATGTTCCTGGTACTCGTGACGCCACGGGCCTCTGTTGACGCGCTCGCCGTGAGCCAGGCGGTGGTGCTCTCGACGACACTGCTCTTTGGCCTGTGCGCCACCTGGCTCGCCCTCGAGGCCGAGAGTCGGCATGTGCTCGTCCTCGTGACGCTCGGGGCTCCGGCTTTGATAGCGGGCGTTGGCGCGCTCGGGACGTCGTTCATCGGCAGCTTCGTCCTGGGTCTGCCGGGCCTGACGCCACTTAGGACAACCGGGCTCGTCGAGCCAACATGGCTCTGGAGCACGAGGATGTCGCCGGTCGCGCTGACGTTCGCCACGCAGGCAGTCGTCGGTCTCGTAGCCTGGCGGGCCGTCGTGCGAAAGATGGCGCGGCCCGAGGAACGCGGGCTGTCGACTGGCATGGCGCTCCTCCTGTTCGCAACGATGTCGCTGCTCCAGCACGGGTTGATCGCGATGGACTTGGCGGAACCGCTGCATTGGACCTCGACGGTCAGAAGCGCGACGTTCGGCGGTCTGCTGGTAGGGCTTGGACTTGCGCTGTGCGTCGCCACCGCGGCGGGGCTCGACTCGCGTCGGGCGCGACGGCTCGTCCTTCGCACCGGAACGACTCGCGCCGGGCTCGCCGTTCGGAGCGGGGTCGGTGTCGCTGCCATCACAGGTGCGCTCGCCACGGGCTTGTTCGCCGTACACCCAGTGGAGACCGGCGGCTGGTTCGCGCTCGCCGCCGTGGGGACTGCGTCGACCGCAGTCGCCGTCGTAGCGCTGATCGAGTTCGCGAGCCTCCGCGCCACACGCTCGGCCGCGCTCGTCGCCGGCCTGGTCGTCCTAGCTTGGCTGTTCCTACCGCTCCTCTCGACCATCGCGTTCGACGACGACATCATCGAGGCGACACTCGGCGTCAGCCCTCTCCTTGCGCTCCAGGCAGCGTTCGACCTTCCCGAGGGGAGCCCATGGGTGATCGTCGGCAATCTCGGTGCGGCGGTCTTCGCGGCGGGGGCACTGGTTGCGTGGTGGCGTGAGCTCTGCGCGTTCGAGACCGCGGCGCGGTTCACCGCGCGCTGAGCCGCGGGCGCGTCTGGATCCCGATCTCGGCCCCCGCTAGAGTCCCGACATGACTCGGTGCTCGAGGGCGAAGTGACGTGGAACGGATGTGAGAACCTCCCGCCTGGTCGCGGCGGCGACGGCGGCGACCTATCCGGTCTGGAGGTCGCGACGGCGCTGGGGGGCCAGCCCACGACGCCCACGCCCCTCCGGCTCGGCGCACCACCACGACTACCCAGCGTCCCTCGGTCTGGGACAGCGCAGTTCGGCGACACCCGAGCGAGCGCCGTGCAACGAGCCCCCGCCCGGCCGCTAGACCTCCGCCCCTGGCGCCTGCGGCTTCCCGTCGCGGCCGGCGCGGGACTCGTGGCGGCGATGGTGTCGGCCACGGCCCGGGGCTCCAGCGCGGCGCTCCATGGCGGCTGGCCCCAAGAGTCAACGTCGCCTGTCGCGAGCGGACCGACCGCGCCCGCGCCGCTCGTCGAGCTCGTGGGCTGGCGCGTCGCCATCACCCACGCCGACGGGCGAGTCACCAGCGGGCGACTCCTCGCTGTCGACGCGGACCGGCTGCTCGTCGTTACAGAGCCCGACGACGACGTCGTCGAGCTCACGCTAACGGACCTCGCCCGCGTTCGCGTCCTCGCGCCGACCGACGCATCCGCTTCGCCGCCCGAGATCCCCGACGAGCCGGCCACCACCAATCGCGCTCCGGCCACGATGGGCGCCGGGGTCGCGCTGACGATGGCGGGCGCCGCTGCGATGTGGACGTACCGCGCCGGGGCGATAGTGGAGCTGCTGGCAGAGACTCGGTACAACGGCGCAAACCCGGTGAGCCACAGGGTCGAGGGGTGGACGAGCTTGGCGTGGCCCCTCGCAATCGTCGGCGGCGCGCTGCTGACGGTCGGGCTCCTGATGTGGACGGTCGCCGGAGAGACGTCGAGATCTCAGCCAGGCTCGCTCCGTGCCCCATTGGCGAACGCTCCGCGGAGCGCACGGCGCCCTCCGGTTCGAGTTCTGACGCGTGCCTCGTCTCCCACATAACGCCCACACGCGACGGATTCGGCCGCTCGCTCCTGCAAACATGACACCCGTGCAAACGAATCGAACCCCAAGTCCGCCCGTGTCCCTTGAGCGGTGACGCGCCTTCCCTGTCCGGCGGCGCGCGTTCGAGGCATGCGCCTGGCGCACCGATCGACCTCTCGCCGTGGCGACTCCGGGCCGGCTCTGCCGTCGCCGCAGCGCTCGGCGCGGCCGCCGCCCTTACCCCGATGGCGGCGCAGGCATCTGACGCCGAGGCGAGCGTCGCGCCAGCGGACTCGGGAGCGTCCACCCCGCCGTCCATCCTCTCCGACGAAGGTTTCACCCACCTCGTCGGGCAGCGACTGCGGCTCGCACTTGTCGACGGCGAGCCGGTCATGGGCCTGCTCACCGCGGTGGAGCCCGGCCAAGTCTCGTTCGCTTGCGAGCCCGACGACGACGTCGTCGAGATCGCAACCTCGCGCATCATCGGCGTCGGACTCCTCGCCCCCGCGTCCGCCGCTCGTCGAAACGAGCGGGTCGCGCGAGCTGCGGGCAGAAGACATGCGCTCACCGACGCTGTGGTCGACCGGTTTCGCGACGACGATGGTGGGCGGGACCGCGCTGTTTGCGTTCGCATTGGGGCATTGGGGCGGTGATCCACGCCCGAACACCGACGTCTTCGTGCGACTCCTTTCTCGGCTGCTACGGTGCAAACTCACGGACACACGCATGGCTCCCGCTTGCCTTCGGCGGGGTGCCCTCATCGCCGCCGGGATCCCGATGTGGATCGTCGGAGGCAGCGATCCGCGCCTCGAGCCGGCGATCGCGCCTACGCCGGTCACCGGACGGGGCAGAGGGGCACACGGCAGTCTGAGGTTCGAGTTTTGAGAGGCGACAGGTCACGGCGACGCGTCGCAGAGACTCCGACGCCCTGGACCCCACCACGTCCTCGTGGTATTCGGTCCGGCAATCAGATGGACGCGCGGGTACGATGATCGTCGTTTCGGGTTCTATGCGTTCTGGGACGTCGCTGTGGATGCAGATCCTGCGCGCCGCGGGGCTCCCGGTGATCGGCGAAGCGTTCCCGAGCATTGGCCTCAGGAGTTCCGTATCGCCAACCCGGGCGGGTTCTTTGAGAGCCGCCTGACCGCCGGAGTCTATCACGCGACGAACCCTTGCCCTGAGAGCGGCGCCTTCCTCTCCCCGACGGCTACTCGGACCCACGCGGTCAAGGTGTTCGTCCCCGGGCTCGTCCGCAGCGACCTCGCCTACCTCGATCGTGTCATTGTGACGGTCCGTGCGTGGCGCGAAGTCGCCTCGTCGCACCAGACGATGGCGGCGATGCACCCCCGCCTCCCAGCCCTGGACCTCTGCCCAGCGCTCCTCTGGTGGAGCGAGACCTTCGCGGCGATCCGAGATATCGCGATCCGGGGCTATCCGGCCCACGTCGTCGCCTACTCGCGTCTGCTCGGGAATCCTGCGTCGGAAGTGGCCGATGTGCTCGACTGGCTCGGGATCGACGGGCTGAACGTCGATGCCGCCGCCGCCTGCGTTCGCTCCGAGCTACGAAGGTCACGTCCAGCAAGCGATGCTGACGTGAGCCTGAGCCCGCGGCAGATTGAGGTCCTCGACGAGCTGTATGAGCACCTGGAACACGCCACGCCAATGACGGCCGCGTTCATCTCAAAGCTCAATGCGCTCGACGCCGAAGTGACCCCGACCCTCCGCGCTGCGCAGAGCGCCTTTGACGCCCAGACGCGCAGCCAGTCTCAACACGCCCACACCGACACATTCCGCACCCACCCGTCGCGCTCCACCACCTCGACTGTGTGAACCATGAAGAATCTCGACCTCCGACTTCGCCCTGCTTCGGGTCGCGGCGTAGCCCCCGCGGAGGGCGTCGACGCACTCCTACAGGCGTGGCGCATCACGCCTCGCCTTGCGGCTGCGATCGGCGCCGCCACCGGACTTGCGCCGACGGCTGCGCTTGCTTCGCAGGCGTCCGTGCAAGTCGCCCCCCAAGCGTCGGTCCGACTCGCACAAGCAGCCGGCCCCTCGCCAGACGCACTAGCAGCATTGGTCGGCCGGCGCGTCGGTTTGACCCTGGCGGGTGGTGTGGTCGTCACTGGCGAGCTTCTGTCCGTTAGCGCGGAACAGGTTCTTGTTGCTCAGGAGCCGTCGGGCGAGCTCGCGGTCGTCGACCCCGCGTCCGTCGCGAGTGTGCGTGTCCTTGCGCCCGCGGGCTCGCCTGCGGCGCCGACCACTGCCGGCGGGACCGCACAGCCCAGCGGCAACTCGCTGTCGAGCATGCCACCGGAGCCCGAGACGGAGAACCGGTCCACGGGGCTTAGGGGTGGCAGGACTCGCGACGACGATGTTTTCCGGGATTGCCGCCCTCGTCGTGTACGCTGTTGGCATCAACGTCGACAACGCCGCAAACTCATGCGACGCGCACGGTTGCTCCGACTACAGCGGCTCGTGGACCAGCAATATGTGGCCGCTCGCGGTCGCTGGCGGTGCGATGTGCGCGGCCGGGATACCGATGTTTCTCGTCGGCAGCGCGGACGTCGAGGTCGAACCCACTCTCTCGCTCGCGCCCATCGGGGGACGCGGCCGCGGATTCCACGGCGGCCTGCGCTTCGAGTTCTGAGCGATCAGGCTCCCGCCCTGCGCTCCGGCCCCGCTAACCCCGCACGCGCTCGCAGAACCACCACGCGTGACCCTCCGGGTCTACACACTGGTAGTTCTTGTCGGCCCAGTACTCGGGACCGTAGTCCGTCACCGACGGGGGGTACGAGATCTCCGCGCCGGCGTCACGCGCCCGCGCGCAGTGCGCCTCGACATCGTCGACGTAGAACATCGCGATCTGTGTGTTTGCGCCGCCCGCGCCGCGCGGGCTCGAGACGCGCGGCCCGAACGGCTTCTGACGGCGGTCGTCGCCGACCATCACGACCGCTTCACCGAACGTGAGCTCCGAGTGCTCGACGATGCCGCCTTCGCCGCGAACGACGAGGCGCACCTCGAATCCGAACGCCGCCGTCAGCCAGTCGATCGCCGCACTTGCGTCCTCGTAGTAGACGGACAGCGCCAGTCGGGGCCAGCCTTCGGGTGTGCGTCTCATGATGTCTTCGCCTCGCGTCGTTCTCGTCAGTCGGCGTCGTAGCCCAGCAGCGCTCGGACGTGGTCCGAGACCGCGTGCCCGACGTTGCTCCCGTTGATTCGCCCGATGTAGTCGTCGGGCCAGATGTGGATGCCGCCCCACAGGCGCGACTGCCCGGCCTGGTCCGAGGCGTCGTAGTACTTGGCCCACTGCAGCCGGACCTCGACGCTCGGCCCCGTCTCGAACACCAGGTAGTTGTTCTGGCGCGCGACGTACTCGTGGAGTCCGCCGGGGAACCACTCGCTGCCCGTGTACTCGGCCATTACCTCCGCGGCGGCGCGGCTGAACGTGCTGTGGCCGGAGACGAACCCAGGGAACGCGGGCGTCACGAACGTGCGGCGCTGATACGGAATCCAGTCGCGCGCGCGCATCCACGTGATCGGCGTGTAGTCGTGCTTTCGGTCGCCGGGCTCCCCGGGCCAAGCGCGCACGGCGAGCTCGCCCACATACCAGCGCAGGTGGTGGTGCGGTCCGCCGGGGGCAGAGGACTCCTCTGTGATTCGCTCGATCAGCCCGGGCACGAGGGGGAGCCCGTCGGGGCTGTAGTCGGGCGCGTTGGGCTCGCTGCGCTGGCCGCGGTCTGCCATCCACCGAATGAACACGATCGGCCGACCGGAGAGGCTCTCTCGCTTCAGCTCCCACGCAGTGATCGCGGCGTCGTGCGCGGCACCCCCGACGGCGAGGTGGAGACCCACGTCCCACGTCAGACGGTCCACCGGCTCCGACGCGCTGAACGGCCGGAGCTCGTCGGCGGCGAGCTCGTCGCTGACCTCGTCGGCGAGCGCCATCCAGTGGCCCGGGGGGGTCTCGGAGTTTGGTCCGTCGGCCCAGAACTCCGCGAGCACGCGCCCGAAGTCTCCGCGCGGGACCACGTTCGGCGCGTAGGGCTGGCCCGTCGCGGGGTTGGTCGCGTACCCGCGGCCGTCGTTGGTCCCGAGCGGGTTGTTCCCGTATGCGCCGGGGCCGATGTCCATGGTCACACCGTCCTCGATACCCAACTCCGACGTCCGGCGGATTACCTCGACGACCCAGTCCGCCATCGCGGGGTCGTCGACAGACGGATATGCGCCCATGGGGTCACCGTACAAGCCGGTCGCCGCGTCGCGCTCAATCGCGAACGGCTCCACCTCGCGCCACTGCGCTCCGACGTACGGCTGGACGCTGCTGTCGAGCACGATGCCGTTCTGAGTCTCGGCCGTAGCCAGATTGAGCTGCTGCCACACGTCCGGCGCCTCGGTCCGCGGCGTGCCAACGCTGTCGACGACGAGCGGCGGGTTTGTGGGGGTCCACCCGGTCGTGTCTGCGTACCCACCCGCCTCGTTTGCACCGTCGTCGGCGAACCGGTCGATCACCGCCGCACCGACACGGTTTCCGACCGCGATCGGATCGTCGCCATCTGTGTGCTCGTCGCTCGGGTCCAGGCCGAGCACACCCATGAACTTGCCGTAGCAGTCGAGCGAGACCGCGGCGCCGACGGCGGTGGAGTAGCGGTGAACGAGCACACGATACGCCGCGTAGCTGATCGCGACATCGACGTCGTCGGAGGTGCCAGTGTGGCTCTCGTCGAGCACCGTGCCAGCCACGTCGTCCTCGTACGCGGCCCACGCGTCGAAGATCGCCATCGAGACATGGAGCAGGTTGCGCGCGTGCTTGGGCGGGTGCGGGATGTCGCGACGGATGGAGTTCAGGAGCTGCTCGTTCCAGCGCCGCGCGATCGTCCCGTTCGGCTCCGGGTCCACCGCCGCGTCGGGGCAGACGCCCGGGACCGTCACGTCGGGCTCGGGCTCCCAGTGCGGGACCTCGAGCGTCGTGCAGGTCGTCCCCGCGTCGAGCGCAGGCGACAATACTCCGCCGCCGACGGCCCAGACGTTGCCCTCCGGGTCGGCCCACGCCGCGTGGATCGACGACGACGGCGGGAGCGACAGCCCCAGGTCGACGGCATCCCATGAGGCGCCGTGCAGGCGCGCTGCGTAGCCGCGGAGGCCGACGACGAGCGGCTCGTCGTCGACCAGAGTGACGCCCTGCAGCAGCGGGGCTCCCTCCGGCGTCACATCCTGCAGGCCGTCGGTCCCGCCCTGCAGCACGACTCCGGCGCCGGAGCCGCCGACGATCACGACCTTCGACGCGTCGCCTGTCACGGTGAAGAGCGGCTCGCGCGTCTCGGTCGGCACCACGGACCATGCGGTCCCGTCCCAGTGGAGCGCCGTCCCGAGCCCGCCGACGGCCCACACGTCGTCGGTGCTACGGCCCCACACCTTGAACAGCGCGGGGATCTCGACGCCATCACGCGGGAGGTCGTCCGGGAGCTCAGTGTCCGTCCACGACTCGCCATCCCAGTGCCAGGCGAACCCGGCCGACCTGCGAACCCGCCGACGGCCCACATGTCGTCGGGTGACGGGCCCCACAGGCCGTAGACGGTGTTCCCGAAGAACGCCGGCGTCGGCGTGCGGACCACCTCGTCGTTCTCGATTCGGAGCACGGTCGCGCCGGCGCCTCCGACGAAGGTCGGCCCGCCCTCGAAGGTGTGCACCCACCAGAGGTCGTGCGGCGTGTTCGTCTCTACCGCGGTCCACGCGTTGCCGTCGAAGTGCAACAGCGTCGCCGGCTTGCCCGCAGCCGGCTGCGCGCCCGCCAGCCAGACGTCGTTCGGCCCGGTCCCAGCGACCGACAGGAACGCCGCGTTCGGATGCACGGCGACCTCCCCGAACGTCCGAGCTCCGGCTCGTCGACCGGGTCGTCGCCGCAGCCCAGGGGCGCGACGACGGCAATAGCGCCGCAAGTCGCGACACGGACGGTGACGTTGGGATCGGGAACACGGTGGCTCTTGGGCGGAGGGGTGAGGTTACGATGGGGCTCCACCGCGCGTCCCGCAAGGCGCAGCCGGCCTGCACTGGTCGATTTGGCACGCGCCAGGCTCCGTTCGATGTTGCGCCGATCACGGCGCCGCGGGACCGTTTGCATGTTCGGCAGTCTAGGCGCCGATCCAACCAAGCGGCGAGTATGGGCGACATATGTCGCGCCACCATGGCGTCTCCCTCTTCACCAAGATGGAAGTCGGCGTAGCCGGACCCTTGGTGGAGCCAAAAATGCTCGGGGCGTGTGCGCAGCGCGTCCTCGAACCAGGGCCACGCGTCGACGGTCTCGACGCCGAGCGAGCGCCAGACCTCGATCAGTTGCTGGCTGGTGTCTCTCCCCCGCAGCTCTCCGCCGTCGACGACTCGCTCGAGATCGGTGCGGTACGGCAGCACCACCACGAGGAGCTCGCTCCCCATGGCGTACACTCGGTCGCGAAGCAACGCCGACGCCTCCTCGTAGTGGTGGACGCGCACCGCGTCTGGCGAAGTCCCGGGCGAGTATGCCTCACACAGTGCGCGTGTTCGGGAGCAGCCGGTTCGCTGCGCGTCGAAGCCCCTCGTCGGCGAGGGACGCCGCGGCCGACCAGCGAGCCAGGAGCCGTATCGCCGTTGGAGTCGCGCCGCGGGTCAGGCGCAGTGAGAAAGGAATCCGTTCGTCTGGACGCGGCGGAAGCTCCCGGAGGCCGCCGTCGGCCGGACACGAGACCGGACCGGCGCCGAAGCAGAACCGTCCCCGGTCAGGTCGACCAGGTCGTTCCCCGCGAACGGGTAGTACACGACGACGTCGGGTGAGAGCGGCTGGATCCACGTCGGGATCACCCGAGCCACGAAGTCCGCGGAGGTACCAAACGTGCCCGCATTCACCTGTCGGGTCGACGCCAGCGCTGCGCAAGCTGGGATACGAATCCACCCGTCGGCCGGCTCACCAGCATAGAGTCGCCCATGTGTACGACGAGCGGACCTTCCCCGGCCTCAGCCTGCCTCCGCCAACCCGCCGCGACGGGAGGGGCGACCTCGCGCGGCTTGTCGTCGACGAGCTCGCAGTAGAACTCGAGCGCGTAGGCGTCCTCGCGCAGCGCCACCGCCGGTGCGCGCAAGTACGGCGAGAACCCACGCCCCAACCGCGCGACCAGCTCGCAGACTCCCAGCGACAGGATGGCGCCCAGCGCGAGCGCCAGGAGCTGCACACGCCGCGGCTGCAACGCAGCCACCGCGGCGGTGGCGACCGCGATCGAACCCAACCAGACGACGTCCCAGGCCGGCAGCAGCGTCGTCGCCCCGACCGTCGCGGCCACCGCGGCACACGCGGCGCTCGAGATGACGGCGCGCCAGCCGGGACGGCAGGGGTCCCGGAGCAGCGAACGCGCGGCGCGCGCCAGCCCCCCCCGAGGGAGATCCCGGCGAGTGTCACGGCGAGGGCCCATGTGACGACCAGGAAGGGTGACACGGCTGGACCGTCGAGCCCCGTGGTCATCCCTCCACCCCGCCACGGGCCCGACGTCGAGCCCAGCGCCGCTCGGAGCGGCCGGACGATGAAAGATCCGTTGCCTTTGCGCCGAAATGTGCGACTGTCGTCGCGCTGTCAAACACGAAGCGCGGCGCGCATGCGCCTGGGAGGTTCCAGATCAACATCAAGGGCATCGACGGGATGACGCACGACGAGCTCGAGCGTGCGCTCGCGAGAGGCGGGAAGTTCGTCTTCTACCAGTACTGCATCTCGGTGCTGATCCTGACGTTCAAGCGCCCGTCGGACATCTACTTCGTGCGCGCCGAGGAGAGCGCGGTCGTGCGGGGCCTCGGGTTCACGTTGCTGTCGCTCGTCGGCGGATGGTGGGGCATCCCCTGGGGTCCGATCTACACGATCCAGTCGCTGTGGGTGAACCTTCGCGGAGGTCGCGACGTGACCGACGAGGTGATGACCTCGCTGCTCCCAGGCATGTCGGGCTGGGAGTAGCGGCTCGGGCCGACCGCCCGTGCGCACGAGCAGAACGTGCTGTACCCTTCGGCCCACGCACGCCCCGACGCCCCCGAACCTCGTTGCCCCGCACCCCGACGACCAGATGAAGGCGGACTACTGGAACGTATCTGACGAACAGGTCATCGAGAAGACGGGGCGCGACCTGAAGCACTGGCACGCCGCCCTCGACGCGTTCGGCGCCCTCGAGGTGGGCTCCAGCGAGGCGGTCGGGCACCTTCAGCGCGACCACGGGGTCGCCCGCTACTGGGCGCGCACACCGGTCACGAACTACCTGAAGGCGCGCGGCAGGTAGGCGCGACCAGCCGCGGCGCTCACTGGACCCTCTGCCAGAACCAGAAAACCGATGCGGCGATCGCCCCGGTCGCCAGCACCACGCGGACCCACCCGTAGGCCGGTCGCCGCGCGAGCAGCATCAGCGCCGGAGCGACGACCAGCACGATCGCGAGCTGCCCCGCCTCGATCCCGACGTTGAATCCGGCTAGCGCGAGAACGAGCGCTCGACCGCCGAGCCCGAGCCCGTCCAGCGTCGAAGCGAAGGCGAGACCATGGACCAGACCAAATCCCGCGGCGACCACCGGCTCGCGACCCGCAAACAGCGGTCGGATCGCGTGCAGTGCGCCGACGCTGATCGACGCCGCGACCAGGGCCTCGACCGGACGCGACGGCACCACTACCAGGCCCAGCGCCCCAAGAACGAGCGTCACCGAGTGGCCCACTGTGAACGCGCTGATCAGCCTGACCAGCTTCACGGCGGTCGCGCGGGGTGCAGACGTCGCCCCCCAGGTCCAGCGGACCGCTTCGCCGGAGGGCACGCGGCGTCGCTCGAGGGGTGCAGATAGCACGAGGGCGAAGACAAACAGGAGGTGGTCGGTGCCCTCCGCGATGTGGCGTACGCCAAGCATGAACATGCTCGCGACTCCTCGCCAGGCGCTGGCGCCCGCACGGTCGAAGACGATCGAGCGGTTCGCAAACCCCAGGGTTCCAACCACGATGTCGTCGGGTTCCAACAGCCCGCGCTCGAAGTCGCGCCTCACCGAGACGATGGAGCGATGACTGATCACCTCGTGCCCCACGACGTCTTCGAAGATCTCGATCGCCGCTGCCCCGCGCGCCGCGGGCGGAGCCGCGAACGTCGCGGCGATCACGACCATCGGCTCGCCGTTTTCGATCGTACACCGAGGTGGACCGACCGTCGGAGCCCAGAGCTCCCCGCTGCCGGCCGATACCCGAGTGTGTGCCGCCACGTGGCGCCGGAGCCGCTCGGCGAGCTCAACATCGTAGCGGCTGCAGTCGACGACATCTGCGAGCGTCGGGTCGTCCCAGGTCGTCGTGAGCGCCAGATTGAGCTGGTCGGCCGGGAGATGCGCCTCGAGCTCGACCGACCCGGGTGCGAGCGACACGTCGATGCGCGTGGGTGAGAGTGCGTGGGCGCGCGCGCTCGATGGCAGCAACGCTAGCGCGATGGCGACGATCGCGGCCAAACAAGCGCCGGTTCGCGCCATCGCGTCAATCACGCGGCCCCTCCCCTGCACCGCGTCAGAGAGCGCCGCCGTAGTCCCCGAGTCGGTCGCGGTAGATCGTGTGGTAGTGCGTCCCAGACAGCACGACACCGTTCTGGCACGACACCTCGATCCAGACCCGGGGACCGTCGATCCGGAAGTAAGTGCCGTTTCGCGTCACGTCCGGAGCGGACCCCGAGCCGCC
>JACKDJ010000050.1 GCA_020633625.1 Myxococcales bacterium
CTTCGTGGGGGACTCGACGATAACGAGCTTCTGACCTGATGACATCGGCGGCGTGGTAGCGAGGGGGCGCCTACTTAGCGACGGCCCCACCCGGATTGCAAGCCTCGCCTCGGGCGCGAGAGCGCGCGCCCGCTTGCGCCCGACGCGCGTGCGCGGCATGGTCGGCCGGCCTCGCCGGAGCTCGCCATGCACAAGTCGATCCTCGACACGGTCGGGAACACGCCGCTCGTCGGCGTTCCTCGGATCGCTGCCGATCTGCCGGCGACGGTCTTGGTCAAGGTCGAGTACTTCAACCCGCTGTCTTCGGTGAAGGACCGCATCGGGCTCGCGATGGTGCGCGACGCCGAGAGCCGCGGGCTCCTTGGGCCCGGCGCCCTATTGATCGAGCCGACCTCGGGAAACACTGGCATCGCGCTGGCCTTCGTGGCCGCCGCTCGTGGGTACGGGCTGATCCTGACGATGCCCGACAGCGCCAGCGTCGAGCGGATGCGTCTGCTCCGCCACCTTGGCGCCCGCGTCGAGCTCACGCCGGGCCCGCTCGCGATGCTCGGCGCCGTCGAGCGCGCGCGAGCGATCCAACGGGAGCACGCGGGCGCTGTCACGCTGCAGCAGTTCGACAACCCGGCGAACCCCGCGGCCCACGAAGCAACCACCGGACCGGAGATCTGGCGCGACACCGAAGGCAGCGTCGATATCTTCGTCGCAGGGGTCGGCACCGGCGGAACGATCAGCGGCGTCTCACGCTTTCTGAAGCGCCAGAAGGCCGACATCCGCGCGGTCGCGGTCGAGCCGGACGCGAGCGCCGTCCTGTCGGGGAAGCCACCGGGGCAGCACCCGATCGAGGGCATCGGTGCCGGCTTCGTCCCGTCGAACTTCGACCGCACCGTGGTAGACGACATCGTCACGGTTCGCGGCGAAGACGCGTTCAAGATGGCGCGTCGGCTGGCGATGGAGGAGGGCATCCTCGCGGGCATCTCGTCCGGCGCGAACGTCCACGCCGCCGTCGACCTCGCCCGCAGGCCCGAGAACGAAGGAAAGACCATCGTCACGGTCATCGCGTCGTGCGGCGAGCGGTACCTGTCGACACCGCTGTTTCGGTGAGGTGGCGATGAGCGAGCGCGGCACCTCACGCTGGCAGACGGCAGTGCGCCGGCTCCGTGCGTTCAGCGACCGTCCCGCCGGCGAGCCGAGCGGCACGGCGGCACGCGTCGCCGCGACTCCGCCATCTCCCCCGCCCGCCACCCTGTTCGAGTTCGTCGCGCGTGCGAGAGAGGACGTCGACGCAGTGCTCGCGCACGACCCGGCGGCGCGGACGGCGCTCGAGGTGCTCCTCGTCTATCCAGGGCTCCACGCGATCTGGGCGCACCGGGTGGCGCACGTGCTGTGGCGTCGCGGCCACGTGATCACGCCCCGGGTTATCGCGCACTTCAGCCGCGGGCTGACGGGCGTCGAGATCCATCCGGGCGCCCGGGTGGGCCGCCGCGTCTTCATCGACCACGGCATGGGGATTGTCATCGGAGAGACGGCGGCCGTCGGTGATGAGTGCCTGTTGTACAAGGGCGTCGTCCTCGGCGGCACGTCCCTCGCGCGCACCGAGCGGCACCCGACCCTCGGGCGCGGCGTCGTCGTCGGCACGAACGCGTGCATTCTCGGTCCAATCCACGTGGGCGATGGCGCGAAGATCGGGTCCAACTCGGTCGTGGTCCGCGATGTCCCCGAGGGGGCGACGGCGGTCGGCGTCCCCGGGAAGGTCGCCGCTGCGCCGCACGACAGCCGGGCTCGCCTGATGCACGCGCACGGGGATCTCCCGGACCCCGTCGCGAGCGTCCTCCAGGCGCTGGTCGACGAGGTCGAGACGCTCAGGCGCCGGCTTGCCGCGCTGGAGGGAGAGGGCGGCCTGGCGGGGCGCGACGGCGAGATGGACCGCTTCGAGGGCTCGGGGTCGTGAGCGACGCGGTGGCGATCGCCGACGCAGTGACCGCGCGCGTCGCCGAGCTGATCGGCGAGCCGTGCGCGGTCATTCAGGCATGGATCGAGCCGGCGACGGGCGTGTCGCCGCGCGTCGTCCGCGCCGTTTACGCGCTGCCCCACCACCGGGTCGCCGGGCTTCGGACCTGGCGAGACGAGGGCGAGGGCGAAGCGACGGACGTGCTCGGTGGCGGGGTGTTGGTCGCGCTCGAGGCGTCGAAGTGGGCGCGGCTCGTGCTCAAGGGGCACGGCCCGACGCTGGCATCCTCACAGCTCCCGGGGGTCCTCGCAGGACCGCTGGTCACGGAGCTGGCCGAGCTGGCTGCCGCGGTGGCGGCGGGGTCGGCGGCAGGGTCGTTCGACGCGCTCGACCGCTGGCTGGCAGCGTGCCGGCGTCGCGGCGACGACGCTGATGCGCGGAATGCGGGGAGCGGCCCGGGCCGTTAGCTTGACGTCCCCTCGCGAGCGTCCCTATTGTCCGGCGGGTCGCGCGGATCGCCCCGCGAGGCAGCGGCGAGGAGAGCGATGCGCACCAACGAAGAGATCGAGGACCTTCTGATCGGCACCGGGCTGCCGTTCGAGCGCTTGGACGACGCGATGTGGGTCGTGGTGAACGACGCGGACCGCGGCGAGAACCTGGTCGTGTACAAGACGGCGGCGCTCGTGGCGTTTCGCATGAAGGTGTTCGAGCTCCCGGCGAGCCCGCCCCCGGGGCTTCTGCGACGCCTCCTCGAGCTCAACGCGGCCTCGATGGTTCACGGCGCGTATGGTGTCGAAGGCGGCTCGGTCGTCATGGTCGACGCGCTCGAGGCCGAGAACCTGGATGCGAACGAGCTGGTCGCGGTGATCGACTCGTTCGGGCTCGCGTTGAGCGCGCATCGCGACGAGCTGGCTGGTTTTCTGGCCTAGCGCCTAGCCCCCACACGGAGCTCCACAATGGGTGTTTTCTCCCGCCTCAGCACACTGATCAAGTCGAACATCAACGACCTGATCTCGCGCGCGGAGGACCCAGAGAAGATTCTGACCCAGCTCATCGAGGAGATGCGCGAGCAGCTCGTCGAGGCCAAGAAGCAGGTCGCGGTCTCGATCGCCGACGAGAAGAAGATCCGGAAGCAGCTCGACAACGAGGTGCACCTCGCCCGTGAGTGGGAGAAGAAGGCGATGCAGGCCGTGCGCGCGGGCCGTGACGAGCTCGCCGTCGCGGCGCTCGAGCGGAAGGAGCAGCACGAGGCCCTCGCTGAGGAGTACAAGAAGCAGCACGAAGCGCAGAAGGCCGCGGCCGACCAGCTACGAATCTCGCTGCGACAGCTCCACACGAAGATCGAGGAGGCGAAGCGCAAAAAGGACCTCCTGATCGCGCGCCAGCGCCGGGTCGAGGCTCAGAAGCGCATCCAGGAGACGATGCGCGGGTTCGGCGACACGTCCGCGTTCGAGCAGTTCGAGCGGATGGCGCAGAAGGTCGAGGCCATGGAGGCCGAGGCCGAAGCGAGCGCAGAGCTGAACGCCGACATGGCCGGCGCGACCCTGGAGGCCAAGTTCCAGGAGTTGGAGGCAGACACGACGGCCAGCGAGGCGCTGATCGCGCTGAAGCAGAAGATGGGCGTCGTCGTCGCCGCACCGGCACCCGTCGCCGCGGCACCTGCCCCGGCCGAGGAAGAGTTCGACATCGACGCGCTCGAGCGGGAGCTCGCCGAGATCGCCGCGACGGTGCCGGCGCAGGCGCGAAAGGGGCAGTGACCTCGGGGCGTCGCTGCCCGCAGATGCGCCGCGGCGGCACACACACCTCGCCCCCAATGCCGGAGCTTTGTTGAGGCGCCGAGCGGCCCGCGGCATACTGGCCGCGAGCTAACGCCCGGAAGGCCGATGATCGCAAGCTGCCCGTCCTGTCTCACTCGGTTTCGAGTGCCAGACGAGCACGCCCAGCGGGGCAGCGTACGGTTCAAGTGCTCGAAGTGCGGCGCCCTGTTCGCCGTGGGTCCCGCCGCGCCGGAGGCGCCGCTGCCGCCGCCCGCCGCGCGACCGCTGGGCTTCTCTCCGATGCCGGCCGACCTGGAGTCGGGTGGGTTCCCTGCCGCCGCCGTGCCCGGACCGCCAGTCGAGGCGCCGCCGGGAGGGCGGGTCAGGAACTTCGATACCGCCGAGCCCACGCAGATCGTCGCGCCACCACCACGCTTCGATGCGACCGGTCTCGACCGCATTGGGGCGGCGGCGGCGCCGCCGTCGCGGTCTGGATCGCGGTCCAACGACCTCCCCGGAGGCTTCCTGGCCAGCGGTGCCGGGACTGGAGCGGTGCCCGCAGTGGGAGCAGCTCAGCCCGCGGCAGTCGGTGGCGCCCCGGTTGCCGAGGTCGCTCCCGCGCCAGCGTTCGGCGCCCTCCCAGCGTCTCGCGGACTGGCGATGGCGTCGACCGCTGCGCCGACGCTTCCGCAGCGCATCCCGGGGCGTCCCGTCGAGCCGATCGACGCAGAGGCGTTCAGCCTAGACGGCGCGTTGTCCGAGGGAGGGCTGCGGCGGGGGCTGGAGGAGAGCGGAGTGCACAGCCTGGCCGCGGCAGCGCTGACTGGCGGACCCGACCCGGGGCTCGTCGAGTCGCTCGCGAGGGCGCCGCGCGCGCCGGCTGCCGCAGACTTCACGGCGGTGGCCGCGGCGCCTTCCACCGCGGCCGAGACCGGCGGGCTGCGCGCGCAGTCCCCAGCGGGTGTGCTGCCCGGCTTCGACTCGTTCGCCCACTTGACGCCCTACCACCAGGATGCTGTCCCCGACGGGGCGGTCGCCGCAGCCGAACCGGCACCGCGCGCGCCGGCGCTGGATGCGCTGCCTCGGGCGTTCGGGGTCCCGACCTCGGAGTCGGCCGCCGCGATACAGCTACCGGCGTCGCTGGGTGATCCGCTCGACGCGTTGTCCTCCGCGCCCGCGGCGGCGCGTGACCGCGGTCTCGCCCCGGCTCGCAGCGCGCAGCAAGGGGGGTGGGGGCTCGCACAACAGGCAGCCGCCGTCGCGCCGGCCGCCGGTCCTCCGTTGGCCGCGCCCGCGTCGGAGCTCCCCCCACCCCGCGTCGCGGCGGCGGCCGGGCAAGAGCAGGGCGCGCGCCCGGTGGGCGCGCCGCAGTTCGTAGCCGAACCCGCCATAGCGGACGGCGACGCGAGCGCCGGGGACGCCCGCTCCGCGGCGTCGCCGACGGCGACGGCGAGCGGTCGCGCGCGGCTGCCGACGGGCGGTTTTGACGCGCGGCCCGGGCTCGGGAACGCGCCGTCGACCGATCTGTCGCTCGCCGCGATGCTCGGCGGCGGTGACGCCCCGCGGACCCTGTTCGGCGGCGCGCCGACCAGCCCCGAGCCGGCCGTCCCCGGGCGCGGCACCGCCTTCACCGGTGAGCACCGACTCTCTGCCGGCACCGCCCAGTTCGCAGTCGCGGCCGCGCCCACAGGAGCTGTCGAGTCGGTCCCTGTCGCCGAGATCAAGAACCGTATCGACCCGCTGGTCGAGTTCAACGACCTCTTCCGCGAGATCCGACGCGCAGAGCAGGGCGACGACCGCAAGGCGAGCGAACGCTACCTCGATCCCGAGCTCTTTCAGACACAGGAAGCGTCCGCGGTCGCCGGGGGCAGGGCGCCCGAGACCAAAGAAGAGCGCGACGAGCGCATCCGTCGCGGCGAGCTCAAGCTGCGCGCCGGCGGCGTCGAAGCGCCGCCCCCGTTGGAGCCTCGTGGCGCCGACAGCGACATCATCGCCGCTGCCCTCCAGGACTCGGGCCTTCGCGAGCCGAGCCGTGCGGCGGTCGCCGTGTCGGAGCGCCCGAAGACCCGCATCGTCGACCTGTCGGACGGGGCCGAGCCCGACGAGTCGGAGTTCGGCGTCTATGGACGCGTGGCGGCGACCGCGCTCGTCGCGCTCGTCACCGTGCTCGGCGCCGCCGGGTTCGTCGCAGCGAGAAACGACTGGATGCTCGACTTTCGCGAGCTCGACCAGATGGTGGGGGTCGCGTTCCGCGGGCAGGAGTACGACGGGCGCCTGGCGGCGCTGGGGTTCGGCCGACACGACGGCGCGCCCGCCTGGGCCGACGGGGCGCGCGCCGACGCGGGGGGCAGCGCAGCGATCGACCTCGGCGAGCTGCGCGGAGGCCGCTACCTCTCGACGCACGGCGACGAGGTCGTCACAGTCGACGGTGTGGCCATCAATCGTGAGGCAGGTCCGGTCCGTCGCATCGACGTCGTCGTACGGCTGCTCAGCAGCACCGGCGACGTAATCGCGAGCCAGTTGGTCCCGGTGGGCCTCGAGGTCACGCCGGCCGATCTGGAGGCGATCGACGGGGACGACGCCGTCGAGGCGCTCTATCGGCGCATCGACGCGGCCCGCTCCTCACAGGAACTCGGGCCGGGACAGCAGGCGGTTTTCACGGCCGTGTTTCCGGCGATCCCTCAGGCCGCCGCAGACGGAGCGACGTTCGATGCGGTGGTCGCTGCGGCGGAGCGCCGCTCCACGGACGCATGTTGGCAGCCGACCACCGGGCCAGCACCGGCTTCACCGAGCGAACCGCCTCCGTCGGACGCGCCGGCCGCGGCGCCTGCAGATGGCTCTGGCGCACCCGCCGCTCTGGAGGGCGCTCCCGCCGCTTCGGCCGCTGACGGGTCCGGCGCGCCCTGACGGCACGCGATGGCGGCCGACGATTACGGAGACCAGTACGACCTGGAGACGCTTCTGCGGCGCGTAACCAGTGTCACCGATCCGCGCCTGCGTCGGCGGCAGCTCGAGCGCCACATCACGACTGTCGACGCGCCGACGGTGGCCGCGCATCTTCAGTCCCTGATCGCGGGAGCCGTGCTCGGTGACCTGCGTTCTCAGGACGCGGTCCTGCCGCTGGCGGAGCTCGTCGGGGCGCCGAGCGAGTGGGCCTCGGGCTCGTTGGAGGCGGTAAACCTCGAGGCGCGGAAGCAGGATCATCGGGCGCTCGGCTGGTTTCTGCTCGAGCCCCCACCCGCGCGTGTCATCGACCCTCGGGCGGCGCAGCGGATGACCCGCCAGCAGCAGCCGCTTGGCGTGAGGCGTGCGCAGGCGATGGTCGGAGACGCCCGCACTCTCGAGCAGCTCGCGCTCGACGACCACCCGTGGGTGATCGAGCGGCTGTTGACGAACCCGCGCCTGCCGGAGTCCCTCGTCATGACGATCGTGACCCGCCGGCCGACACGTCCGGAGCTGGTGGAGCAGGTCGCGCAGAGCGCCAAGTGGTACAGTCGCCCTGTGATTCGCTCGGCGATCGCGCAGAACCCATACGCGTCGACCGGGCTCGCGCTTCGGACTCTGCCGACGCTCGGGGGGCGGGGCTGCGAGGCGATTCGGCACGCGCCGCAGGTGCACGAGGCGGTGCGAGGCTTCTCCGAGTACCTGTGTCGGCTCCGCGATGGCGATCCCCGTGGCCCGGGCCCGGAGTCCGTCGCGCCGGCGCCGAACTAGGGAGCGTCTCGAGCGGGCCGCTGCAGTCGCGGAGCCGTCGCGGGAGGCGTGGCGCTACCGGAAGAGCCGCTCCGCGAGACGCGGCACTCCGCCGACGCCGTAGATGATGGCGGTCAGGATGCCGAAGAAGATCCACTCGTCGGTAGTCATGCCCGGACGCTATCGAGCGCGGCGTCGTGTGGCAAGTCGCCGATGATCGCGACGATCGCGATCGGGGGCGTGCGGCGAGGTGGACTCGCCCAAGAGGTTGACGGCCCGCGCCGAGGTTGCTAGGTCGCGCCGGTCGCATCCACCGGGTCATCGGCAATCCCAAGGCGGGCCCGCGACGCCCGTGCCCGACGACGGAGACAAAAATGGACAAGAAGAAGCGCAGCCGCGGCAACAACAAGCAGTGCCCCTTCCTCGCCGATCCCGACCTCGTGATCGACTACAAGGACGTGGCGCTACTTCGCCGGTTCCTGTCGACGCGCGGTAAGATCCTGCCGAGCCGTATCACCGGCGTTTCGGCGAAGTACCAGCGTGAGCTCGCGACGGCGATCAAGCGCGCCCGGCACCTCGCGCTGCTCCCGTACCTCGCCCAGGAGTAGGGCGCTGCGGCGGGTTCTGCTCGCTGCGACGCTGGTCACCGCGTGCGGAGCCAGCGCTGAGCGTGCCCCAGATTCGGCGCCGTTCACGGTGGTCGTTCCTGCGGCGCTCGCGGCTCCGCCGCTCCCGGCGCTCGTTGAGCCGAGCGACGCTCCCGCCGAGGTGGTCGCGCAGCTCTTGGTCGCGGCCGCCGATTCGCGCGGCATGCGCGCGAGCGCGGGCGAGACCTCCGCGGACGGGCGTGTCGCTCGCGCCCACCTGGAGTCCGTCTCGGCGCACTATCTCGTGCTCGTTGGGCCGGTGGAGCCCACCGCCGCGGACGTCGACGCGCTGGTCGCCGAGGCCTACGGGATCCCTGGACGACTGGACACGGACGGTCGGCCCTGGCGCGTGAGTGTGATTCGTCCGACCCCCGCCCCGTTCCCGGTCGCGTACGTCACGTCCAATGAGTGGTGGTCGCTGCTCGAGGCATCGCTCTACTCGGAGCTCGCCGGATTGGGCGCCAACGGCGGGCTGGCGTCGGACTACGCCGACGTGGCAGAGGCGACGCTTCGGCGGTTCGGGATCGACACCGAGGGGCCGCGCGAGGACGCGGCAGCACGGCTCGACGCGCTTGTCGCCGCGCTGCCGCGGCCCACGGCAGAAGGAGAGCTGAGCTTCGCGCCGGTCGCGACGCTTCTCGCTGTCGGACTGGCCGTCGGGGAGCTGGTGCGCGCCGACCACGCCCGGTTTGCCTGGGTCGACGCCGATACGGCGCTCGCACGCTACTTCGGGCTAGAAGCCGGCGGCGCCGCCGGTCCGCTGCGGCTGCGACCGATCGACTTCGTGTTCGAGCTCTATCGCGTCCCCCGGGAAGCGGGGATCGCGGACTACCTGACGCTGGTCGATGAGCGAGCCGGATCCCCGGCGCCCCTGGACCGCCGCGACCGGCGCCGCTGAGGTGAAGTCTGGCCTCGCCGCGGATCGTCGCGCCAGGTCGAGCGAGCGACAATCGCTTGACGCGGCCGAGGTGGTGGCGTAACAACCCGCTCCCCGACGCGCGCGCTCCGCCGTGTCGCCCCGCGACGCGTGAGCGTGCCCGGGGAGCCCCCTTGAAGGATCGAAGGAGACGCCGATGGCTCGTCGCTGCTCGCTGACCGGAAAGCGCCGCAATCTGGCGATGAACGTTTCGCACTCGCACATCCGCACGCGGAAGATCCAGCTTCCGAACATTCAGAGCAAGCGGGTGTGGTTCGAGGACGAGAACCGCTGGGTTCGCCTCACGGTTTCGACCCGCGCGCTGCGCACGATCTCGAAGAAGGGGCTCTCCCGCTTCCTGCGCGACGCCGGGCTCACGCTCAAGGACGTCACCTGAGTCGCCCCCGGCGGCACGACGACGGCTGAGCCTCGCGCTCGGCATCGCGTCCCGCCTCCGCGCCCGGCCTTCGCGGCAGGCGCACTCCGATGCCGCCTCTCGAGCGGCGCAGAGACCGGTGCCTCTCGACGTGGCGCCTCGCCTCTGGCACTCTGTTCATGCTACGGAGCTGCCGGTCACGGCGGCGCCCGCCCTCGCGACCGCGCCAGCTGCACGCACCGATGAAGCTGCTCCCCATCCTGCTGCAGGACGAGCTGACCGGCGAGACCGCCTTCGACTTCGCCGATGGACTCGCACGACACGGCTTCGAACAGTGGGACGGGCTCGTCTTTCAACTCGACGAGAAGAGCCGGCTCGACGTCAACGGTCTCGCCGTCATCGTCCGGATCTTCTCGCACATGCAGTCGCTCCGGAAGCGACTCTACGTGGTCGGTGCCCCCAGCGACATCTCTCGCGCCCTGAGTCGGCTCGGCCTCGCTGCCGTGCTGAACGCACCCGAGATCGCTCGCCGACCACCGCTCGAGACCGACCCCTCGCTCTCGACGCTGACCGGGAGCCACCGAGCCGTCGGAGCCTGATGCGTCTGACCCGAACGATCGCCTTCGTTGTGGCGCTGTGCGGTGCCGCCGCCTGCCAGAGCGAGTCAGGCGCCGACTGCTGGAAGGCGAGTGACTGCCCCACCGGCCAGATCTGCCTCGACAACTTCTGCCTGGACCCCCCAGACGGGCGAAACGGCGGCGGCACCTTCGGGGTCATCCCCACCGACGCCGGCGCCGACACGACGGCGGACGCCGGGCTCGACGTCGCCGATGACGCCGAGACGTCCGTCTGCGACCGCCTCGTCGTCACGCCGAACCCGGTGGACCTCGGCAGCTCGTCCGGCAACGACGACCTCACCGGCGGATTCACACTTCGCAATGGAACCGGAGCGGCCGTGTCGATCACCTCGGTCCGGTCGTCCTCCCCGTTGATCGCCGTCGACGCGCCGCTCGCCGAGTCGCTGCCGATTACCATCGCTGCAGGCCGGACCAGTCGCGTAGACTTGCGCCAGATCGCAAGAGCTGGAGAGGTCGCCGCAGAGATCACCGTGGGCGGCGCGCCGTGTTCGCTGACGGTCGCGGTGACCGGGATCACGCGGTGAGCACTGGGACGGTCCCGGCGCCGGGTGGGTGAGCACTGAGGGCGCGACCCGGAGCTCCGCTCCGAGTCGCGCCGCTCGACCGAGCACGGGCCGGCTCTGAGGAGCCGCCCCTCGGTCGCCGATCAGCGGCGGTAGTAGGTGCGCCGGTTGGTGACCGTTCGCTGGACGTGCACCGGCGCGGGAGCACTGCGGTAGTACGTCGGCCGCGGGGCGGCGTACGTCGGTCGCGCCGGAGAGGAGACCACGTGCACGGGGCCGCCCGGGTGGTGGTACGAGACCACGTGCGTCGGAACGGTTCGGGCGGGCACCCAGACGCTCGCCGGGCTGCGGTAGTAGTAGCCGTCGCTGCGGTAGTAGAGCCAGGAGCCGCCGTAGTACACGCGCGGGGGCGGGGCCTCGACGACGACGGTGGTCGGCGCCGGTGCCGCCACCGACAGGCTCGCCGGGGTCGCGGCGATCGTGCACCCGCCGCCGCCCAGGAGGAGCGCGATCAAGAGGGGAGACAGCGTGCGGAGGTTCAGGTTCATGGTGCCTCGTCCGGGTTTGCGGCCGCCGATGCGCGGCCAGGGACAGCGGGACAGACGCGCCGGCCCTCATTGTATTCACGGAATCGCCCGGTCGATGATCTTTCGCGTGCGCCCAGCGGCCGACGGTCAGTAGACGGCAGCGCCCCACTCGCTGCTCGCCGCGAGTCGGTCCAGTCCGGCGTCGGTCGCGAACACCCATGCGCGGCTCCCGTCGACGCGGCCCGCCTGCGCGGCCGCCAGCGACCCGCGCGTCAGCCCTCCGAAGCCGACCGCGCACGCCGCGCTGCCACGCGCACGCCAGAGTCCCCCCGCGGCGTCGACGAGCAGCCACGCGCCGTCGGTGTGGCCGACGACGCCTGTCCACGAGGCGGGGACGCCGGTCGTGACACAGCCGTCCACGGCGACCGGCTCCACACTCGACGCCCCCGACGGAGCGACCTCGATCAACGCTCCGCTGGCCGAGATCGCCGCTGCTGTCCCGTCGGGCGCGACCGCGACGCGAACGGTGGTCGCCGAGGCCGACGACAGCGCCGACTCGAGCGCCGTCGCAGCCACGACGGAGCCGGAGTCCGCACCGACGCCGGCGACCGTCCCTGCGCCCCAAACGCCGAGACCTCCTGGACCGCTGACGATCGCGAGCGCACCCGACGTGCCGGCGAGAGTCGAACCGCTCGTGGCCGTCGCGACGACGGCGCCAGTCTCGGCGCTGAAGAGCTGCCCGGTCGGAGGGTCCAAGACGACGCGCCGCAGTGGGTCGACGAGCGCGGTCGAGTCGGTGCACACGTCGCAGGTGTCGCGGACGCCGTCCACGAACGACTCGATCGCGCCGGGCAGGACGAACACCGCGCCGCTCTCGCCGAGCGGCCCCGCCGCTGCGGCGCCCTCGCGGGCGAGCACCGGCCCGGTCGCGATCAGCGCGAGCGTGCGCGTCCGACGACCTCCGATCTCGAACCAGACGTCGGGCAGCAGGGCATCCGCGACCACCTCGATCACCGCCGTGGCCGCGTCGGCCCAGACCAGCCGCACCGAGGCGCCGGTGGCACGCAGACGCGCGCCGGGGTGGTCGAGTCCGACGTGACGGACGAGGATCGACGAACGTTCTCCCCGACGTACTCCGTGCCGATTTGCCCATGTCAGCTCCGGGGTCGTGGGCAGTGCGGGGTCGGCCGTCGCCGGCGCCAACCGGGGGATCGCGACGCCGCTGACCGAGACCGCCGGAGGTCCCGAGGCCCCCGGTGGGACGACGACGCGGCAGACGGCGCCGTCCCACAGACACCGCGCAGCCTCGCTCCCGGTCCACGAGACGCTGATGTCTGCCGAGCCCTCGGCGCCGACGACGGAGAAGTCGACGGATGTCCCGGGCGGACCGACGCGAGGGTCGACGGCGACGACCACAGGCGTCGGCGTGCCCGGGATGTATGTAGGCTCACTGCAGATTCCGTCGACCTCGACGCAGAGGACACCCCCGCGGGCCGGAGCGACCCAGTCGACCGCGTCGCCGGGGGAGTGGACGCCGGCGACGGCTTCCCATGAAACGGCGTCGCGGGCCCAGGGCGGCCCGCCCGTCGCCAGCGTGACGAGCTGGCCGGCATCGTCCGTCGAGACGGACGGGACGACGAGCAGGCGCTCGGGCAGAGCTCCGACGGTGTCGCCGGCCGCGTCGATCAGCTCGACGGGATACTCGCCGGGCGCCACCCACGAGATTTCCAGGCGCGCGTGGGCCGCCGAGAGGCGCTCGAGCGGAACCTCGCGGCCGCCGATGTCGGCGACCAACCCTTCGTCGAAGCAGCAGCCGAAGAGGTCGAGCGTGCCGCCGGCCGACGTCATCCATGCAGGCGCGGCGCGGAGCTCGGCGATCGGCGGCGCGACCCTCAGCGTCAGCTCGAGGGCGGTCTCGCCGCCGCGGCCGTCGTTGGCGACGACCACGACGGCGCGCGCGCCTGCGACGTCTGGCGTCCCCGACAGTGAGTTGCCATCGATGAGCAGCCACGAAGGCAGGTCGACGCCGGTGAACTCGATTGGATCGCCATCCGGGTCGACCGCATCGAGAGTCGCGTGCCACTCCACCCCGAGCAATGCCGCAGTATCCGGCTCACTCAGCCACGCCGGCGCGTGGTTGACCTCGACGTCGAACGCCTGGAAACCCGCCTCGGGACCGGACCCCGCGACGAGCTCGAAGTGCGCAGTGTCGAGCCCGACCTCGGGCACCTCCCACGTCAGCGCTCGGCCGACGATCTCTGCCCCGTCGGCCCCCTCGAGCATCCCGAGGGACGCGTTCACGGGGCGGGTCTCGATGGAGTACGAGAACGTGGCCCCGGCCTGGGCGAGGTCGGGGGGGACGCTGACGAACGCGGCTGGCCCCCCCGTGGTCTCGGCGATGTCCGGGTCTCCCGCGTCCGGGTCGCCAGAGGCTATGTCGTCGCTATCGGCTTGCGCGTCGCCGTCGCCCAGCTCGGCGACATCTGCGGCGTCCGCACCGCCGTCGCTATCGGCCGCGTCGGCGATGCCGCCGCTGTCGTCGGCCGCCCCGGGCGCGCCGGGGTCGCCGCCGCACGCGCCGACCGGAGCAGTGAACGCGAGCACCAGCCCGCAGCAGAACACAGTACGCAGAACTCGATTCCGTGGTGCCATTCGACAATGATCGTCGAACCCGCGCCCCGCGCAAAGCGCGACCGCTGTCTCAGGCCGAATCGAGGTGAGATGATCCTGATCTCCGACGTGATCCGCGCGAAGCGCGACGGGCGCGAGCTGTCGCCTGCCGAGATCGCCGCGTTCATCGACGGTTACACCAGCGGCGCGGTGCCGGACTATCAGGCGTCGGCGCTGTTGATGGCGATCGTCTGGCGCGGGATGGGCGACGCGGAGCTCGCCGCCTGGACCGATGCGATGCTGCGGTCCGGTGAGGTGATCGATCTGTCCGATGTGCCGGGATACAAGGTCGACAAGCACTCGACCGGCGGCGTGGGCGACAAGGTGTCGCTGCCCCTCGCGCCGCTGGCGGCAGAGGCTGGCCTGCGCGTCCCGATGATCTCGGGGCGGGGTCTCGGGCACACGGGCGGGACCCTCGACAAGCTCGAGGCCATTCCGGGGTTTCGCACCGACCTCAGCGTGGCCCGCTTCCGCGAGCTCGTCGACACGCTGAACGTCGGTCTGATCGGTCAGACCGCGGAGATCGCGCCGGCCGACAAGAAGCTGTACGCGCTTCGCGACGTCACGGCGACCGTCGAGTGCATCCCGCTGATCGCGAGCTCGATCATGTCGAAGAAGCTCGCCGAGGGGATCGACGGACTCGTCCTCGACATCAAGACGGGGTCCGGCGCCTTCATGGCGCGCCGCGCAGATGCGCTAGAGCTGGCGAAGACGATGGTGGCGATCGGTCGCGCCGCAGGTCGCGACGTCGTCGCCCGGATCACGGACATGAGCCAGCCGATCGGCCGGTGGGTCGGCAACGCGCTCGAGGTGATCGAGTCGGTCGAGGTGCTTCAGGGACGTGGTCCCGCCGATCTTCGTGCGCTGACGATCGAGCTGACGGCAGAGATGCTGGTCCTCGCAGGCTCCGACGCCACACTCGACGCCGGCAGGGCGCGGGCAGCGCGCATCCTGGATTCCGGGGCCGCGCTCGAGCGGTTCGAGCGGGTGGTCGAGGCGCAGGGCGGCGATCCTCGCGCGCTCACCGACCGATCGCGGCTGCCCGGATTCCGGTCGCGGCTCGACGTCGCGGCCGCGGCGGATGGGTTCGTCGGCGAAATGGACTGCGCCGAGATCGGGCGCGCTTCGTTGATGATCGGCGCGGGTCGTGCGCGGAAGGAAGATGCGATCGACCCCGGCGTGGGGATCGAGGTGCATGCGCGTGTCGGTGACCGGGTCGAGGCCGGAGCGCCGTTGTTCACGCTGTGCTACAACGAAGACCGCGAGGTGGTCGCCGCCGCGCGGCGCCTGCGCGCCGCGGTCACGATCGTCGACGAGCAAGCGCCGGTCCCGGCGCTGTTCGGCGAGCGGCTCGGGTAGAGGCGGCCGGCACGCTCCGGCCGGAGGCGCGCTGCTCGTTGACGCGGGTCCACACGCGGCGCAGAGTACGGCACCCTCCCACACGGATCGGAGCCGCGATGCGCCGTTCGTCTCTGCAAGGCATGCTGCGCCTGGGCGCGGTCGGATTCTTCACCGTCTTCGTCACGCTCGCGGGCGTCGGCGCCATCGGGTCCGCGTGGTCCGCGGAGCCCGAGGTGGCGGCCGGCGATGGAGCCGAGGTCGGCGCAGCGGACGCCGCACCCGAGCGGATCGCGCTCGGCGCCGGATCGACCGACACCCCCGTCACGAGCCGGTTGATGTCGGCGCTCGGCATCTTCGGCTTCATCGGGATCGCGTGGGGCATGTCGACGAACCGCAAGGCGATCGACTGGCGGCTCGTCGCTATCGGGACGGGGCTCCAGCTCGCGTTCGCCGTGCTGATTCTGAAGACAGAGGTCGGCGCCGCCGGGTTTGCGCTGGTCGGCGGTGCGTTCGAGACGCTGCTCGGCTTCACGTCCGAGGGGAGCAAGCTGATCTTCGGGAGCTTCGTCGGCGGCGGCCAGGTCGATGGGGCGCTGATCAACTTTGCGTTCGCCGTCTTGCCGACGATCATCTTTTTCTCCGCGCTGATGGCGGTGCTCTACCACGCGGGCGTGATGCAGCTCGTCGTGAACGCGATCGCGGCGGTGATGCAGCGGACGATGCGGACGTCGGGGTCGGAGACGCTGAGCGCGGCGGGAAACATCTTCGTCGGGCAGACGGAGGCGCCGCTCCTGGTGCGGCCGTTCGTCGACAAGATGACTCTGTCGGAGCTGATGGCGGTGATGACGGGGGGGTTCGCGACGGTCGCGGGCGGCGTGATGGCCAGCTACATCCAGTTCCTTAGCCCGTACTTCACGAACATCGCGGGGCACCTGATGGCGGCGTCGGTCATGTCGGCCCCGGCGGCGCTCGTCATCGCCAAGATCATGGTCCCGGAGACCGAGGAGTCAGAGACGCGGGGCGGCGCGCGGATCGGTGTCGAGCGGCTCGACGCGAACATCGTCGACGCGGCAGCGCGCGGGGCGTCGGAGGGGATGACGCTCGCGCTGAACGTTGCTGCGATGCTGTTGGCGTTCGTCGCGTTGGTCGCGGCGCTGAACTACGTGATCGCGCTGCCGTCGTACGTCCAGCACGGCGCCGCGCTGCGTTCGTTGCTGACGCAGGTCGCCGCCTCGGGGGCGTCGCTTCCGGCGGAGCTCGCGGCGCGGTGCGATGTCACGGCAGGTGCGGTGGTTCGGCTCGCGGACCGCGCGGGGTGCATCGCGGACGTGACGGCCGCGGTACCGTCCCCGCCGGAGGTGTCGGTGGCCGACGTGTTCAGCCTGCAGCGGCTGTTCGGCTATGTCTTCTGGCCGATCGCGCTGTTGATGGGCGTACCGCCGAGCGAGTGCTCCGCGGTGGGCGCGCTGTTGGGGACGAAGATGGCGCTCAACGAGTTCGTTGCGTACTTGGGTCTCGTGGACGCGATGCAGGGGCCTTCGGCGCTGTCGCCGCGGTCGGGCCTGATCACGGCGTACGCGCTGTGCGGGTTTGCGAACTTCGGGTCGATCGGGATCCAGATCGGCGGCATCGGGGGGCTGGCGCCGTCGCGTCGTCGCGATCTCGCCAAGCTGGGCCTGCGGGCGATGGTGGCGGGCTCGCTGGCGGCCTTCATGACGGCGACGATCGCGGGCGTCTTGCTCTGACGCGTGCGCGAGCGGCGTTGGGGCGCCGCCCGGGAGGGCGAGGCAGCGGTGTGTGGCGCCCGGTGAGTGTGCCAGCGTGTCACATGGGGGGCGCAGATGTGACGAATGCGGCAACATTTCGCTGGAAAGATCTTGTCTCTCTTGGTACAGATCTGCCAATGTGCGGTGTCTGTCCACTCCCCAGGACAGTGCCAGTGTGAACCAGAGAGCGCCGAGGCGACGCCTGTGCAAGCGTCGAGTAGGTGCGATCGTCGACGACCGGAGAAGCCATGGTCGATTCAGGTCAGTTGTGGTTGCGGAAGAGCTGGCGAGGACTCCTCGCGCTCACCCTGCTCGCGGGGGTCGCGGGCTGTGAGGTGACGGACGATGCGACGGGCGCCGATGACGCCGCGCACCTTTCGGACGTCCAGGCCTCGCCGACCAGTGGCCCGCTGACCGTTGGACGGTTCGAGGGCTGGGCTGACCCGGAGACGGGTGAGTTCCAGATCGACATGGTTGACCCGGAGAACTGGCAGATCACGGACGCCGTCGACGAGCGAGGGCTCCGCGTGGCGCGCCAGGGTCTGTACTGCGACAACGTGCGCGTCGACAGCCGCGGGCAGGAGCACGCGGTGACGCTCGGCACCGTGGTCGGCTCGATCGGGACGACGGTCTCGGCGTGCATTCCGCCGATCGGGATCGCGAACTGGGGTGCGCTCGTCTACAACGACGGCGGCGCGTTCTGTGCGGACATCCGCGCAACGAACCGGATCCACGCGACGATGTCGTGGTTGAGCGCTCAGATCGACACGATCACGGCGGGCGCCGAGGGCTACGAGTACTCGACGGACACCCCGTCTCCGTGCTGCGGAACGGGCGCGAACACGAGCCTGTACCCGGACGGGCCGGGCAAGCCGACCGCGCTGACGGGCGGCCTGTGGCTGTTCGGCGACGTCGCGTTCGAGGGCCAGTCCACGGTGAAGTGGGTGTTCCGGAACTCCGGTACGCCGTTCCGCTTCAGCGGTCGCCTGGTCGCGCTGTTCACCGAGACGGAGAACGGCGAAGACGACGACTGCGACGGCGTCGTCGACAACGGGCTCGGGATCTTCGCGGACGGCGCGGACTGCGCGGTGAACGCCGACTGTCTGAGCGGTCTCTGCGATGGGGGCGTCTGCGCCGACTCGTGTCCGAGCGACCAGTATGGGCTCGATTGCTCGGGCGTCTGCCCTGACTGTGGTTTCGGCTCCTGCAACGACGGGCTCCTTGGTGACGGCAGCTGTGAGTGCGACCCGGGTCGCGGCGGCCCGTTCTGTGACGCGTGCGAGCCCGGCTACTACGACGTGACGTGCCTCCCATGCCCCGCATGCGAGAACGGCGGCGTCTGTGAGGACGGCGTGCTTGGCGACGGACACTGCGAGTGCCCCGTCGGCGTACACGGCACGCTCTGCGAGGCGACCTGCTCCGACGGTCAGCAGAACGGCGACGAGGTTAGCGTCGACTGCGGTGGCGCGACTTGCGAGCCCTGCCAGTGCACGGACGGCGTCCGCAACGGCGACGAGGTGGCGGTCGACTGTGGTGGCACGGTCTGTGACGCGTGCGTCCCGAACACCGACCCGCTGACCGGCAACGTGCTCGTTTTCGAGTGGCTCTCCGCGACGCGCGCGGCTGACGCCGCGACGGCGGCGGGGCTCACCGTCACAACCACGACGTTCCACAGCTCGTTCAACGCGGCGCTGACGAACGGCACCGCGTGGGATCTCGTCGTGTACGACAACCCGACGACGACGATGGACGCGACGACGCGCACCAACCTGATCAACTGGATCAACGGCGGCGGTAAGCTGGTGCTCGGCTACTGGGACCTCTCCAACGAGCCCGCGATCACGAATGCGATCTTCCCGGCGTGGGTCGCGA
>JACKDJ010000051.1 GCA_020633625.1 Myxococcales bacterium
CGAGACGCATTCCCAGATCCAGCCACGCAGTTCAGAGCTGACCGAGAAGGGCACCCGAGGTCGTGAACGTCGCGACAAGGGTCATGCTCCCAACGCCGTTCGCGCGTCAGACCGTGGTGACGCAGCAGATGCTGGGAGCGCGTTCGTGAGGCAGGGAGTGGGCTACTCCTCAGCGTCACGCTACGTCTCGTCGAGCGCGCGCAGCAGCAAGGCCACGAACCCGACCACGTCGGCCTGTAAGACCTCGTCCGAGGCACCCGAAAGGAACTCGGCCACGCGGCGCGGGCCCACGCCGTTGTGAGCCAGGAAGTCGCGCCGCAGAATGCCCACCGCCTCGGCGGCGGCTTCGTCTTCGAGGAGGGGGCTCAGGCTGGCAGCGATATCCTCGACGCCGGCCCCGAAGTTCCGGACGACGTAGAACAGGTCGTAGGCGTCCTTGTTCTCGCCGCGCAGGTCAAAGGCAAGGGCCTTCAGCACGACGAAGGCGCCCGCGCCGCAGACCCACACGTCGCGCGTGGCCTCCTCGCCGACGATGGTGGGGCCCGACAAGGTGACGCGAACTCGGTCCAGGAACGCCAGGTGCAGACCGGGCGCGATGATCGCGGCGAAGTCGGCCTCGATGTCGCGCAGGCGTCCGCCCCGATCGCCAGGCCGCGTCGGTTGGATGAGGAAGTCCACCGTCACCTTCGCCGTGCCGGTGATCTTCCACCGCTGGCGCGTTGCGTTGCCGTCCTCGTTTTCGTCCTGGCTGAAGCCCGCGCGCCGCAGCCGCTCGGTGAGGGTCTGGTATCGCCCCTCGTCGAGAAGTGCCACGGTCAGGCCTACGTCCAGGTCCATGGTGCCCACGTGGGCTTCGACCGGGCCGTCCTGTGCGACCAGCAGCGATGGCGCGAGCCCGCCCACGACGACGAGGTCGTCCATAAGGTCGCCGAGCTTGGTGGCCACGTAGAGGCAGGTCGCGCGCACGAGCCCGACGTGATCGTTCGTGTACCCGGCCGCGGTGGTCGGCTTGTCAGCCATCACTCCTCCAGCGCAACAGCTCAGCGCGCAGGTGCTCGGCGGCCTCCTTGGCTCGCTCAGGGTGCGCCAGGAGGTCGAGGTAGACCTGTAGCGGGTGGACGCAGCGGATTGCTTGGTGCTCGGCGGCCCCGTGGAACACGCCCGCGTCGTTCGGAACCACGAGCCAGACGTTCGCCCCAGTGGCTTCCTCGCGGAAGCCTAGCTCCCGCAGCAGGTCGTCGGTGGGATGCTCCGCGAGGTACACCGTGGCCAGCCGGAACCCAGTGAACCGGGTCATCAGCCAGGCCGCAGACAGGCCGGTGGCCGCGTAGTCGATGCCGGCCTGTCCGAACGCCTCGCACAGCGGTCGCGCGAGCGCCTCTCCCGAACGGGCTGCGACGTGCCCGCGGCGGATGTCGTGCTTCGAAAAGTCGTAGTCCTCGCGCCACGCGTCCAGCAGAAGGTCGGGGTCCCGCGCCCGAATGCCGCCACCCGCCACACGTTCGATCAGGTCGTCTTCCTCCAGCCGGGACACGATGCGACTCGTTAAACCCTCGTCCACCCCGGTCGCTCGCGCGACGTCGCGCTGGCTGAACGCTGCGCCAGGGTGCATGAGCAGCCACCGCGCGATGCGCGCGCTCTTGGGCGCGAATGGGCTCGATGGCCGGCCCCGACGCTTGAAACGGTTGGGCTGGCCCTCGACGCGGATGCGAAGACCGGGCGCCATGATGAGCGCGTTGCCGCTCAGGTCGAGCCACGCCGCGCCCGCGGCTGCGCAGCGCTCTCGGCCGACATCACCCATGAAGGGCACGGCAACCAGCGGCATCACCTGCTCGCCCGCGTCCCCAGCACGCTCGACGGCCAGCGCCGCCGCGGAGTCCACCGTCGCCGCTACACCTGAGGTGCGCCAATGGACCGCGAACTCGAAGCCCGCCACCGCGATCCTCGCCGCTCCGTCCGCGCCCGCTGACGAGCTCCGGACGTCGACGGCGTCGGGATCAACGTCCAGCAACTCGGCCAGCCGATCCGATACGAGCCGCAGTGCGTGCTTGCCGGTCGGGGTCTTCATGCTTGACTAAATACTCATGGTTACGCATGAGGTCAATGTGCTTCTTTTAGTCAAGCTTCGACCACGACTCGACCGGTACCGTGGTCGGCTACCGCTTCGAGACCTCCGACGGCCGCCAGTCTGGCGAGGCACGCGCGCTGGACGAGCTGCCGCGCACCGACGACAGCGTCGTCGCGGAGCTCGGGGCGAATTGCCCCCGGCGCCATCAATCTCGGTTGCCACCCCCGCAGGGCCGAGCTAACCCCCGGCTCTGCGTGAGAACCAGCGTCCGGCGCCGCCCCTTGGCGAGCCGCAGCGAGACTCCCGAGCGAGCACAGCGTGGCGAACCCTTTCGAGCGCGTCAGCACTGAAGCCTACACGGCCATCGAGCAGGCGCTGACGGCTGTGCCGGGGGGCCTGCGCGCCTTCTCCCGCGGTGTCGACCTGCTGACACGCGGAAAGCTGACGCCGCTCGAGTTCGTCGTTACGGGCACGCCGACGGCGTTCTGCACCCACCGTCTTGTCCCGGGCGCCGCGACGCTGGTGAGCGCGCAATGGACCGAGGCAGCGACGATCTCGGGGAGATGCGACTGCGGGGGCGGAGCTGTCTGCGAGCACGTCGCCGCGACGGCGCTCGCGTGGGGGAACTCGATGTTGGCCGCGAGGCCGACGCGGACGGAGCGCGGCGACGCGCCGGAGAAGGCCGTCGCCGGGAAACGCGGGCTCAAGCGCGCAAACACTCCGTCGAAGGAGCCGGCGTCACCCCCGCCCCCGCCGTCGCCGCCGGCGCCGACGGACGGGCCGAGCGTCGACCTGTGGGTGTTCGAGAACGGTCTGACGGGGATCCAGGCGCTCACGCTCCGCGAGCTCGCCGTGCTTGCCGGCACGCAGCTGTCTCCGGGACTCGCCTATCTGGCGTATGAGCCGGCGTCGCAGGTCCTCTCGGGGAGATCGGGCTACACCGCGAAGGTCCTGGCGCCGGCCGTCGCGGCGCTTGTCGTCGAAGCCGGCCGCGGTGCGATGGCTCGGCGCGACGCGGCGATGGAGGCGATCCAGGCGCTGCCTCCCCCGGAGTCCTCCACCCTCGCGCCCTGGTACGAGCGCACGCTGGCGCTTTGGAGGACGCTGCACCGCGAGTACGGGCTCCGTCCTGCGCCGGAGCTGCGGCTCTTGCCTGCCCCCTCTGCGACTGCGTTCCGCGTCGCCTTCGACCCGACACCGCGATGCAACGGGCGCACCGCGACGGTCTACTTCCACGACGCCTCGTCGACGGTCTCCGTCTTATGCGATTGCGGTCGAGGGCGCTCTTGCGAGGCCGGATACCACGCCGTGACCCTCGCCGTGCGGCTCCTCGCGGACGCCCCCGCACCGATCACGGGGCCCGAGGTCGACAAGCTGATCGCGGCGCTGGCGCTGGAGCCTTGGGAGCGTGCCGTCGCGTCACTCGACGACGCGCTACATCAGGCGCCCGACGACCTCCCCGCGCTCGGATGGCGATTCGAGTCCGACTCCGGAGTGCTGCACGCCCTGGCGCTCCGAGAGAAGCAGCTGAAGCGCGGCACCCGGCTGTCGGTGCGGCTGGCAACGAGCGCTGAGCTTCACAAGATCGATGCCGGCGGAAGTCTGCCGCCGCAGCAGCGCGTGGCGCTCGACCTCTACTTCCAAGCATTCGAGGCGCGCCAGCACAACTTCATGCGCACGAGGCTCTCGCCCGAAGAGAGTGGACGTGTGTTGCTCCAACTCGGCGGAGCCGCCAACGTCTTCGTCGACGCCGCTCAGACGCCGTCGCCCGTGGTTCGAGCAGACGCCCGCCTCGACCTCGCGTCCGAGTCCGACCAGCTGGCCGGGCTCCGTGTGATGCTCGGCAGAGTCGCGCTCGAGCCGTCACACTTCCTGCGGCAGGCGAGCCCCACGATGCACTTCGGCCCAACCAGCACTGTCGCCGCCGCTTTCGCGGACGACGTGCTCTACGTCGGGCGTGTGGATCGGCGGCTCGTGCGGATGGTCGAAGGGGGAACTGCGCGGGTCACGGGCGTCCCGCGAGAAGCGATCCCGGAGATCGGAGCGTCGCTCGCGCGCGCTGTAGACCTCCCGCTCGCGATTGACCCGGCTCTGAGCGACCGGATCGTGCCCGGAGCGTGCGAGCCGATCCTGGTGGCCTCGCGCCCCTCTGCCGTGGCGACGCCAGGCGACCTGCAGGGGATCGTGTTCTCGTGGGTGGTCTGCCCGGCTCCGGGCGCGGCGGTCCGTACTCCGGGGGAGCCGCCGGAGCAGTTCTTCTGGACCGTCGACGGTGAGCTGGCGCTCGTCGATCGCAGCCTCCGGTCCGAGCTCGACGCCTGCGCCGCGGCGGCGCTGCGCACCAATGCGCCACTTCAAGACGACGGGCCCGAGATGTTCTGGTCGTGCAGCGACGCCGATGAGGTGCTGGCGCAGCTCGGACGCGCGCGCGACGCCGGCGTCGAGGTGCGATGGATCGGATCGCCCGTGACATCGAGGGCGGCGTCGTTCGACTCACTCAAGCTCCAGCTCTCGTCGGGGCGTGATTGGTTTGGCGCGAGCGGCGGCCTCGAGGTGGACGGCGCCGTCGTCCCGCTCGCCGAGCTGCTGGCAGCGATCCGCGAGCGACGTCGGAGCGTGAAGCTCGATGACAACACGTGGGCCACGCTGCCAGACGAGTTCGCCAACGCGCTGAGAGCCCTAGCGCGTGTCACGACCGGCAAGGCGAAGGAGAAGCTGAGCCCGCTCCACGCGGCGCTCTTCGACTCCCTGGAGCAGTCCGGCGTCGAGGTCGAGGCGCCCACTCGGTGGCGAGAGCTCACGACCCGCGTTCGCGAGGCGGCGACCCTCACGGTGCGCGCGCCGAGAGGGCTCAAGGCCCAGCTTCGGCCGTACCAGCGCGAAGGCTACGAGTGGCTCGTTCGCACCGCTCACTGGTCGACCGGTGCGTGTCTCGCCGACGACATGGGGCTCGGCAAGACCGTGCAGGCGATCGCGTTGCTGCTCCAGCGCGCACGCGGCGGGCGTGCGCTCGTTGTTTGTCCAACGTCGGTCGCGTTCAACTGGGAGCGAGAGTGCGCGCGGTTTGCTCCCTCGCTCCGCGTCGCGACATACACCGGACGCGACGCCGAGCTTCCGAAGCTCGGCGCGAGCGACATCATGATCGTCAGCTACGACCTGCTCGCGCTGTACCCGACGCGCTTCGAGGGGGTCTGGAACACGGTGGTCATCGACGAGGCGCAGGCGCTGAAGAACCACACGACGCGCCGCGCGCGCGCCGTGCACGGCCTCGAGGCCGACTTTGTCGTCGCGCTGACCGGGACCCCCGTCGAGAACCGCTCCACCGAGGCGTGGAGCTTGTTTCGCAGCATCGCTCCCGGCTACCTGGGCTCGTACGAAGACTTCCGCGAGCGCTTCGCGATCCCGATCGAGCGCGACGGCGACACACACGCGCGAACGGCCCTCGGCGCGCTGATGCGGCCGCTGATCCTGCGACGCCTCAAGCGCGACGTCGCGCGCGATCTGCCCGACCGCATCGAGTCGCGGCTCGACGTGACGCTCGGCGACTTCGAGCGCGACACGTACGACCGCCTGCGCAAGTCCTCGATCGACCTACTACAGAACCGCCCCCCGGGGATGTCGCCGCTCGAAGCCCGAATCCTCGCGCTCGCCGCGCTGACACGCCTCCGCCAGACCGCGTGCCACGCGCGGCTGGTCGACCCCGACGCCCCGGAGGTCTCTGCCAAGCAGCTCGCTGTCACCGAGCTCCTCGGCGAGCTGAAGGAGGAAGGGCGACGCGCGCTCGTGTTCAGCCAGTTTACGTCGCTGCTCGACCTCGTCGAGCCCGGACTCACCGCGGCGGGGCTGCGGTGGCTGCGGCTCGACGGGTCCACGCCGGCGGCGAAGCGGCGGCAGCTCGTCGACGAGTTCCAGGCAGGCGACGTCGACGTGTTTCTGCTCTCGCTCAAGGCGGGCGGCGCCGGGCTCAACCTCACCGCCGCCGACACGGTGATCCACCTCGACCCCTGGTGGAACCCCGCGGTCGAGGATCAGGCGACGGACCGCGCCCACCGCATCGGGCAGACGCAGAAGGTGACTGTCGTTCGCGTCGTCGCGCTCGAGACCGTCGAGGAGGCCATCCTCGAGCTGCACTCGACGAAGCGCGAGCTCGTCGATGCGTTGCTCGACGGGACGGGCGAGGCGAGCGTCGTGTCTCTCGACGAGCTGATGCGACTGGTCGGCGCGTCGTAGGTGACCGCGAGGGCTCGTACCCCGCCCAAGCCGCGGGAACGCGACGGGGACCTTGCGCACGGCAACACCGGGGCCGATAGAGGTGGCGCCACGCCACACTCACCACGAGGACGCGCCATGACTCTCCCCAAGCTCTCGTACTTCGACTTCCCCGGCGGCCGCGGCGAAGACGCCCGCCTTGCCTACTTCATCGCGAACGTCCCGTTCACCGACGACCGCATCCCCGGGGCGACCTGGCCGGAGCGCAAGTGCGAGTTCGCGTTCGGCTGCCTGCCCGCGCTCGAGGTCCCCGGCAAGGGGACGATCACGCAGTCCAACGCGATCCTCACGTACATCGGCCGCACCAACGGGCTGCACCCGTCCGACCCGTTCGCCGCCGCGCGGCACGAGGCGCTGATGGGCGCCGTCGAGGACTTCCGCGCGAAGCTCGACCCGACGATGTTTGCACCCGACGACGTGAAGAAGTCGGCGCGTGCGCCGATCGCCGAGACGTACGCGCCGCGCTGGGCGGCCGCCGTCGCGCCGGAGATCAAGGGGCCGTTCGTCGAGGGCGACACGCTGAACGTCGTGGACCTGAAGCTCGCGGTCTTCGTGCGCGGCTTCCTCGCGGGCCGGATCGACTACATCCCGGGCTCGATCTTCGAAGCGCAGCCAGCGCTCGTGCGCCTCTGCGAGGCCGTCGCGGCGCACCCGCGCGTCGCCGCCTGGTACGCGAAGGGCTGAGACGGAGCCGCGACCACCACCCCGCGCCGCGCGCGGGTGTGGTGGTCGCAGCGGCTACGGCGCGCAGGTGCGGATCGAGTAGCTGGTCGACGTGAGGGCGGCCGTAGAGCGGTAGGCGGTCACACCGAGCGTGCCGCTCGGGTTCTCGACACCGATTAGTGCCGCGTCGGGTGGCGACTGGCAGTCGACGCAGGAGACGATAATCTCGTCGGTCGCCTCGTAGAGCAGGATCTGCGAGGTGACCCGCCGCGACGGATACCCGTAGATCGGCACTGACCGCCACTCGGCGACGAACACGCGGTTTGGCGCGCTGCCCAGCGTGGCGTAGCCGATCGTCCCGCCGCTCTCCGGGTTGAGGTCCTCCCACCAGGCAGCGATCAGGTCGTTCGGCGTACTGCTGTTCGGCACCGCTTGCGAGTCGCAGCATCCGGTTCCTTGCGGCGAGAAGGCCAGAAACCCGTTGCTCGAGAGCCAGACTTGGTTCCGCTCGCTGCCGAAGAAGGTGAACGGGAAGCCGATGTCGATCGGGCCCCACGTCTCGTCGTCATAGAGGCTGCGGGTCGCGAGCGTGACGGACGGCAGGAACGCGTAGGGCACGGCTTCGGCGCTGGCGCGTGCCGGGGGGCAATCGCAGGTTCGGCCGTCGCCGGTCCACCCCGACGGACACGCGCAGCTCCAGCTCCCGGGGTTGTTGGTGCACGCTGCGACCGGGGCGCAGTCGTCGGTGTTCCGCGCACACTCGTCGACGTCGGTGCAGGTCCGGCCGTCGCCCTCCCACCCGGTGTTGCAGTTGCAGACGACCCCGCTGGAGGCTTCGCCGCAGCTCGCGTTGGCGGAGCAGATTCCGGTGTCGCAGTCGCACGCGTCTGGGACGCCGTCGAGGTCTGCGTCGAGCGTGTCATCGTTGCCGCGGCACAGGTCGCAGCCGTTGGGGACCCCGTCGAAGTCGTTGTCGAGGCGGTCGTCGGAGCCCGGGCAGCGGTCGACGCTGTCGCAGGTCCCATCGCCGTCGGAGTCGTTCGGGTTGTCGTCGGGGCAGAGATCGCAGCGGTCGGGCGCGCCGTCACCATCGCGGTCCATGCGGTCGTCGAAGCCAGGGCAGATGTCGGAGGGGTCGCAGACGCCGTCACCGTCGGAGTCGCGCGACGCGCCGTTGCACGTGGTCGCGTTGAGTCCGTTGCAGACGATCTCGCCGTCGTCGCACGGGCCGCACGAATCGCCGATGGTCGCGACGAGCGCGGTGCAGCCGCCGCAGGCGTTGCGTGCGGCGTCGCCGCGGTCTCCGACGCACGCGAGCGCGACGCCGGAGCAGGCCAGCGCGCCGCTGCCACAGGTGCCGCACGCGTCGCCGACGGCGCCGGCGAGCGCGCCACAGCCGCCGCACGCGTTCAGAGCGCCGGATCCGCCGTCGCCTTCGCAGTAGACGGTGTCCTCTCCATCGCAGGTCCACGTGCCGGTCGCGCAGGCCCCACAGACGTCGCCGGGCGCGTGCTCGAGCGTCTCGCAGCCGCCGCAGCGGTTCCGGGCCGCGGCGCCGCGGTCGCCGACACACTGTGTGGCGTTGGGCCCGTTGCAGACGACGGTCCCCGAGCCGCAAGCGCCGCACGCGTCGCCCGGCGCGCTGGTCAGCTCGCGGCAGCCTCCACACGCGTTGAGCGCGTCGTCGCCCTGGTCACCCGCGCACGCGACGCGGTCGTCGCCGTCGCACGCCCACAGGCCGGTGTCGCAGACGCCGCACGCGTCGCCCGGGGCGCCGGCGAGGCTGAGACAGCCGCCGCAGTCGTTTACGGCGGCGGCGCCCTCGTCGCCGTCGCAGACCACGGCGTCGGTCCCGTCGCAGCCCACTCTCCCGTGCCGCATGAGCCGCACGGGAGCCCGACGGCTTCGGGGAGAGCGGCACATCCGCCACAGGCGTTCAGCGAGCTCGTCGCGCGCTCGCAGCCGTTCGCGGCGTCGCCGTCGCAGTCGACGCGCCCGGCGTTGCACGTGTCGACGACGCAGAGTCCGGCCTCGCACGCCGACGTGCTGGTCCCGCTATCGCAGGCGTTGCCGCAGCCGCCGCAGTTGCTCGGATCGGTGTCGAGCGCGAAGCCCTCGTCGATCGCGTCGTCGCAATCGTTGTCGGCGCGGTCGCAGAGCTCGGGGGCGCCGAGGTACACGCCGGGCTCGTTGTCGTCGCAGTCGACGTCGATGCAGGCCGGTCCCAGACCGTAGCCGTCGCCATCGAGATCGACGCAGCCGGCGCAGACGCCCTGGTCGGGGACACAGACGCGGAAGGGGTCGTCGCCGACGAAGTACGTGTCGCAGCGCGCGCCGGCGGGGCAGAGCTCGCCGTCGCCGATGCACGGCGGAGCGCAGAAGCGGCCGTCGGCCTGATCCAGGCACAGCGCCTGCGTGCTGCCGCAGTCGAGGTCGCGCGAGCATGGCGAGCAGTAAGGGTCGTTGTCGGGAAGGCAGATCGCGACCGTATCCAGGCTGTCCTGGGCGAGCGTCGTGCAGACCCAGCCATCTATCGGACAGGTTCCGGCGCAGGGGCCCGTACAGACGCGCTCGCCGCCGCTTCCCGCGCGAATGCAGTAGCCACCGATGCAGTCACGTTCGTCGTCGCACGGGCAGCCGAAGTCGTCGCAGACCGCGTCCGCGTCGACGTCGACGTTCGGGATCACATCGAACCCCGGCCGCACGTCTGCATCTGCCGCGGGGTCGGAGTCGTCGGCGTCGGTCGTGGTGCCGCCTCCGCCCGAGTCGTCGCGCGCGGTGTCGGCGGAGTTGCCGCCGGACGGGCCGCTGGGGTCAGCACCGCAGGCGGCGAGGAGGCAGGCGAGCGCGAGGAGAGCGGGGCGGCGAGTTCGCATGGCACGAGCGGGGCGCGAGTCGGCGTGCTGATAGCACGACGTGCGTCGCGGCGGTACTCGCGCGCGCCACGATGCGCCGAATTTCGCGGTTCCGGGAGGGAGGGCGCGATCGCACCGGTGTGTGTGTGGTACCGAACAGTCCACGCGGGAGGGTCCGCGAGATCGGGGCGTCGGCGCCCTCGCGGCGCGCTGGCACGCGGCTTGTAGGAGCGGACCACCGACTGGACGAGCCGGCGCGCGTGCGCCGCTACGACGATCGGCGGCGCCGTGCGGCGCGCCACACACGGAGAGAGCGCGATGGTTGAGCCGAAGAACCCGTTGGGGATGCGTGGGATTGACTTCGTCGAGTTCGCGGACCGCGACCTGAACCGGATCGGGTCGCTGCTGCGCGACTTTGGCTTCTCGCGCGAGCGGCGTCATCGGGCGCAGCGCATCGAGCTGTGGCGCCAGGGCGAGATCCGGGCGCTGGTCGCGGCCGAGCCGGGGTCGTTCGCCGACCAGTTCCAGTCGATGCACGGTCCGTCGATCTCGGCGCTGGGCTTCCGCGTCGATGATGCGCGCGCGGCGTACGACGAGGCGCTTCGGCGGGGCGCGCGCGGGTACATGGGCCGCGCGACTCTGTCGGTCGACGTGCCGGCGATCTACGGTGTCGGCGACTCGCTGATCTACTTCGTCGATCGCTGGAGCGGGCGCGACGGCGGCGCTGCGACCGTGTTCGATGCGCGCTTCGAGGCGACCGGCGAGGAGGTGGGGCCGGGCTGCGGTTTCGTGGCGGTCGACCACCTGACCAACAACGTCGAGAAGGGGACGCTGCGGCAGTGGGCGGACTTCTACGAGCGTGTCTTCGGCTTCACGGAGGTGCGGCACTTCGACATCCGCGGCGCGAAGACGGGGCTGTACTCGTTCGCGCTTCGGTCTCCGGACGGCTCGTTCTGCATCCCGATCAACGAGGGGACCGACAGCAAGTCGCAGATCGAGGAGTACCTGCGCGAGTACAACGGCCCCGGGATCCAGCACCTCGCGTTCCTGACCGACGACCTGCTGGGCTCGCTCGACGCGATGCGCGGCCGGAGCGTGGACTTCCTCGACATCGACGCGACGTACTACGACTCCGTGTTCGACCGGGTGCCGAACGTGACGGAGTCGCGGGAGCGGATCGTCGACCACCAGGTCCTGGTCGACGGCGACGACGAGGGCTACCTTCTGCAGATCTTCACGAAGAACCTGCTGGGGCCCATCTTCGTGGAGCTGATTCAGCGCCGGAACCACCTGTCGTTCGGCGAGGGGAACTTCGGTGCGCTGTTCCGCTCGATCGAGCGCGACCAGGAGCGTCGCGGCGTGATCTGAGAATCGGTCGGATCGGGTCGTGCGCGCCGGGCCGAGCAGGTCGTGCGCGGCCGGTTCCGTCTGGTTTACAGCCTGCGCCGGCGGTGCTACGCAGGCGGCCGCCTCAACCCCGGGTGCCCCGATGCTCCTCGACCTCCACGCATACACTCAGCTCACCGGCGGGCCGACGCTCGACGCGGTCGTGGACGGCGCGCGGTCGCGAGGACTCGACGCCGCGTGCGTGGTGGACCGCGAGCGGTCTGCCGCGACGGCGGCGGCGGCGGTGAGCGGCGCGTACGGGTTCCCGCTGCTGGTTGGCGTGGAGCTGCCGACGCGCACGGGGGACGTGCTGCTGTTCGTCTCCGACCTCGACCCGGTGATGACACGCGAGGAGTGGCGCGAGCTGACGGCGCTCGGCGTGCCCGAGCTCTCGACCGTGGTCGCGTTCGCCGCGGCCAACGACGGTGTCGTGCTCTTGTCGCACCCGTACGACCGCAACCGCCGCGCTGCGCCGCGCGACCGGATGTTCGCGCTCGGCGGGGTCGCTGGCGTCGAGCTGGGGACGGACGCGGCCGACGAGCGCGCGAACCGCGTGGCGCTCGAGGCGGTCGCGAAGAGCGCGCTGCCCGGCTTCGGCGGGACGGCTCGCCGCGGTGGCGCGCAGGCGCCGGGGTGGCTGACGCTGTTCGGCCGCCCGGTGGCGACGCAGGCCGACCTTGTGGCGGCGCTCCGCTCGGGCGACTTCTGGGCGGTGCAGGTGCAGGGGCGCTCGCGCGGCGCGGCCGCTTGACCGGTCCGGTCGGCAAAACTAGTGTCCGCGGCGCCGTGCGGCCGCGCGCGGACCGAACGAGGGCGTAGGCACGATGACGAGCTCGGCGACGACGGAACTGGCGTTTTCCAGCGCGACAGAGAAGGCCTTCGCGGCGACGCTGGCGAAGTACCCGAACCCGCGGGCGGCGCTGCTCCCGACGCTGCGCCTCGCGCAGGAGGAGTTCGGCTACCTCTCGGTCGAGGCGATGGAGTACGTCGCGTCGCGACTGGACCTCCCGCCGAGCAAGGTGTTTCAGGTCGCGACGTTCTACACGATGTTCTTCAAGCGGCCGCACGGGCGCCACCACCTGGAGGTGTGCACGTCTGTGCCGTGCTGCATGATGGGCGGCTACGAGGTGCTGCGGCACCTTCGTGACCGGCTCGGGGTGGAGCCCGGCGACGTGACGCCCGACGGACGGTTCAGCTACGCAGAGGCCGAGTGCCTCGCCGGCTGCGGGCACGCTCCGCTGCTGCAGGTGAACAGCGAGTACCACGAGTTTCTGACCCCCGAGAAGATCGACGCGCTGCTCGACAGCCTCGAGTGACCCCACCACCGGATCCTCATGGAGCGCATCCTCTCCGCGAACTGGACCGTCTCTGGCGCCCACACGCGCCCGGTCTACGAGCAACGCGGCGGCTATCAGAGCCTGCGAAAGGCGCTGTCGATGGACGGCGCGGCGATCATCGACGAGGTCAAGCGCTCGAACCTGCGCGGTCGCGGCGGCGCGGGCTTCCCGACCGGCATCAAGTGGGGCTTTCTCCCGCGTGAGTCCGACGTCCCGAAGTACCTCGCGATCAACGCCGACGAGGGCGAGCCCGGGACGTTCAAGGACCGGTTCATCATGGAGCTGGACCCGCATCGGCTGCTCGAGGGCTGCCTGATCGCGGGATGGACTCTCGGCCTGCGCGCCGCGTACATCTACATCCGCGGTGAGATGAAGCTCGGCGCGCAGAGACTCGACGCCGCGATCGACGAGCTCTACGCGGCGAACCTCCTCGGCAAGCGGATCCTCGGCCGCGACGGCTTCGACTTCGACATCTACGTTCACCGCGGAGCCGGCGCGTATGTCTGCGGCGAAGAGACCGCGATGATCGAGTCGCTCGAGGGCAAGGCGGGCCAGCCCCGCCTGAAGCCCCCGTTCCCCGCCGTGGTCGGCCTGTTCGGCTGCCCGACGGTCGTGAACAACGTCGAGACCATCGCCTGCCTGCCGACGATCCTCGAGCGGGGCGGCGACTGGTTCGCGGCGGCCGGCTCCGACAAGAACGGCGGGCCGAAGCTGGTCCAGATCTCGGGCGCCGTGCGCCGCCCCGGCTGCTACGAGGCGCCCTCGGGCGTCTCACTGCGCGACTTCATCTTCTCTGACGAGTACGGCGGCGGCATGCGCGACGGCCGCAAGCTCAAGGCCGTCATCCCGGGGGGCTCTTCGTGCCCGCCGCTGTCGGCCGACGAGCTCGACGTCGGGATGGACTTCGACCAGATGCGCGAGAAGGGGACGATGTTCGGGACGGGCGGTGTCATCGTCATCCCCGACGACGTCTGCCTCGTGCGAATGGCCGCACGCACGGCGCACTTTTACCACCACGAGTCGTGTGGGCAGTGCACGCCGTGCCGCGAGGGCACCGGCTGGGTGGCAAAGATCCTCGACGCGATCGAGGCCGGCCACGCGAAGAGAGAGGACCTCGATCTGCTCCTCGAGATCTGTGACAACGTCGAGGGGAACACGATCTGTCCGCTCGGCGACGCGATGGCGATGCCGATCCGCGGGTACCTCAAGAAGTTCCGGGCCGATTTCGAAGAGCACATCGCGCACGGCGCGTGCCGCTTCCCTGCCTGGTGAACCCCGCGTGTCGGTGAGCGCGCGCGCCGCGCTCCGACGGCCGCACCAAAGACGGGCTTGAAGCTCGCGCGGAGGCGGGGGTACACTCCCGCACACCGAACCGTCCCGGAGTTCCGCAATGCGCTCGGTCGCCAGATACGTGGTCCTCGCCCTAAGCCTCTGCGCGCCTGTTGGAGCAGCGGCTCAGGTCGTGGTGTTGCCGACGGAGTACTCCGGGGAGCTCGGACCCGCGGACCGCGAGGCCTTCGAGGCCCAGCTCCGCGATAGCGTGGGGCGCGGCGCCGCCGCAGAGGTCGTCGCGCCGACGGCGGCTGAGCTCGGCGCGCTTGCCGACTGCGCCGACGCGACGTGCGCGGTCGAGATCGGGCAGCAAATCGCCGCGTCGGTCGTCGTGCGCGCGACGGTGAACGCGGAGGCAGAGATCTACGACTTCCGACTCGACGTGCGAGCACTCGACGACGGGCGTGCGCTGGCGTCGCAGACCGGCGACTGCACGTTCTGCCCGGTGGCCGAGGCGCTCGAGGCGTTCGGCTTCACGGCCGAGGCCGCGCTCGCGGGTGTGGCACCGCTTCCGGCGGCGACGAGCGGCCGCCCGCCCGAGCCTCCGCCGGCGGCCGCGCCGCCTCCCGTGGTGGCCGAGGTGACGCCGGAGCCCGAGCCGACCCCGGAGCCGGCCGCGCCGGCGATTGTTCGCGGTGGCATCGCGCTGAACATCTCGACGATCCCGTCGACGGCCGTCGTCACGGTGAATGGCGAGCGTCAGGGGACCGGCGCAGCGACCCTGCTGGTCGCGCCCCAGCAGCTCGTGATTGTCGTCGAAGCGCCGGGGTACACGACCTACACCGAAGAGGTCGCCCTCGAGCCGTCGATGCGCGGGCCGATCTATCTTCGCGTGGGGCTGTCGTCCGCGGGCGCGGTCGCGCAGAGGGCGCCGTCGCGTCCGCCGAGCTCGGGGTCGTTCGCGAACCGGGCGGTGGGCGGCGTGCTGGCGGGCGTGGGCGCGCTCGCTCTTGGCGGCGGGGTCACGATGCTCGCGCTGGACGGTCAGCCGACGTGCTCGAGCGGGCCCGTGAGCGCGTGCCAGGAGCTCTACGAGTTCACGGCAGGTGGCGCGGTGGCGACCGCGGCGGGGGCGGCTGCGCTAGGCGCCGGTCTCGTGCTGGTCTCGCGTTCCGGTCATGGTGCCGATGTAGGCACGACCACGGGGCGTAGACTGACGATCGCGCCGCTGCGACACGGTGTCTCTGCGACGGCCACGATCGGGTTCTGACGGGGCGGGCGAACTTGATTTCGACCGGGGGGGCGCGGTAGTCTGGAGCGTAGGGCTATCGACCCCCTCGAGGTAGCAGATGGAACTCCGACGCTTCGTGCCGAACTCCGCGGCCGCTCTTCTGGCCGCGCTGTCGCTCCAGGCGGCCTCGTGCGGGCCCGATGAGGCCTCGAAGTACACGCTCGCCATCACGTCGAACGTGTACACCCTGACCGCCGACGGCTCGGACCAGGCGGTGTTGCGCGTGATCGTGCTCGACCAGGACGCGAACCCGCCGCCGATCGGCTCGGTGGTGACGATGCAGGCGCAGAACGGGCGCGTGAACCTCGGGACGACCGACACAGGCACCTCGGAGACCGACGCCGTCGGCGCTGCCGAGTTCACGGTGCAGTGTTCCGGGACGTCGAACGTGAGTGTCGCTGCGCTGTACGACGGCAAGTTCGGCGCGCTCGACGCGCAGATCGACTGCCAGCCGGCCCCGACCGGCGACTGGCGGGTGATCGTCGGCGCGTCACCGCGATCGCTGCGCCCGCTGGAGTCGACGACGGTGACGATCACAGCCGTCGACGGCGCGGGCGCGCCGGTGCCGTCGGGCACGCTGCTGCGCGCCTACATCGACGAGCCGAACCCGGGCGCGGCGTTCCGCACCGGCGGCACGAACATCCGCGTCGCGACGAGCGACGCGTCGGGGAGCGTGACCTTGGGCGCGACGGCTCCGAGCTCGAACGGCTCGTTCTCGATCTGCGCAGAGTTTCTCGATCAGCGCTTCGGTGCCGGCTCGCGTTGCGTGACGATCTCGGTGTCGGACCGCGCGCTCTCGTCGGGGTGCACCGGCGTTGTGGCGCCAGACGCGATCCCGGCCGACGGCGAGTCGACGGCCACGCTGACGTTCTCGGTGTTCGACGCTGCCGGCCAGCCGGTCAGCGACGCCGAGGTGTTCGCGGTCGTCGAGGGGACGGGCGAGATCCTCGAAGACCCCGAGGACCTGTTCTCCGGTACGGACGAACTGAGCCTGTTCACGGACACGTCCGGTCAGGCCGAGACACGCGTCCTTGCGCCGACGACCACCGGCACGGCCGACATCGTGGCGACCGTCACCTACGTCGACTCCGACGGAGAGACGGTCGAGGACGACTGCGAGGTCGAGCCGCTCGTCTTCTTCCCACCGCCGGTCTGCCAGTTCGACCCGATCCCGACGCTCAGCCCCGGCGAGACGACGGCGGTCCGCGTGTGCTTCTCGAACCCCGCTGGCCGCAACATCGCGCCGCTCACTCCGGTGAAGTTCCGCATCGCGACTTCTTCGGCTCCGGCCGTCCTCACCGCGACGACGGCGCTCATCAGCGGCACGGACGCGAACGGCGACGGCGCCGCGGACGACCCGTGCGTCACAACTGGCCTTGCCGCCGGTGCGACGTCCGGCACCCTCGAGCTCGCCGCCGAGATCGAGTACGGCGCGTCGACCGCCGGCTGTCAGTCTGGACCGGTGTCCATCACGGGCGGCGGCGCGACCGCGCGCCAGATCACCGCCTCGTGCTCGTCTGGGGCGGTCGGGGCGTACCTCGACCGACTCGGCGATCAGGTCCTCTCGGCCTGCGACATCGTCTGCACCGCGCACGTCATCGATGTGTTCAACAACCCCGTCCAGGGAGCGGAGGTCGTGTTCACTACCGAGGCTGGCTCGATCGGCGGCGTCGGCACGACCGGTGCCGACGGCTTCGTCAGCGTGCCGTTCTGGGTCGCCGGCTCGCCGCCGCAAGACGTCACCCCGATTGGCGCCGAGCCCTCGGTGACCGGTGTCGACGGCACCGTGAACCCGCGCGACGCGCTCGTGACCATCATCGCGATGACCAGCGGCATGGAGGACTTCCGGGACGAGAACGGCAACGGCCGCTACGACGCCGGCGAGATCTTTGTCGACATCGGCGAGCCCTTCGTCGACGCCGACGACAGCGGAGACTTCAACGAGGGGACCCACGAGGCCTTCCGTGACGTTGCGTTCGCTGGCCGGCCCGCGAACGGAAGCTGGGACGCTCCCAACGAGGTCTGGGACTCGAACACCACCATCTGGACCACGACCCACGTGCTCTACGTCGGTCCGTGGGCAGGATCGCTCGCCGACTTCCGGTTCCGACCGGCCGGGTCGTCGACCGAGGTCCCCGTCTCAACCCCCCGCCTCACCAGCCCCGGCACCCTCATCTGGCGACCGCGTGACGCGAACGGGAACTCCCTCCCGCGGTTCGCGACGTTCTCCGTCGCGAACACCTGCAGCGTCGTGGAGACCGAGTCGACCGAGGACGACTCCGGTGGCCGCTTCGGTGTGTTCTCGCCAGAGCAGATCGAGCAGTACTACTCCGGCGGTGTGCCCGTCGGCGGTGAGCAAGGCGGGATCGACTTCTCGCGCTGGATCCCGAACTTCCGCTTCGGGCTCACCGGCCCCGGCGGCTTCTTCAGTATCGGACCGGTGGGCGTGCGCGAAGAGTGCACGATGACCGTCTCGGTCTCGCAGATCGTCGACCCGCTCTGCGCCGATGGCGGCGGTCTCGTCCAGTCCACCGCGTTCACGATCGCCATCCCGTGACCCACGCCAACGCCGACGCGCCCATCGGAGTCTTCGACTCCGGCGTCGGTGGCCTGACGGTGCTCGCCGCGCTGCGCGCCGCGCTCCCCACCGAGCGGTTCCTGTACCTCGGCGACACCGCGCGCGTACCCTACGGCACCAAGAGCCCAGCGACGGTTGCTCGCTACGCGGAGAACGTCGCCGATGTGCTCCTCGCGCGCGGCGCCAAGGCGCTCGTCATCGCGTGTAACACCGCGAGCGCGTTCGGCCTCGAAGCCGTGCGGGCGCGCACGGGCGTCCCCGTCGTCGACGTCATCGGGCCGGCGGCTGCCGATGTCGCGGCCCGCCCGGGGCTCCGCCGCATCGGCGTCCTCGGGACACGCGGCACCGTCGCGTCGATGGCCTACCCGAGGGCCCTCGAGCGTGCCGGAGCGACCGTCGAGATCGCCCAGCAGCCGTGCCCCCTCTTCGTGCCTCTGGCGGAAGATGGCTGGACCTCGGGCCCGGTCCCGCGGCAGGTGGCAGACACGTACATCGGTTCGCTGCTCGCGTCGGGTCCTGTCGACGCGGTCGTGCTCGGCTGTACCCACTACCC
>JACKDJ010000052.1 GCA_020633625.1 Myxococcales bacterium
CGCCGACTCGCTCGCGACCGGATCGCCGATCATCATCAGCACCATCCACAAGTTTGGTTTCATCGCCGACAAGATCGCCGCACTCCCAGACCGCCGCTACGCGGTCATCGTAGACGAGGCCCACTCTTCGCAGTCCGGCGAGATGGCCGACGCCGTCAGGGAGCTCCTGTCGGGCTCGGACCTCGAGGCGCAGCTCCAAGCCGAGCTCGACGAGCAAGACGACCCGACACCGGTCGACCAACTCGCGCTCCGTGCAGCGCTGCTTCGCGGCCGGCGACCCAACATCAGCTACTTCGCGTTCACGGCGACCCCGAAGTTCAAGACGCTGAAGCTGTTCGGCTACACCGACGCCGACGGAAAGCCGGCCCCGTTCGACCTCTACTCGATGCGTCAGGCCATCGAGGAGGGGTTCATCCTCGACGTCCTCAAGGGCTACCAGACCTGGACCGCCTACTACCGCCTCGTAAAGAAGGTCGCCGAAGACCCCGAGCTCCCCAAGCGTGAAGCCGCAGCCGCCCTCGCGCGCTTCGTCAGCCTGCACCCACACAACATCGCCCAGAAGACCGAGATCATCGTCGAGCACTTTCGCGCGCACGTCCTCCCGGAGCTCGGCGGCAAGGCCAAGGCCATGGTCGTCACCTCGTCACGGCTCCACGCCACGCGATACAAGCGCGCGTTCGACGCCTACCTCGCCGAGAAGGGCTACGCTGACGTCGCGTGCCTCGTCGCGTTCTCCGGCGAGGTCCGCGACCCCGACTTCCCAGAGGCGGTCACCGAGGGGAGCATGAACCCGCCGAAGCTGGGCGACATCGCGGAGGCCCTCGACTCGTCGGCGTTCAACGTGCTGATCGTCGCAAACAAATACCAAACGGGCTTCGACCAACCCAAGCTCGTCGCGATGTACGTCGACAAGAAGCTCGCCGGCGTTCAGGCGGTCCAGACGCTGTCGCGCCTGAACCGCACGATGCCCGGCAAGACCCACACGTTCGTCCTCGACTTCGTCAATGACCGCGAAGACATCCTCAACAGCTTTCAGCCGTTCTTCGAGGCGACCGCGATCGACGAGGACGTGGATCCGCAGCGGCTCTACGAGCTGTCGGCGAAGCTCGACGCCACGCGCGTCTACGTCGACGCCGAGGTCGAACGCTTCGCGCGCACGTTCTTCGACCCGAAGCGCAAGCCCGACGACCACGCGCAGCTCACGACGGCGCTGAATCCCGCGCGCGACCGCTACGTCGCGCTCGACGACGACGATCAAGACGACTTCAAGAAGACCGCCTCTGCGCTCGTGAACCTCTACTCGTTCCTGGGCCAGGTCATCACGTTCACGGACGCCGAGCTCGAGAAGAGGTACGTCTACGTCCGCTTCCTGCTCCGCCTCCTCCGCCAAACGCAGTCGGGCCCCCCACGCGTGCGCCTCGAAGACGACGTGGCGCTCGAGTACTACCGACTTCAGCGCATCGCCGAGGGGGACATCGAGCTGCAGAAGGGCGCCAACGCGACGGTGAGCGGCCCCACGGCGACCGGAACGCGCCAAGCCGAGCTCGTGCTCGGCCCGCTATCGGAGCTGCTCGGCCTCTTCAACGAACGGTTCGGCACGGAGTGGCAGCCGGCCGACCTGCTGATCGTCGAGGCCATCAAGGAAGACCTAGCGCGCGATCCGTACGTCTCTGCGGCGGCGAGAGCAAACACGGAAGCGAAGTTCGGGCTCGCGGTAGACAGACTGGTAGAAGACGCGCTCGTGAGCCGACACGGCAAGAACGAGCAGTTCGTCGACAAGGTCCTCTCAGACGACGCGATGTTGCGCGTTCTGAGCGAGTACGTCGCGCGGGCGCTGTATCCGCGGCTTCGGGGTGCGGAGGGCGCGGTGTGAGGCGGAGGAGCAGCGAGAACGCGCCGGGTCGGCCCGGTCAGCCCGCCCGAAGGTAGTTTCCCAGCCCGCGCCGGGTCGGCCCGGTCAGCCCGCCCGAAGGTAGTTTCCCGGTCAGCCCGCCCATCCAGTACGCGGTCAGCCCGCCCGAAGGTAGTTTCGAGGGTCGCCCCCCGGGTCAGCCCGGTCAGCCCGCCCGAAGGTAGTTTCGAGGTCGCCAACGCACCGACCGCGCCCCGACGCCGAAGAGGGGCGGCCCGACACCGGAGCCGCCCGATGACCCCGCCGCGACAGATCCTCCCGAACACGAACTTCGAAGTCTGCACGCGCACGTTCGCGCGCACCTTCCGGCTGCTGCCCACGCCGGCCATCAAGAACGCGATCCTGTACATCGTCGGGGTGGCGGCGGCGCGGTACAACATCACGCTGTATGCGATGGTCGCGATGACCACGCACTACCACCTCGCGGGGAGAGACACCGACGGCCGGCTCCCCGAGTTCATCCAGTACGTGAACTCGCTGCTGGCGCGCGCGCTGAACGCCGAGCAGGGCATGGACGACAAGTTCTGGTCGGGCGACGGCTACCACCTGCTGCGCCCTGAGTCCCCGGACGACTTGATGCGACGCCTCATCTACATTGCGGCCAACCCGGTCGCCGCGGACCTGGTGAATCGGGCGACCGACTACCCCGGGTTGCTCATCCGCCCGCGCGACATCGGAACGACGATCACGGCGAAGCGGCCGGACTTCTTCTTCCGCGACAGCGGGTCGATGCAGGAGTCTGTGGAGCTGCGCTTCGAGGTCCCACCCGAGTTCGCGCACCTCGGTCGCGACGGCTACGTCGCGCTTCTGGAGGAGAACCTGCGCGCGGAGGAGCAGAAGCTCCGTGCCAAGCGAAAGGCGGAGGATCGCGCTGTCATGGGCGCCGACCGCTGCCGCCAAGCCGCGCTCGGCCGCCAAACCACCAAGTTCGAAGAGTGGTTTCGGCTGCGTCCGACCATCGCGGCCCGCGTGAAGCGAGAGCGGATCGCCGCGATCCGCGCGCTTCAGGCGTTTCGAGAGAGCTACTACGCGGCGCTAAAGGACTGGCGCGCGGGGCTGAAGGCCGTGTTTCCGCTCGGAACCTGGTGGCTGCCTCGATTCGCCGGGGCCGCCGTCGGCTGACCGCGCCGCGTCAGGTCCAAACCGTCGGAGGGAGCCGCGGCGCCGCGAGGCGCAGTGGATCGGTGCGCCCAGAGTAGGCACACTCGTTGCGTGCGGACGCGTGGTAGTTGAGTGCGATGGCTCGTCGGCCGTTCGGCGGGCGCGAGTTGGCGCGAGAACCTGCGAGCGGCGCCGGGAGGCAGGCGGTACAGCCGACCCCGTGGCTCGTTCAGGTGCACTGCCCTCGGGCGGGTGGGCGGTGGGGTGGGCGGTGGTTGTGGCGGGGTGCACTGCCCTCGGGCGGGTGGGCGGTGGTTGTGGCGGGTGGGCGGTGGTTCAGGTGCACTGCCCTCGGGCGGGCCGGTGGGGGTGGGCGGTGGCGGGCGGGCGGTGCACTACCCTCGGGCGGGTGGGCCTCGGGGCGTCGGACCGCCGCGTGCGTCTGGGCCACAGCGAAGGGAACGCGTGATCCAGTGGGATCGCCGATCAACCCGCAAGGGCATCGCTGCGAGCGCCCGCGGCCCAGCCGCAGCGACGTCGCACTGTCCCTCTGCGCAACCGGTCGCGCCGCCTCGCGCCAGCCGCGGACGCCGCGATTTCGTGGTCGGCGACGCCGAAATCGCACGCCGTGCACAAATCCGCGCGACCTCCGCGACGAACGTCTCGTTCCCCCAAAGCGGAGAGATCCCGATGAACAAGATGCTCCTACTCGCCACCGGCCTGCTCATGGGTGCCTGCACCTATGAGGACTACTGCTCGCAGCCCCTCGAAGACTGCATCGACGCGTGCGAGTCGCTCGCCTGCGTCGACCGCTGCATGGACGACTTCGGCAGCGGCCCGCACTGGACACACCCTTCGTCGGGCGCCGACTCCGACACGTCGACCGACGCGAGCGGCGGCGGTTCGGGTGGCTCGGACACGGGCGGCGGTTCTGGCGGCTCCGACGCAGGCGGGAGCGGGTCCGGTGGCAGTGGGTCCGGAGGCAGCGGGTCCGGTGGTGGTGTCACCGACGTCGACGCCGGTGGGTCTGTCGGTAGCGGTAGCGGGTCGGGCGGCAGCGGGAGCGGCTCCGGAGGCTCGGGCACCGAGCCCGACTGTTTGCGCTCGTCGGACTGCACTACCGGCGCCTGCGTCGACGGCGCCTGCGTCGCGGAGTGCACCGTCGACGAACAGTGCGGGGCGGGTCGTGTGTGTGCCGACGGTGTGTGTGTGGTCTCCGACGACGCGCCGCCGCCGGTCGAGTGCGTTCGGTCGGCCGACTGCGCGGGCGGCGGCGTCTGCATCGACGCGACGTGCCGCGCAGCGTGTGTCTGCGACGGCGACTGCGGCGACGCCGAGTCGTGCCGCTTCGGCGGCTGCGTCGCAGACCCAGACCGCGCTTGCGCCCGCACGTCCGACTGCTTCGACGGCGAGGCGTGCGTCGACGGCACCTGCCGCGTCGCTGACTGAGCGCGCTCCGCCCTCCGCTCTGCTAGGCTCTCACCCGCCTGACCTCCCATGTCGACGTTCCCGCTGAGACAACCCGTGACCGAGGATGACAGCTCACTCGCGTCGCGCGCCGCCGACGGTGACCGCCGCGCGTTCCGAACGCTGTACGACCGCCACCTCGCGCGCGTCCGGGCGCAGGTCGGTCGTCTCCTCGGTCCGAGCGGCCGCGGTGCCGACGGTCGCCCCTCTGCCGACGTAGACGACGTCGTGCAGGACGTCTTCGTACAGCTCTATCGCGCCGTCGGCACTTACCGCGGCGACAGCGCGTTCACGACCTGGCTGTACCGGCTCACGTGGAACGTCACCGTCTCGCACCTGCGCCGCAGAAAGACGTTCGTCGATCTCGATGCACTGCTGCCGCTCCAACTCTCGCACGACGAGTGGAAGCGGCTCGAGGCGCGCGATCTGATGGGCGTCCTGTACGCGGCGCTCGATGAGGTCAGCGCCGACGCGCGGTCGGCGTTCGTGATGTTCTATGTCGAGGGGATGACGCTCCAAGAGATCGCCGATCTCACCGGAGCGCCCCTGAACACCATCGCCGCCCGCGTTCGCCGAAGCCGAGAGCGCGTCGCGAGTGTGCTGTCTGCCGCCGCGCAGCCAGCGAACCCCCAGGCGCAGATCCAGAGCGGAGGACGGTCATGAGCCACCAGACGATTAGCTGTGCCACCGCCCGGGCGCTGTCGCTCGCCGCAACTCACGGGGAGCTCACACCCGCAGAGCGGGCCGACTGGCGCGCGCACGTCGCCGAGTGTGCGCCCTGCCGCCGACTCGCCGAGCGCCTCGACGACGTCGTCGACGCCGCTGCCACCGCGCCCGACGCGGTCTGGGGCGGCGACGCCGACGCCGACGACCTCTTCGCCGCGATCGAGGCGCGCCTCGACGCCGAGCCAGACTCGAGCACCGTCCCGTGGCCCTTCGTGGACGACTCCGGCCAATCTACGGGCGGCGACGACGGCGATGACGAGCCCTCCGAGAGCACTCGCGAGCTGCACGTCAGCGCCGTCGCGAATCACCCGACTCTCACACTCCTCGCACACGACGCCGACGCGGACTGGCACTCCGATGCCGAGGTCGCGGCTTCGAGCGCCGACACTCCGCCGGGTGGCGCCGAACAGATCGACAATGCGCCTCGCCGCTCGTGGGCGATCGCCGCGTGGTTCGCCGTCGCCGCCGCCGTCCTCGCGCTCGTGGTCCGGACCGCACTGGTCTCTCCGCCCGGCTCGCACGACGCCCACGAAGAGGCGACCTCGGGTGTCGCCGCCTCTGAAACGCCAGCCGAAGGTGAGGCGGTGCACGAGGGTACTACGGGGGTCGCGGCCATCGCGCCCGTCGCGCCTCCCGCTGCTGACTCGGTTCGGTCCGCCGCCGTCCCCGAGCTAACCGCCGCCGACGTAGGCGACGCCAACGTGCGCCTGTTTGCCAGCGCGACCGCTGAGTGGCGGCTCGCTCGCGACGGGGACGCGCGAACTCTCACGCTCGACGCCGGCGGCGCCCTTGTGGAGCTGATCGGCGACGGCGTGGCTACGCTGCACGTCGACGTCGAGGGTTGGTCGGTCGACGTCGTTGGCACGGCGTTCTATGTGGCAGCCGGGCCCGAGCCCGATGTACGCGTCCTCGTCGGCGCCGTCGACGTCCACGATGGCGGCGCTACCCGTCGTGTCGTGGGCGGCGAACAGCTCGTCGGCACCGAGCTCGTCGCAATAGCGGCGCCAGACCAGGCGGTGATGTCCGGTCATGTCGACGTCGCGACACATCTCGAGGCGCTGCGGCGTGCCGCCGACTCGCGCTCGAGTCAGCCAAGCGCCGTGTCGCCGAGCGCTCCCGCGTACGGCGCTGCGCGACGCGACGCGACAGCCCCGACTCGCGCCGCGGAGATTGCCGTCGCGGTGGCACGAGCCCCGGCCGGTCGTGCCGCCGCCGCGTCCCCGGCACCGGTGTCGGCGCCAGTCGAGTCCGAGACCACACAGCCGCCGTCGACAGACCCGCCGTCAGCGCGCCCGCCCGAGGGGCCGCTCGCAGACCTCCGTGACCCGTTCGAGCGCGCCGACGCCGCCCGACGTCTTGGCGACTGGTCCGGCGCCGCGGCGGCCCTCGAGGAGGGTCTCGCCGCCGTCCCTCGCGGCGCGTCCGCCGACGCCGCACGGCTCGATCTCGCCCGCATCTACATCCGTCAGCTCGGCGCCCCCGAGCGAGCGATCCCCCATCTCCAAACATTCGTCGCCCGAAACCCGCACGACGTCGCAGCCCAAGCCGCGCGCGACGAGCTCTGCAGGATCTCGGCGACCCTCGCTACACCACTCGAAGAATGCAACGTACAGCAGAGCGAAACAAACACGCCGTAGCGACACGACCGCGGGTCGCCGTCGCGGCACTTCTCCTGACCGTCCCGCTCGCGGCAACGCAGGTAGCCGCACAACCCGCAGGCGACTCCGGGTTCGCCACCATCGCCGTCGTCGCAGACGACGCATGTGGATCCACCGGAGGCGCGTCCGCGCTCGCAGACGCCATACAACCGCGGATGCCCGATGCGCTCGTCGTCGTCGGCGACGCAAGCGACCCGTCTGCCCGGGTCGTGTGGCGAGAAGCAAACGGTGAGTGCCGCGTGTCTGTCGACGCCGAAGGCAGCCACGCCGAGCTGCCCCTCGCGGCCTCTGCCTCGCAGGACCAGCTCGCCGCCGCGGCCGCCCGCGTCGCCTGGCTCGCCGACGACGCCTGGCAACGCGGCGTCACCGGCGGCGCGGCCGCGCAGGCAGCCGACCCCGAGTCGGCCCCCGGAGAGGCGTCGGGCGACGACACGAGTGACGGCTCCGGAGAGGGATCGGGCGAGCTCGATCTCGCGGTAGCCGACGCGCCGGTCGATGACGTAGCAGAAGGTTCTGGCGACGCCCCGCCGACCGTCGGCGACGAGCCGCTCGAGCCCGACCTCACTGACGTCACGTTTGGCTTCTCGGTGTGGGATCGCCTGAACCTCCCACGGGACAGCGGCGCCGGCGCTCGTCGCCACGTCTCTCTCACGCTGCTCGGCTCGCGCGTGGGCGCCATCGACGGCGTCGAGTTTGGCCTCCTCTACAACCTCGTCGTCTACGACGTCCACGGCGCCCAGTTCGGTCAGGGAGCAAACATCGTGCTCGGCGATCTCGCCGGCGGCGCGCAGTTCTCGGCCGGAGCGAACTTTGTGCGCGGCGACACGCGCGGCGTCCAGTTCGCGCCCATGAACGCTACACTCGGCGAGGTGCGCGGCGCCCAGTTCGGGACGATCAACTACGCAGGCAGCGTCCGCGGCGTGCAGGCGTCCGTCGTGAACGTGGCGGCGCACGACGTCCACGGCGTTCAGCTCGGGATCGTCAACGTCGCCGAGCGGTCCAGCGCGTCGATCGGCGTGATCAACATCATGCGTCGCGAGCCTGTGTATGCGCTGCTCTGGGGTGAGTCAGACGGGACGTTCCGGGCAGGCATCGCGCACGGGAGCCAGCACTTTCGCAACATCTTGGCGGCCGGCATCAACGGGTTCGACGACCCCACACGCTGGTCCGCCGGCTTCGGCTTTCAGGGACACGTCACCTTTGGTCGCGTATTCGTCGACGGCGACGCGCTCGGCTACGCACAAGGCCGCATCGGCGAACGTCCGTCGATCGTGATCACCGAGAATGGCGCCGACACGACCGTCGCGCTCCAGCGTGTAGACGGTCTCGCGCAGCTCCGCCTCTCGCTCGGCGTCGAGGTCGCCCCCCGCTTCGCCGTGTACGGTGGCGTCATTCAGAACGCGCTGTTCACCGACAACCCCGAACATGACCAGCCCACGTCGAACGCCTCGCCGATCCAGCTCGGAGCGTCGGCCGACCCGACCTATCTCTACCTGTGGCCGTCGTTCTTCGCCGGGCTCAGGTTCTGAGGCGCGCCGCGCAAGATCCGGAGCGCAGCGTCTTCGCCGTCACGCCAAGCAGCGACGTCGTCCGGGAGGGCCGGCGACTCGACACCAAACAGGTCGGCCGGCGCAATGATGCCACTCGGGCCGCGAACGCACACGCGCACGATCCCACGGGCTGCCAGAGGGGTATCCGCGGCGAGGCGGAACTCCTGCGACACATACATCCAGCGCGCGTCCGAGCCGACGACCTGCGTGCGCAAGTCGAACGCCGCGAACATCCGGATCTCCTTCAGGTACGTCATCCCCAGGCCCGCGACGAGCGCGACGCGGTCTTTGCCGAGCGTGGACCACAGACCCGTGCGGACGAGCCACTCGATGCGGCCCCAGTCCATGAACGTCAGGAACTGCGCGTTGTTGATGTGGCCGTTCTGGTCGCAAACGTGCGGCCAGGCGCGGTGGCGCTGATGCACGACGTCGTAGGGGCCAATCGGCGGCCGGCGCGACGCGCGAACGCCGACGGCGAAGGCGCGGGCGGTGTAGCTCAGCATGAAGTCTCTCGCGATGCTGCCGTGCGGAGCGGCCGCTAGGCTCTCGAAGGGGGCCGAGGGCCGGAGGTCGGCGGCGGCGCGCCCGCCTCGCATGCCGCGCCCGGCCGCGCAACCTCGGCGTACCGTCGAAGGGGCGCGGGGCCGACCGCCGCCACCAGCAGCCGAGCGGTCGCGGTGTCGTTCGCGGCGTCGTCCAGGTGGTCCAGGGCCGCTGCGGCGAGCTCCGGCCGCGCTCCGAGCGAGGCGGCGGCGACGACGAGCTGGTCGGCGAGCGCTTGCGTTGGCACGTCCTTCTCTCCGCGCGCCGGGAGCGCCGCGCGTGCCACCTCGCGAGCGCGCTCGGCGAGGGCCCGCGCGGCGGCCGGGTCGGTGTCCGGCGCCCACAGCGCCGGCGGCGCGCGCAGCCCTCCGACCTTCCCCTTCGTCACCTGCACGCTCCCACCGCCGAGTGCCTGAGCCCCGTGCAGCGCGAGCATCTCCGCGCGCGCGACGTCGCCGTTGAGCCACGCGGCGAGCCGTGGAAGCAGCGCAGCGTCGGCCGAACGCCGAGCGACGCACGACAGCGTCGCGACCGCGCCGGCCGCCGAACCGGCCAGGTCCGCCCATGCCTCGAGGACGCGGCTCAAACCCGCGACGAGGACCTTCGGCGAGTCGTAGAGCGCGGCGCGCCGGGCGCTGGGAGCGTCGCGCCCCAGCCAAGGGGTCTCGTAGCGCTCTCCGAGATAGCGCTGGGTCTCGACGCCCCAACGGCAGCTTGCCGGGTCGATCGCACCCGTCGTAACGAGGCGCCACGCGCCGGGGATCTCGGACTCCGACACGTGTGACGCGAATCGATAGGCCTCGTCGGCAGCTGCAGAGGCGGTGACCTCCCAGCGCGCCGAGATCGGCTCCCAGTCCGATGGGATAGCGTCGAGCAGCGGGCGGTGTGGAGACACCAGCGGCGCCCACGATCCGGGAGCGTCGCCGTGCCGCGCCGCGTAGCGCACGGCACCCGAAGTGACGACACGGACTTCACTGCGCCGCTCCTGTCCGGCGCGAGTCGCGCGCGCAGCGACGGTCACGACTACGCCGACGACGAAGACGGCAGCCGCTCGAAAGGCGTCGGCGTCTTCGACTACGAGCAGCGCATCGAGGCGGTGCGACTCGTCGATCCAGGCGCGCAGCCGCGCCGCGTACGGAGCCGACAGCACCGCCCGCGGAAGCACGAGCGCAACACGCGCGCCCGGCGGCGCCTCGCGAAGCGCACGCTCCACGAAGACACACGCGAGGTCGTACGCCCCGGTCGCCGCCTCGGGAAAGCGCGCCGCGAGCTCGGCGCTGAGCGCTTCGGAGCGCGCGGTCTCGCGCTCGATCGCGTTGCCGAAGGGGGGATTGCCCACAATGACATCGGCAGGGGGGAGCGGTTCGCGCAGCGTGTCCGCCACCGCTACGTCCGCTGGCAGACCCCGACGCAGCAGCCGCCACCGGGCCAGCGCGACCGCCAGCTCGTCGACGTCGCGCCCCATCAGGCGCCCGGCCCCGACGCCACCTGTCGCCAGCCGCTCGGCCGCCGCCAGCAGCAGGTCCCCAGCCCCGCAGCACGGGTCCAGGACCGTCGGCGCGCTAGGCCCATCGCGCATTGCCTCGGCTACGAGCATCCGGGCCACCCCGGGAGGCGTGTAAAACGCCGCCCCAGACGCGCGGCCCCGCTGCTCGACGGCGGCTACGAGCCCCCGCTCCGCCCAGTCGGCGCCGCGCAGAGCGACCTCGTCGGCGAAGGCGGCGAGGGCGCGGACACTACCTTCGGGCGGGTTTGGGGGCCTCCGGCGTTCGCCATCGAAACTACCTTCGGGCGGGTTTTCGAGCGGCTGAGGATCGCCTCCGAAACTACCTTCGGGCGGGTCTTGGAAAGTGCCCGCTGGGCGTCCGAAACTACCTTCGGGCGGGTTTTCGAGCGGCTGAGGATCGCCATCGAAACTACCTTCGGGCGGGCTCTTGGCGATGCCCGCTGGGCGTCCGAAACTACCTTCGGGCGGGGTTTGGGGCGTCCGGCGTTCGCCTCCGAAACTACCTTCGGGCGGGTGCGGCCCGTCCACCAACGCGCTTAGCAGCGCGACCGCTTCTGCCGGGGATGCGGTCAGCGCGAGGGCTGCCTCGAGCGCGGCGGTGGCGAGGTCGGGGGGCGCCGCGTGGCGTCTTCGGCTCACCGGATCGTCGCGCCGTCGCGCCGCTCCGCCGCGAGCGCGCGGAGCTGCGCGGCGAGGGTCTGCTCGATGGTTGATGCGTAGGCGCGCACCACGGAGTCGTCGCTTGCCGCGTCTTCGCCGACCGCCGGCGGGGCGATCGCGTCGAGCACTTCGATCGTGATCCGCGTCGGCAGCGGAAAGTATGGGGGCACGGGGCCGACCCAGAAGCCCCACGGGATCGACCACGACACCGGGAACACCTTGAGCCGAAAGCGACGGTCCACGCCCAGCGCTCGCGACAGCCAGCGCAAGTCGTCGAAGATGATCAGCGTCCCGTGGGCGCCGTGCGCGCACACCGGGACGATCGGGACGCCGTGGCGGATCGCCAGGCGCGCGAACCCGGCGCGCCCGTCGAACCGGACCTCGTTGCGCGCGCGGAACGGGCGCATCGCGTCGACGTCGCCGCCGGGATACACCATCACCTTGCGCCCCGCCGCGAACAGCGCCGCCGCGTTCTTCTCGTTCGCACGAACGGCGCCGACCTCCGAGAGGAGCTCGTTGATCCCCGGGACCGTCATCGCGAAGTCATGCGCGAGCCCGAAGGGCAGGTAGTCGAGCCCGCGCTCGCGAAAGATGGCGCCCGCCAGAATGAACGTGTCGATCGAGAGCGTCGCCCCGCTGTGGTTGCCCACGAACAGCGCCGGTCCGTCGGGGATCCGCTCCACCCCGCGCACCTCTGCCCGGTGGTACCGCGCGAACGCGTCGATCACCGGCACGAGGCGCATCAGCGTCTTCTCGCTGCGGTTGTCGAGGCTGTCGGGGTCGTACATCGGTGAGCTCGCGGCGGCCGGCTTGGGGGCGGCGAGAGTCTAGCCCGGCCCAGGCGGCGACGCGAGCCCTTGACTTCGCATGGCGCCTCTCGTTGTTTCGGCCCGCTCAGGCACCACCGAACGGCGAGCGCAGATGGAAAAGTTCGTGATCGAAGGCGGCCACGCGCTGTCAGGGACTCTGCAGACGAGCGGGTCCAAGAACGAGGCGCTCCCCGTGCTGGCCGCCACGCTCCTGTCCGATCAGCCGATCACGCTGCACAACGTCCCACGCATCGAAGACGTGCTCGTGCTGCTCGAGATCATCGAGGCGATGGGCGGCTCCGTGCACTGGCGCACGGCGTCGACCGTCATCGTCGACAACTCCGGCGTAAAGAGCCCCGACGTCCCGATCGACCTCTGCACGCGCCTCCGTGCGTCGATCCTCCTCGCCGGCCCGCTGCTGGCGCGCTTCGGTCGCGTCGAGCTCCCACCGCCCGGCGGCGACGTCATCGGCCGCCGCCGCCTCGACACCCACTTCCTCGGCCTCCAGGCGCTCGGCGCCGAGATCGACGCGACGACGACGTTCGTCCTGCGCGCAGATCGCCTCGACGCCGCCGACATCTTCCTCGACGAGCCGTCGGTCACCGGGACCGAGAACATCGTCATGGCCGCCGTGCTCGCCCGCGGGACGACCATCGTCCGGAACGCCGCGTGCGAGCCCCACGTCCAAGGCCTCTGCGAGATGCTCAACCGCCTCGGCGCGCGGATCGAGGGCGTCGGCACCAACACGCTCGTCATCCACGGCACCAAGAGCCTCTGGGGCGGGGAGCACACGATCGGCCCAGACTATCTCGAGGTCGGCTCCTACATCGGCCTCGCCGCGATGACCGGCTCCGAGCTGACCATCGAGGGCGTCCACGCGCCCGACATGCGCATGATCCAGCTCACGTTCGCGAAGCTCGGCGTCGAGTTCCGCCTGGAGGGGAACCGCGCGTTCATCCCCGGCGGGCAGCGGCCGCAGATTCGCAACGACTTCATGAATCAGATTCCGAAGATCGATGACGCCCCGTGGCCGATGTTTCCGACCGACATGATGTCGATCGCGATCACCACCGCGACCCAGTGCGATGGCACCGTCATGTTCTTCGAGAAGATGTTCGACGGGCGCATGTTCTTCACCGACAGCCTCGTCGGGATGGGCGCGCGGATCATCCTCTGCGACCCCCACCGCGTCGTCGTCACCGGCCCCGCGCCGCTCGTCGGCGCCAACCTCAGCTCGCCCGACGTCCGCGCCGGAATGTCGCTGCTGCTCGCGACCCTCACCGCCCGCGGCACCAGCACGATCTACAACGTCCGGCACATCGACCGCGGCTACGAGCGCGTCGAAGAGAAGCTGCTCTCCGTCGGCGCGCGCATCGACCGTCGCCCCGCCTGACAGGCGTCGGCGCGCCGAGCCCCGCCGCGCGGCAGATCGGGCCTCGTTGCCCAGGGGCGCGGAGCAGAAGGCGGCGCGGAGCAGAAGACAGGCCCCCGCCAGGCTGGCCGCTCGGCCCCCGACCTGCTAGTAGCGCCGGCCGTTGACGGCGAACCCAGTGGACCCCAGGAACGCGAAATGGACGACATCAAGATTGGCATCATCGGCGGCAGCGGGCTCTACGACATCGACGGGATCGAGGTCCTCGACGAGCTCGACATCGACACCCCCTTCGGGAAGCCGTCTGACAAGATCCTCGTCGGCTCGCTCAACGGCCGCCGCGTCGCCTTCCTCCCGCGCCACGGCCGCGGGCATGTCCACAACCCGACGCAGGTCCCCGTCCGCGCCAACATCTGGGCGCTCAAGTCCCTCGGCGTCTTCTGGCTGACCACCGTCTCGGCCGTCGGCTCGCTCCGCGAGGAGATCGCCCCGCGCCACTTCGTCATCCCCGACCAGATCATCGATCGGACGCGCGCCCGCGAGAACACGTTCTTCGACCGCATGGCCGTCCACGTCGGCTTCTCGCACCCGTTCGACCCGACCCTCCGCAAGATCCTCCTCGCCGCATGCAACGCCGAGGGCGTCACCGTGCACGACGGAGGCACGTATGTGTGTATGGAGGGCCCCCTCTTCTCGACCAAGGCCGAGTCCGAGATGCACCGGTCGTGGGGCGCTAGCCTGATCGGCATGACCGCCCTCCCCGAGGCCAAGCTCGCGCGCGAAGCCGAGATGAGCTACGCGTCGATCTGCCTCGCCACCGACTACGACGTGTGGCGCGACGCCGAAGAGGTCGACGTGTCAGAAGTCATGGCCAACGTCGCCGCCAACGTGAAGAACGTGAAGAACGTCCTCCGCCGCGTCATCGCCGAAGTGCCGCTCGGTCAAGAGGCCACCTCGTCGGCCTACTCGGCGCTCCAGCACGCCATCATGACCAAGCCGGACCAGATCTCCGACGAGGCGTGGCGCGAGGTCGGGCTGCTGATCGGGAAGTACTACGGGCGGTGACGTGAGCGACGCCGCGGCAAACGTCTCGTGCGAGCGCCTCGTCGCGCTGCTCCTCCACTACCTCGAGGGGGGCCTCGACGCCGGGACGCACGCCGCCATCGACGCTCACCTCGCGCACTGCCCCGGCTGCCTCGAGTTCACGAGCCAATACAAGAAGACGCCGGTCATCTGTCGCGAGTCCCTGCGCCGCGAGATGCCCGCCGACCTTCGCGATCACCTCGCCGAGTTCGTGCTCGGCCAGCAGCGGCAGCAGCAGCAGTAGCGGCAGGTACGCGGCGCCGTGACGGCGCGACGCCGCGGCGGACCGGCGGGCTGGCGGGCCGGTGTTGGAAGGCAGGCCGGGGCACGCGGCCGCGGAGGCGTGAGCGCGCGCTCGCGCTGCGTGCTCCCCGCGCCGGTCGCACAGTGGCTCGCCCGTCGGACCGATCGCAGCGATAACCGCGCTAGGGTCGCGTCATCACGAGCTGCACGACAGCATCGAACACCCCGCCCGGTGCCGCGCCCACTCCGGCCGCTTCGCCGCGTAGTGCTCGCCGCCTTCGACCTCGTCGTAGGGCCGCGTGACCCTCGCGAACCAAGCCTCCAGAGGGGCCGAGTCGCCGGCCGACAGGGCGTCGATCGCCTCTTGCGCGAGGTAGTTGCGCGGCACATACACCGGGTTCATGCGCGCCATCCGCTCGAGCTGCGCACGCCGCGCAACCGCGCCGGATCCCTCATCGCGAACGCGTCGCGCGTACGACCGAAGCCAGTCGGCCCACGCGCGTCGCTCCGACGCCCCGACGGCGTCCGGGGAGTACCAAGCGTCGACGATCGGTGCGACGACATCGCCGGCGCTGGCCGATTCAGAGAGCGTCGCTCCGAGGTCGACCTTCGCGAGGCACCGAAACAGCAGCGTGTAGTCCGTCTCGACCGCGCCCATGCGCTCGAACAGGCCATCGATGAGGGCCTCGTCTTCGTCGCGGAGCTCCCCCAGCCCGAGCTTCTGCGCCATCGCCAGGGCGTACCGGCGAGAGAACGTGTCCGAGTAGGCGCCGAGCGCGGTCTCGAGCTCGTGAGGGTCGTCGACGAGCGGTACAAGCGCCTCGGCGAAGCGCGCGAGGTTCCAGAAGGCGACCGCGGGCTGCGCGCCGAAGCGGTAGCGGCGTCCGTGTGCGTCGGTCGTGTTTGGCGTCCACGTCGGATCGAACACGTCGAGCCAACCGTATGGGCCGTAGTCGATCGTCAGGCCCAGGATCGACATGTTGTCGGTGTTCATCACGCCGTGCACGAATCCGACGCGCATCCACTCGACGACCATCTCCGCGGTGCGCGTGCAGACGTGCGCGAACCAGCTCACGACGGCTTCGCTCGACAGCGGCCGGCTCTCGAAGACAGGGGCGACGGGTGCGGTCCGGGCGACGCCGATCAGGTCGGCGTCCCACTCGCCGATGTTTGCCAGCGTGAACTCGAGGAGCGCCCGCAGCGTCGCCTCGTCACGCCGAGACGTGAAGATCTGTGCGTTTCCAAACCGCAAGAACGTCGGGGCGACGCGGCACACGATCGCGCCCGGCTCCCAGGCCGCGCGCCCGTCATAGAACATGTCGCGGAGGACGTCGTCGCCCGTCCCGACAAGCGCGAGCGCGCGCGTCGTCGGAACACCGAGCGCCTCCATCGCC
>JACKDJ010000053.1 GCA_020633625.1 Myxococcales bacterium
TGGACGTCGACCGGCGCGAAGTTGATGAGCGCGTCGATGCCGCTGACGATCGAATCCGGCAGTCCGCCGCCGTTGGAGTCGACGTCGAAGACGAGCGGACAGAGACCGTCTCCGCGCGGGGCGACTGCCGCGCCCCCGCGTCCCGTGCAGCACATGCCCGCGCCGCAAGAGTCGGACCAGGCGCACGACGGGACAGCCGAGCCGGTTCGCTCGACGACCTGCATGAGATCGGGCCGCGCGCCGCTCTCGGACGCGACCCCGATGACCCGCGCGCCGATCGCGCCGAGCGCGGCGTACGTGTCCTCACGGCCGGCCCCGTATGGGTAGCCGCCTTCGCCGTTGGCGTGCGACGGAGCGTCGGTGATGTGCACGACGATGGGGAGGGCGCCTTCGCGGAACCCGACGCCGCCGATCCAGCCATCGGCGACGTCCGGAATGTAGCCGGCGTCGGGCGAGAACGGCGGGATCGAGGCGCAGTCGCTGCGGCCTGCGCCGCTCGCGATCTGATAGAGGGACTCGAACCCGGACTCTGGCGTGTCGCTGCCGCCGTGGAGGTCGAGCCGGTCGACGGCGGACTGTGCGTCGCCGCGGGAGCGCGTGACGCGCTGAAGGAGCTGGAAGGGGATGTCGCCGCGGGTGCCGTAGCCGCCACACGGGAAGTCGTCGAACCGGGTCACCGCGTATCCGGGGTCGGCGAGGCGCGCGCCCAACGCGGGAATGATGAGAGAGCTCAGGCTGCGCTTGAGCTGGTCGATCTCCCCTCCCATGGAGCCGGTGGTGTCCATGTTGAAGACGATGTCTCCCGCCCGCACGTTGGTGCCGAACTCGAGGAGGTCGTTGTCGCTCGGCCCCTCGAACGGCAGCTCGAAGTAGAAGTCGACGAGCTCACTGATGTCGTCTTCGGGGTCGCAGAAGTCGGAGCCGAACGCGGTCTCGACCAAGTCGTTGTAGCCGTCGCCGTCGGTATCCCAGACGGTCCGGTCCGACGATGTCGGGCAGCCGAACTCGGTGGAGTCGGCGAGACCATCGCCGTCGGAGTCGAGGTCGAGGAAGTCGGGCGTCCGATCGCCGTCGCGGTCGACGGGGCGGGCACCAGAGCCGGGCTCCGCGCCGTACTCGGCGGCGTCGGGCCAGCCGTCGCCGTCCGAGTCGGAGTCCAGGTAGTTCGGCGTCCCGTCTTCGTCAGTGTCGTCTGTGCCTTCGAAGATGTCTGGGATGTTGTCTCCATCGGCGTCGGAGTCGAGGAAGTCAGGGACTCCGTCGCCGTCGGCGTCGTCGAATGCCTCGAAGCTGTCGGGGATTTCGTCGCCGTCGGCGTCCGTATCCAGGCAGTCGGGCGTCCCGTCGGCGTCGGCGTCGCCAAACGCCCCCTCGATGCAGTCTGGGATTCCGTCGCCGTCGGAGTCGGGCGGCGTGATGCCGACGACCTGATCGCAGGTGCGGGTGTCGCAGAGCGGCTCGGTTCCGGTCTCGTCGCCGTCCGCCCCCCCGAGGTCACGTCCCGTGGAGTCGGTCGTGCCTGCGTCGCTTCCGCCGCGGCCGGGCGTCCCGGAGTCTCGTCCTCCAGTAGTCGTGCACCCGCGGTCCGCGGGGTCGCACGCAGGCTCGTCGCGATCGCCGGTCGCGCATCCAACCAGTGCGCCGGTCAGCAGCAAGGCGCCGACGCGCGAGAGGCGTGGGGTTCCGGGCCAGTCGATCATCGGCGCGCCTTTGGCACAGTGCATGAGTTTGGGTGGGCGCAGTGTAGAGGGCGAACGCGGGTGCGACAAGTGAGCCTCCATCGGTGTTGCGCGCCGCACACCGCGGCGACGCGTACAGGCGTCGACGATGCGACGTGCCGGTTGCGCCCGCGGGGGCCGCCCTCCAAGGCACGGCACTCGACGGCGCGGCACTCCAACGGACCGACGCTGCTTCGACGAGTCGGGGTGGCCGCCCGGTCACACCGCGCGCCCGGTCCGCCGCCTAGTAGTGCGCCATCGAGCCGTCGCGGAGGACCCGGTCGAGCGCGGCCCGGAAGGTCACCGCGGTTAGCGGCGCAAGGATGACCACAGAGATCGCCAACCTCGCGATCGGCGGCCCCGCCAACTCGATGTCGGCGCCGGATAGCAGCGCGCGGACCGCGTCGAGCGTCGGCGCAAGCGGGAGGGCGCCGCCGACGGCTGCGAGCCAATCGGGAAGCAGCGAGCGCGGAAAGAACGCACCCCCGAAGAGCAGAGAACCCATCGAGACGAGGCGCGTAAGAGGCTCTCCCCCTTTCAGTACCAGCACGGCCGACGCCGAGATCAGGCCGAGGCACATGAACGTCGCGCACCCCAGCATCACGACGACGGTCGCCAGCATCGCCCCGGCGAGGGGCGGTGCAGTGCCGGCGACGAAGTGGCCAGTCGCGATCAGGACGATCGCTTGGCCGAATGCGCGCACCAGGTCATAGGCCGGAGTGGCGAGCAGGAGCTGCCAAAGGGGCGTCCGCGTCATCGCGCAAGCCTCTAAGACGCCGTTGAGCTGGTAGTGTCGCACCTTGAACTTGAACGACGTCAGCGACGCGTCGAACAGTCCCATCAAGGCGACCCCGGTCATTGCGAACACGAAGTACGAGCCCTCGACGCCGGGGATCGCGCCGCTCACCATCTCGCCGCCGAAGTAGAGGATGATCCCGAGCGCGACTGCGTTGACGAGGCGGTCGACCATCGCGAGCGGGTACGACATCGCCTCGACGAATCCGAGGTAGAGGAACGCCCGGAGCGCGAACAGGAGGCCGGTCACGTCACCTCCGCCACAGCCGGCTGGCTCTGCGCGACGCTGAGCTCGAAGACGCGCGTGGCGGTGTTCGCGATCTCGGCCCATGGCCCGCTCGCCGCCACGCGTCCACGTTCGAGCAAGATGGCGCGGTGGCACAGGTCCGCGGCCTCGGCGATCTCGTGCGTTGCGTAGAGGATCGCGACACCGTGCTCGTCTGCGAGCCTCGTGACGAGCCTGTAGAACGCGCCCTTAAGGCCGGGGTCGAGGCCGGAGGTCGCCTCGTCCATGAGGAGCAGGCGCGGACGCCCGAGGAGGGCTCGGGCGAGGCTGAGGCGCTGCTTCATCCCGGACGAGTAGGCTCGATAGGGTGTGTCCGCTTTCTCGGTGAGGTTAGCGAGGGCGAGGGCGGACCGCACGCGATCGCCGAGCTCGTCTGGCGGCAGGCGCTGAAGGAGTCCGAAGACGCGGAGATTCTCGCGACCCGACAGCCGCTGGTTGAAGGCGCGGTCGTCGCGGACGACCAGACCGATCTGCCCGCGGATGGCGGCGGACCGAGCGGGGTCGCCCCCGAGCGCCTCTACACGTCCGCCGCTCGGGGTGAGCAGGCCGGCGGCGCAGCGCATCAGGGTGGACTTTCCGGACCCGTTTGGCCCGAGTACCCCAAGGATCTCTCCGTAGGGCAGGGCGATGCTGACCCCGTCCAACGCGCGTTGCGCGGGGTAGCGTGAGCGCCCGAGCGTGAGCGCTCGCTCGAACGCCGAGGCTCCGGGGTAGGTCTTGTCGACGTTCAGCAGCCGAAGGGCCGCGTCGCTGTCTGGCGGGTTGGGTTCCACGCCGCTAGCAACGACAGGATCGGGTTCGCCGCGTCAAGCTCGGAAGAAGAGCTGGGTCGTCGGAAGCTCGGTCGGGATCGGGTGCACGGTCCGGTCCCGTACCGACGCCCGGACGTCAGGGGACCGGCGCGCCGACGAGGCTGGTGCCGCCGCCCGAGAAGAGCGTCGCGCGCGCTACGGTGCGCTTCTTCGTGACGCGCGGAGGGGTGTACGGCTGCCGGGTGGTAGACTCACCAGACGTTCCGTCGACCGATGCGGTGGGCGTAGCGGCGTTCATGCGGGCCTCTTCTGTGGTGCGGCGTGGGGAATTGCGCCTCAGTTCCAGCAACCCTGTCGGGTGCTGCGTCAGACTCCTTCCGGTGCGCTGCAACATGCGCATCGGCTTCGTCGTTGACGTCTCACACTCTGAACCCTTACACCCACCCACGTCAAGACGTGAATGCAGTTTGCGAGATCCACCCCGCCGCGGTCGGTCGGCCGTCACGCCGCCGCCACCAATCGGACCCATTTCGGCACGCCGTGAACGCCGAGCGCGACCTTATCCTCCGCTGCGCTGGGCAGCTCGCGTCCACCATGATCGACGCGCCCTCGGACACCGACGGACGCCGACTCGTCGCGCTCGCTGCCGATGCCGCGGTGCTGCCAACCGTCGCCAGCCGCGCCGCCGCCGCCGACCCCGAGCTCGACCACGAACTGCGAGAGGTGCGGGAGTCCACCGCGGTCACCAACGCGTTGCTTCTCGCCGACCTAGGCACGCTCACGGGCGTGCTCAGCGCCGCCGGCGTGTCTGTCATCGCGTTGAAGGGCGCGGCGCTGCTCGCGTCCCAGGTCGTCGCTCCAGAGGCGCGCCACCTCGACGACATCGATGTGCTCGTCCCGCCGGCCCTCGCCGAGCGCGCCGAGACCGCGCTCCTCGACGCCGGGTTCTCGCGCGCCCCGCGCTGGGATCGTCCCGGCGTCGATGGGAGGCCGATCTCGGAGCGTGGGCGCGTCGAAGCACACACGCAGGCCGTCCTCGTCTCTCCGACCGGTGGCCTCGTCGACCTCCACTTCTCGCTGCCGGACTCGAAGCTGGCGTTCGACGACCTCGCGGACGACTGCGACACCCGCCCCGACGGGCTCCTCGTGCCGCGGCCGGCGCTGCTGCTCGGACAGCTCTGCGACCATGTCTTCAACCACCACCAGGCACGCCCGCGCTATCTGCCGCGGCATATCGCCGATGTGAGGGCGCTGATCGTCGACTCGCGCACGTCTGCGGCCGATCTTCGCGCCGCGACGCGCTGGAGCTCCGCTGCCGCCGTCTTCGCGTCGCTCTCGCTGGTCGCCGCTGCGGCAGGGCGGCTGCCCGCGCCCGTCGCTCGCGCTACGCTCGCCCACGTCCTCCCGGACCCGCGCTACGAGCGCGCGTACGAGCTCGGCTGGAACGCGCGCCTGGCCTGGGGCCGGCTGCGACACGACGCGGTGCGCCGCCCGGACCTCGTGTTTCGCAAGCTAGTCCCTGCGCGTGCCTACCTCGAAGACCGCTACGGACTCGCGCCAGACGCCCCGGCGACCCCGGTGGTCCTTCGTCGCCTCTGGAGCTTGGACTGGCTCCGCGGAGAGGACGCATGAGCCCCCGTCGCGGGTCCGCAGCCGACGGTGTCGTCGCGTGGACCCACCCTGGACTCGACGACGCGCTCCAAGACGTCGTTGGCCCCCCGACCAGTGGGCCCGCCGCGTGGACCCTCGCCATCTCAGCGTCCGAAGTGTCCGACGCGGCAGCCGTGCCGCAAGGCCCCGAGGCGTGCTACGCCGACGAGACGCGCGCGATCGTCTGGGGGCAATGGATCGCCGTCACCGACGGCTCATCCGCCCTATGGATCGCCCCGGGTGGGGCCTCGGTCGACGTGCGCCTGCACCCCGCGTCGCTGGCGGCGCCGCGTCGGTTTGGTGGGATCACCTGTACGCTCGCCATCGGCCTCGCGTTGCGTCTTCGCGCCCGCTTCCACGTCCACGCGGCCGCGCTGGAGCTGGATGGCACCGCGCTGCTGGTGGCAGGGGACTCCGGGGCCGGAAAGACAACGACGGCGCTCGCCCTTGCACTCGGCGGGGCTGCATGGGGCGGCGACGATATCGCCTACCTTCGCATGAGCGTCGACGGCGAGGTGCTCGCCGAACCTACGGCGCGCGCGTTTCATGTGCGGCCCACGACGGTCGCGATGTTCCCCCAGATCGCGGCGCACGCCGTGCCCATGGTCGGCGATGCCGGCGGGCGGGTCGCGCTGTCGCCGGCGAAGGCCCTCGGCGGTGGCGTCTGGCGCGGACCGCGGGCGCCGCGTGCGCTGTTGTTTCCCCAGGTCACGGCCAACCCCGTGACCCGCGCTGTCGCGCTGTCCGACGCCGACGCCTTTGGGCGGCTCCTCACGGCGTCTGCGCTCGTGCTCGCACATGCAGTCCCCGGCGCCGACCAGCACTTCGCTGCCCTGCAGCAGCTCGTGGCGCAGTGCGCGTGCTTCTCGCTCGAGCTCGGCGCCGATGCGGTCGCACGACCCGAGGTGATCGTCGAGGTGCTGCGCAGCGAGCTGCGCGGTCAAGACCTCAGGCCGTGACGAGCCCCTCGCCGACGAGCTCGTCGATGAGCGCAGCGACATCGACGGCCGCGGCGTCCGGCTCGACGTCGAACGCGCCGGAGAGCGACTCTGCGAGCGCCAACACCGTCGTCGGTCCGCCCGCGCTCAGGCTGCGCCATACATGCACGCCCGTCGCATTGAGCGTGAAATAGAACTTCGTGTCCAGATGGAGGAGCACGCCCGTGCCGTCTGCCAGAGGGGTGAGGAGCACGCGATCGCTCGCGGAGAAGGTCTGGGCGCTCATCACATCGCCGGGTACGAGAACGTTGGCAGGTACGTTGGGGGCTCGGGCTCTCCCACGGGCGCCCCGTCAAGCTCGATCCACGCGTGCCCCTCGAGAGGGCCTTCGGGCAAGACCCCCATCACGAACCGGGGTTGGAAGCCGAGCTCTCGCAACAGCCTGAAGCGACACAGCGCGCGGTGCAAGCACGTCGTGCGGGGACGCTCCCGGTTCCGGAGCAGCCTCGCGGTGAGGCGCATGACGCGATCGCGCTCCGCCCATGCGCCAAGCACCGGCGCGGACGGCCCGCGGTCGAGCGCGGCGACGCACTGGTCCAGCGGCTGACTCCGGAGCCGCGCCTCGACCTCCACACGCGCTCGCGCGAGGCGGCCCGCGCAGCGGAGGTCGTGCGCGGTGATCAATCCGCGCCCTCTCGCGGGGCCCAAGCGCCGCGCCAGCGCTCTCGCACCGCGCGCGGCCCGCCAACCCCGTCGTCCGTCCAGTGTGGCTTGCCGAAGCACTTGAGGCAGAAGTTGCACGGGGAGGTGTCCCAGCCACGCACCTCCCCGGCGGCGATCGCGTCGAGCCGCTGGGCGATGGCGCCCGCGGTCATCGCCATCATGAGGCGGTGCGCGTCCACGAGGCTCGTCGTCCGTAGGTCGGCGATACGGTCGGCCGGGGGCCCGTCCGACGGGATCCCCGCGTGCCGGCAGCACAAGTTGAGGTTGCCCTCGACGTCGACGTGGAGCACCTCGCTCGTGAACGCCTCGCACATCACGAACGGCGACGGAGCCGGGAAGCCGTCGCTGAACGAGACCGGGATCGCCAGCGCCGCGTTCATCTGCTCCACGCGCTCCCGGGCGCGCCGGGCGGCGCTCGCGTCGACCCGCAGCGACGCGTCGAGGAGGGTTCCCGTCGGCTGCGTCATCTCGAACGACACCCGCCCGGCGCCAAGCTGGGCCGCCATGAGCGCGAGCTGCTCGATCTCGTCGATGTTGCGGCGATTTACGGCCATCTGGAGCACGAATGGGACGCCGTTCGCCTGGCAGAGCGCCGCTGCGGCGAGGACTCCGCGGAAGCTGCCAGCACCGCGGATCCCGTCGTGTGTCGCCTCGGTCGCGCCGTCGAGCGAGAGGTCGACCGCTGTCAGACCCGCGCGCCGCGCAGGCACTGCCAGGATCGATGGGAGGACCCGCTCCAGCCGCAGCCCGTTCGTCACGAAGTGCCAGGCGAGGTCGCGCTCGACGATGACGTCGACGATGTCCAAGAAGCGCGGGTGGAGCGTCGGCTCCCCTCCGGTCAGCGCCACTTCGTGAGCAGCGTAGTCGCGCACGGCCTGATCCAGGACTCGCGCGACGAGGTCGACGTCGATGTCTACCGGCCGGCGCGCCGGATCACGGAGGCAGTGATCGCAGTTTAGCTGGCACCGGTCGGTGACATGGAATGCGATCCACGAGACGGCCACTGGACCTCGAAACGGCGATTGGAGGCGGCAACGAGGGAGCGCCGCCACGCCAACACAGCGTAGGGTGACCCCACGAAACGCGCCAGCCCGGCGAGGCGGACCTCAGCCGGGCTGGAGCTGCGAATCGGCGGAGCTACGCGAGATCAGTCGAGCGACGCCGGCAGATCCGTGTAGGCCTGCACGGTGGCGTTCGGCGTCGATTCACGCGCGGCGGGCGTCTGGGTGATGTTCAGCAGCGTCGCCGACGAGCTCATGTCGACGGTGGCGATGTCGAGGATACAGTCCGACGACGGGGTGTCGCAGTCGCCACCGCTAGCGAGCTGAAGCCGCGAGCAGATCAGCCGGTCGGCGTCGCCGTAGTAGGCACACGCGCCGCCGCCGTTCGCCGACAGGGCCGTCGGCACGGTCTCGGTGTACAGCGGCGAGGTCGTCGCGTCGGGGTCGACGCCGACCCGGGTCAAGGTGCCGCCGATGTCGATCAGGATCTCCTGGCCGTTGGCACGCGCCGCGATCGCGACCGACGTCGAGTTGGCGCCGAACGTCACCTGCTCGGTGGCGCCGTCCGAGAGCGCCTTTCGCCAGACGTCAGCGGACGTACCCGGGATGCCGGTGATGTAGAAGATCTCGGTTCCGTCGGAGCTCCATGTCGCGGAGCTAACGAAGCGCGAGGTCTGCTCGGCCTGGACCACGTCGGTACGCGCCGTGACGTTGGAGCCGTCGAGGCCCGCCGTGAAGACGTTCCAGACGTCCGGGTCGGAGGCGCGCTTGCCGCCGAACACGAGCTGGCTGCCGTCGGGCGACACGACCGGGTACCGCAGCGCGGTGAACTGATTGCCGGTCAGGACGTCCTCAAACTCGCCCGTCGCCAGCTCGAGCACGCGGATCCAGGTGCCAGTCGCGTCGATGACGACGTAGACGACATGCGTCCCGTCGGGCGTGAACGCAGGGTCCTTGGTCCGCCAGATCGTGGCGTCAGGGCCGGGAAGGGTGAACGGTCCAAGAGCGCGATCCGACGAGACCAGGACCGCGCGGTCGTTCGTCCCGCTCGTGTTCTCGGTGTACGCGACCCATGCCTCGTAGTTCGACGAGACGGGGACGTCGGTGTCGACCGGGGGATCGTCCGGTCCGATCTCGATCGGCGGATCGTCCGGGACGTCGATGCAGTCCGCGCCGTCGCACTCATCGACGTCCACCACCTCCTCGTCTGGCACGTCGGTGGTGTCGGGCTCGTCGGTCGCGTCGGGCTCGTCGCTCGTGTCGGTGTCGACCGTCGGGTCTTCGCCGATGTCGGTCGTTGCGTCCGGCTCGTCGCTCGTGTCGCCCGTCTCGATCGGCTCACAGGTCCCGGGCTGGCCGAAGACCGGCATGCTGCAGGTCTCGACCATCGGATTGGGGCACGGCGAAGTCAGCGAGCATTCGCAGTGCTCGCCGACACCACACTCCTTCTTGTCGTCGTCTCCGCCACAGCCACCGGAGGCCGCGAGCGCGAGGGTGAGACCTGCCGACAGTGCGCCGAGGCGGCTCGCCTTCAGCATTCCGTACTTCTTCATTCGATCCTCCGGCGCGTGCGCCTGCTGCGAAAGTCTGCGTGAGCGTATGGGAGAGTCAGGCACGAGTAAAGCCAACCAGGGGCAGGCGGCCGGACGGTCGCGCGCCGGCGACCGTCAGTTTCCCGCGGGGACGATGCGCCACTCGGTCATCCGCTGCGCCCCTTCCGGCTCGACGGTGATGACGATCAGGCCGGTGTCCATCGACGGCGTTACGACGCGCCCCGAGAGGTTCGTGGCGGTCGAGCGTCCCTGGACGCCATCGAACCGATACTCGGCGTGGCGCCCCTGCCAGTACTCGAGTTCGTGCAGCAGCGCCGGCGCCTCGACCTCCGCGAAGACGCTAGGCGCGAAGTGCTGCTCGAGCTCGGAGACAGTGACGTGGCGCGTCTCGTCGTTGAGCACCTCGATGACCCACGCGAGCTGATGCCCCGCTGGCGTGTCCGGGATCTTCGGCGGCTGCGTCAGGACGTGGTAGCCGCCGGCCGCGGCGCCGATGAGCACGAGGAGGCCGAGGAGGAGCCTCGTCCGCTTCGGCACCAACTCCTTCGACGGCTCCTTCTCTTTGGTCGACTTCGACTTCACCGGCGACGTCCTTCCCGTCGTCGTGACCGGGGAGGCGCGGCCGGTCGTCACGGCGGCGCGAGCGGCAGCCTGCGCGGCCTCGGACGTGTACTCGTTCGGAGCCGGGGGAGGCGGGGCTGGGGCGACATCTGCGGCGGCGGCGGCCGCTGCCGCGAGCTGCGCCGGTCGGGCGCCGCTCTGGAGCGCGGCGGTGCGCCGCGTCCGAGACGAGTATCCCTGCGCCCGCACGGACGCGAGCTCGTCGATCGACGCCACCGGCTCGAAGGTGTCGCCGCCGTCGGCGGATGCCTCGAGGTCGTCGAACGACGTCCGTGTCTCGAGCCAGGCGCGGAGTGAGTCCAGGTCGGTAAAGTCGTAAATCATCGCGCCGGCCGCCCGGACCTTCCACGGGCCGCGAGGGCGCACGCGGGCCTGCGACGGGGGCGTCGCCGACGGCAGGGAGCCCGTGTCCTGCGACGACGCGGCTGCGAGCGGCTCCGCGATTGGCTGGCCTCCCGAAGGACGGACGGTCGGCGGGAGGTGGCGACCAGTCACTCGGACCCCACCTCGCTCACCCCGCTCGATCCCCGGAACGGCGATACCCTGGCGCCCAGAGTCGCTCGCACCGGACGCTGCACGTGCCGCGCTCAACAGCGCTGGGTCCAGCGAGGGCATGCTGGAGGTGACGCTGAAACGGCTGGAGGTCAGGCCACGGGGGCGCGAGGGGTCTGGCGAGTCGCCCGAAGGGGCCGCCGCCGCCGTGTCGCGCGCCGCGTTGTCCGTCGTCGTCGGGCCGGGGCTCTCCACCGGTGCCGCCGCCGGCCCCTCTGCCACCGCGCTGGGTGGTGCCACGAGGAACACCTGCTTGCACGCTGGGCACCGAATGTTGGCGCCGCCCTCCGGGAGCTTGCTCTCGTCTAGCTTCCCAGCGGTGCCGCAGTGCGGGCACTCGATCTTCATGACACCCTACTGGTTGCGTCGTCGGGGGGGGCAACCCCTCACCCTCTACCCGACGCCCGGCGGCCCGTCAAAGGAACGGCAAGGCGGTGCCGAAGCGTCCCGACCGAGCGCGCCGCCGGGCTGGTGGCGTCAGTCTGCGACCAGCGTCGGGTCCAACCCAACCTCTTCCGACAGTCGGTGATACTCTGGCGACACTGCGTACAGCGCGAGGTCCACTTTCCGCGCGTCGAGCCGCTCGGGCTCGCGCAGCACCCCGTGGCGAGCCACCATCGCGAGCGACGCGTCGATGTCGTTCGCCACGAGCAGCCCCGTTCGGGCCGCTTCGGCCGATACGAGCGCCGCCCACTCCTGAATTCGCGGAAGCGGCCCGCCGGTGTCCAGCCGCCGGATGACATCCTGCAGCGGCGCCTCCCACGCGGCCGTCATCGCCGCACGACCCGCCTCCCGAGTCCGTTGCACCAGCGCGGGGTCGCACCGGTCCGCCCCCGGGAGGTCGACCCCCGCGATCGCGCGGACTACGGCCAACAGCTGGCTCGTGGTCAGAAGCCCTGCGAGGAAGAACCTGGGCTGCGACATCGTCAGCAGCTGAGCCGCTTGAAAGCGCAGCGCCGGGGAGTCCTCGGCGCCAAGCACGTCCGTCCCGATGATGAAGCTAGGATCGACGAGGAACGCGCTCGCAATCCCTAGGCTGCGCCGGTTTCCGTACAGACGCGGCGGGTGACTGAACCCGAGGTCCGCGCTGACCTCCGTGAAGACCCGCACCACCGGCAGGTCCTCGCTCGCGTCCAGCTCGTCGCGTGCTCCGAGCGCGTGGTCCTTGAGCTCGTGCGCGAAGATGTGGCCCACCACATGGTAGGCGATGTGGAAGAGCGCATCGAGCGCCGCCCGACGCGACCGAGGCCGAACGAAGCGGTTGCGCAGCTCGTCAGTGAGCGGTCGTGCGAACCGGCGCGGCACCCACCGAGGTGTGGCGTCCAGGGCGGCCCGTGTGTTCGGGTTGCCGCCACCGAGCGCCACGACGACCCGGAGCACGGACTCGCCATGCACGCGAGCCCCGCTCTCGACCAGGGCGTGTCCATAGCGCTCGACCGTCGTGAGGTCGCCAGGGTTCTGCACGACGAGGTGCCAGAGCTCATCGACCGGCTGCACCTCCTCGTGCATTCCCGTCGGCTTGTAAACGGCGCCTTCGTCGGCGCGGGATCGGTGACGCTCGGCCTGCTCGTACTCGGTCGCCGCGCGCGTGGGGTCGTCGAGCTGCCGGGCCGACAGGTCACCCATGTTCCGCCAGAGCAATGCAAGCACCGCCTGATTCTCGTCGCTCGTGGGGTCGAGCCGGTCGACCATCCGCCCAAACGCGGCGTGCGCTTCGGCCCACAGCCCGACCTCGGAGAGCAGCCCCGTTTGGGCGTCCCACAAACGCAGGAGCGACGGGCGGCGTGTCAGCGCCGCGTCGAGCTCCGCCGAGAGTCCGCGCGCCACCTCGATCGCCTCCGCGCGGCGCTCGCATTCGATCAACGCCCGTACGAGCTCGCGACCGATCGCGGCGCGTCGCTCGGGGTCGGACGCGGCGGCGAGCAGCCGCCGCCGCGCCATGATCGCGACGTCGAGCTCCGCCGCCGCCTCGAGCGCGGTGACTCGAAGCTCGCGCAGCCGTGCGTCGGTGGGCGCCACTCGCAGCGCCGCGTCCAGCCGCGAAAGCGCGGCGCCAGGCTCCCCGCCGCGAAGGTACGACTCCGCGAGAAGCGCAGACAGAGACGCCACTGCCGCCGGCTTCATATCATCGCCGTGATGCACGAACACGCCCTCGAGCACGTCCCACGCCTCAACGTCCCGCTCCGCGCGCAGCAGCAGTCGGCCGAGGGCGAGCGACACATGACGGTCCACGGGATCCCAGTGGTGCGCGACCGTCAGGGAGGTCAGCGCGGTCTCGACTTGGTCCAGCTCCAGCGCAGAGAGCCCGATCCATGTATGTAGCTCTGCCGCTCGACGTGCGCCGAGCGTCTCGCCCAACGAGTCGATGGCGTCGCGCCCGGTCTCGATCGCGGCCTCGAAGAGGCGGCGCCGGTACAGAGACTCGACCTCGGCGACGACCCGATCCGTCATTGCCGCTGATACCGATGCGTCACCGACGCAGAGCCTCCAGCTCTGACCCGGACGGTCTCGCTCTGCTCTTGGTCCATGTAGCGGCTCGTGACGGTGTGGAGACCGGGCCGGACGGGGCGCGCGACGACCGGCGCGGTCCCGATGTGCGAGCCGTCGACGTACACGGACCCGTACGGCTCGACATTGACCGACAGGGTCGCGGTTGTCACGTCAGTCGCGGATGGCGTCGTCGAACCCCGCGCCGGCGATCGATCCGACTGCGAGGGCTCGGCAGGTGCCTCGACCGGAGCCGCAGCGGCGGGCGTCGGCGTCCTCGGCTTCGCGCCGCCCTCGCGTAGCGGCGCCAGCGGGTCGTCGAACGGCGCCGAACCCGCCTCAACATCTGGCTGGGCCTGCGCCGGCGCGGCCGCCTCGACCCGTCCTGGGGCCCGGCCGGGAGGCGAGTCAAGGCTCGCGGCCGCAGGATCGCTGGAAGCGAGCGGGCTCGGCGAGCCGACGGCCGGTCTGTCCGCGTCGACCTGGGTCGGGACCGTCCGTCCGCCAATCCCCCACGCGCCGCCGAACGCTGCGAGGGTGAGCGCAGCCGCGAGCACTACGAGTCTGGGTTTGGGTCGGCTCAGCCAAGGTACTGGAGCGGATCCAGGCGGCGACGCAACGTCCGTCCCCACCGGCGGCGGCCGGGGCGACTCGACCAGCTCGGCGGGAGCGGCCTCCAGCGCGGTTCGGCGCGGCTCTACCGTGAGCGCCGCGCCCGCGTCGCGCGGGGTCGGCGCCGCGTCGACTGCCGTAGCAAGAGCATCGATCCACGCGACGACGGCGCGAGCGTCCGGCCGCAGCTCGGGGTCGCGCGTCAGCATCGCGCCCACCAGCGCGGCGACCTCGCGTGGGATCTCGGCGGGGAGGGGAGCGGCGTGCCCGTCGACCCGGGCGAAGACGGTCTCCGTGGCCGTACGCCCAACGAACGGCCGCGCCCCCGCGAGCAGCTCGTACAGAACGACGCCGAGCGAGAACACATCGGCCTGCCCGTCGAGTGGCGCGCCAGTGACACACTCCGGGCTCATGTAGGCGGGCGTGCCGATCATCACCGAGGAGCGGGTGACGTCGACGTCGAGCCCGTCGCTCGACTCGGCGGCGTCGAACACCTTGACCAGTCCGAAGTCGATCACGACCGGTTCGGGCGGGGACTTGTCCTCGCGGAGGATGATGTTCGCCGGCTTCAGGTCGCGGTGAACCAAGCCGAGTGCGTGCGCCTCTGCGAGCGCATCCGCGATGCCTCGGGCGATCGCGAGCGCATCGTCGACGCCAACCCGCTCGCCGTTGGCGAGGCGCGACTTGAGTGTCTCTCCCGCCACGAACTCCATGGCGAGGAACAGCTCGTCGCCGTCGGTCCCAAAGTCAATCACGCGGACCGCGTTCGGGTGCGACAGTCGGCTCGTGAGTCGGGCCTCGCGCTCGAACCGCGCGATCACGTCGAAGCGGTCTGCGAGGCTGGGGTGAAGGACCTTGATCGCCACCACTCGGTCGACGCTGAGCTGAACGGCGCGGTAGACGGCGCCGTACCCGCCACGTCCGATCGCCTCGAGTAGCGCGAACCGTCCCGCGAGCACTCTCACCGTCATCGGCGACTCCGCCTCACTCTGCCTCCACCGCGGCCACCTCGTCGTCGCCCTCGTAGCGGACCCCAAACGTCCAGCGACCCGGTGCCAAGCTGGGCGGGACCAACACGTCGCCGCCGGCGACTCCAGCGGAGTCGGTGGTCAGGCTCCCGATGAAGACTCGCATTGAGTCATCGGCGCCCGTGGGCTGAGCGTACACTGAGACTGATCGGCCCGCTGCCGGCGTCCCCGCCGCCGTAGAGAGCGTCGCGTCGACGCGCAGCATCGAGCCGCGCGTGAGCGGGCCCGAGCCGCGGCCCCGAAGAGTCACGGTAAGCGCGCCCGGTGCGACCTCTTGGTCGCTCGCGGGCGGGGAGGTTGGGAGCTCCGAATCCGCCCGCGCCGACGTCGCGGACGGGGTCGGGTCGCCGCTGGTCGGCGCTCCGGGCGCAGCTCGGCCACCCGTTCCCGCAGCCCCGGCGCCTCCGTCGGCCCCGCCGTGCGCCGTGGCATCGCCCCCCGTCGCGTCGCCACCGCCGGCGTTGGCGACGGCGTCGTCGGACGCCGCGGAGTCGCCGATCGTCTCGAAGCCTTCGCTGTCGCCACCGAGGTCGATGCGTCGCCACAGCCCGTCACTCAGCCGCACCTCGACGAACGCGTGGGCCTCGTTGGCGACATACCGCGCGTCGACGCCCAGACCCTGGGCCGTTACGACGAACGCGAAGGCGCGGTGCCGGCAGACTCCACGCTGCGAGATCGCGATCTGCTCGAACGCGT
>JACKDJ010000054.1 GCA_020633625.1 Myxococcales bacterium
CCGGTCGCGGCCGCGCCGGTTCCTGAGCCGCCGCCGACGACGCCGTCGCTCGCCGATCGCGTCCGGGCTCGGCTGGCCGAGTCGCTCGCCGCCGCGAAGCCCGAGCCGGCGGCGGCTCCGGCGACGCCCGAGAGCGAGACGCCGCCGACGACGGCGAAGACGGACGTCGAGCTCGAGACGGCGAAGACGAAGCTCGCGGAGCAGCGCGCGGCCTACCTCGACACGCTCCTCGCGGACGTGAACGACGACGCGCGCGATTTCGCCAAGTTCAAGATCGGGGAGGTCGACCCCTTCACGCCCGAGGGCGCGAAGTCGGTCGACGACTGGAAGAAGGCCAACCCGACGCACCTGAAGCCGTCCGCCGTCGTGCCACGCGACGGGAAGACGGAGGGACGTCAACAGCCGGTGCGCAACGGGTCCAAGCTCCTGCGCGTCGTCGCCGGAGGGCGCTGATGGGCACCGAGGAGTCCACCAAGCAGGCCGAAGCGGCAGCGCCCGTCAGCGCGCTCGAGCAACTGCTCGCGATGCCGGCCGACAAGCGCGTCGCGCTGCGCATCGGCACCGAGCGCCAGGGCGAGCACTTCGACGAGATCCGCAACCGCGACCCGAAGACGCACTACTTCATCCTCGACGTGACGGGACTCCCGGCGACCGAGGCGAACGGCTGGCGGATGGTGCTCGCCGAGCAGGGCTACAGCCCGCTCGCCGGGCCGTACTACCGCGGCCCGGTGCGCGCCGAGAGCGTCGTGAATCGCCCCGGGGCCGAGCTCTGGGGGATGCCGATGACGGCGTGGACCGAGCTCAAGAAGGCGCGCCGCCGGGCGGCCCAGGCGAACCCCATGCACCGGCGCGTCAACGCGGGCCGCGTCATGACCTACGACCCCTACGCGATCCAGGACTGAGGAGAGCCCGATGGCGAACGATTTTGCCGACCTCGAGCGCGAGACCAACATCCGCGTCGGGAAGGTCCTCGAGACGAAGCAGCGCGAGTTCCTCAACATCTGCGACCCCATCTTCGTCGGCGACGGCGCGGAGGACTACGTCGAGCGCCGCGCCTACGGGAAGAATTCCTGGTCGGCGCGAACGCCCGGGACGCCCCCGGCGCCCGAGTCGATGAAGAGCGGGAAGAGCACCACGTCGCCCACGCCGTACGAGAAGCTCCGCCAGTTCGACAAGGGCGACGTCCACCGGCACCCGGAGATCGTGCTCGACTCCGTCGACGACTTCGTCGACGGGTGGCTCGACGACCTCGAGACGGCGTGGTGGTTCGCCCTCCTCAACGCCGACACCATCCTGCATCCGCTCAACGGCAAGGCCGAGCTGAACGGTGGCGCCGCGGCGTACTTCGCCGACGTCTTCACCGTCGCCCCCGTCGGCGGCGGCGCGAGCTTCTCGCAGAAGAACCTCTTCTCCGACTCGCTCTCGGCGGCCAACCTCGCCGCCGACCGTGAGGAGCGGGCGGTCTACCGGACGCTCGGCGGCGACCGCGCGCCGATGCCGAGCTCGGAGGCCCGCCTCTTCGCGGTGTCGCCGATCTTCCCGACGGCGGTGAACCTCACGAAGCGCCAGGCGGAGATCTACGACGGCAGCGGCCTGCAGCTCGGCGGCTTCACCGACCTGATCCCCGTCCGGGTCCCCGGCGGCGTGACGACCTCGACGACGGCCTGGGGGCTCATCTGGAGCCGGATGCGCACGCTCGAGGGCCCGAACGGCGCGCAGCAGACGAAGTTCTGCCCGATCATGCCGGTCATCCGCGAGGACTTCTACATCTCGGTCGGCAGCCCGACCGACAACCCGGTCGTCAACGTCCTCGGGTACGGCTCGTACTCGTTCCACTACCTCATCGACGGCGACCAGGACTTCCAGCTCCACAAGTCCTGACCAGCAAGCCCGGGCGGCCGCCCGAGGAGAGTCCGCTCATGTCGACCACCGCGTACGACTTCAGCATCAACCGGCACCAGCTGAACCTGCCCCTCGTCGCGAACGCGACGAAGAAGGTGGTGTACACGGCCGGCCGCGACGAGAAGATCCTCGGGATCTCGCTCCTGGCGATGGCCGCGCCGACGTCGGCGAGCGGCACCGCCCTCTTCACGGCGGGGAAGGGCGCCGCGGCCGGGACGAACCTCCTCGGCTCGACGAACTTCAGCATCGAGACGCTGACCGACGGTGTGCGCTCGGAGATGACGCTCACGGCCACGACGGCGGACCTCAACCTCTCCGAGGGCGACACGGTCGAGTTCAAGGTCGTCTCGAACAACGCGGACATGGTCGTCACCGGCGACAACCTCGGGATCCTCCTCGAGACGGTGGCGCGCTGACGACGCAGGTCCGTAAGGGTCGAGCCCACACCTTCCGCCTGCACGGTGGGGCTGCGATGACGGCCCCCACCGCGGTCGTCACCCAACGAGACGGGACGGTCGTCGCGACGCCGACGGCCACCCCGGACACGACGGCGTCGACCGTCGACGGGACCGCCGCCGCGACAGACCGGATCCCGGTCTCCGACGCGAGCGGCTTCGTCGCCGGCCGCTGGTACGCCTGCACCGATGACGCCTTCGGGACCGCGCTCTTCGAGCTGTCGGCCGTCGAGGGTTCGACGCTGCGCCTGGTCGACCCGCTGCCGAGCATCCCATCCGACGGCGCCGCCGTGTTCGGCGTCGAGGTCGTGGTCACGGTCGCCGCCATCGACGAGCTCGGCGAGGGCTTCCTGCTCGAAGTCGTCGACGACGGCGACGGCGGGACCGGCCAGCAGGTGACCCAGGACTTCGACGTCTCCCGGTACACCTTCACCGAGCCCGTGCAGCCCGAGCACGTCTGCACGTACATCTCGCGCACCTGGCCGAGCGAAGTCGACATGATCTCGGACGGGCGTCTGCATCGGCGGATCGCGCAGCAGTCGAACGACGCCCTCGCCGCGCGGCTCGCCCCCGCCGAGCGTCGCCTCGAGCGCTACTGGTCCCCGTCGGTGCTCGCGGAGCCCGGGCGGATCCTCATGCAGATCATCCTCGCGGACGTGCACCGCCTCATCCCGATGCACGAGTCCGACCGGAACGAGTACGTGCGCGGGCTCCGCTTCGAGCTGAAGGACCGGATCTCCGACCTCCTCGTCGCGCCCGCGAAGTACGACCAGGACGGCGACGGCACCATCGACGAGGACGAGAAGGACGGGTTCAACGCTGTCATCGGTCGCGGCCTGTGACGCCGCGCATCCGGATCAAGGTCGTCCCGCACGGGCTCCTCGCCGAGCACGAGATCCGACTCGCGGCGCCGCTGCGCGAGATCGCGACCTTCCTCGCTGAAGCCGTGCGTGCGCGCCAAGCCTCCGGCCAGGGCGCGACGAGCATCAACGCCCCGCTCAAGGAGTCGAAGGGCCGGGTCTGGGTCTCGCCGAAGAAGCCGCAGCCGCAGGCCGAGAAGTACCGGGTGAAGCACGGACCCTTCAAGGGATGGGCGGTCTACCCGTCCGTCGCGGTCCTGAACGGGCTCCTCGGCGCGCCTGCGCCAGGGGAGCCGCGCGAGTACGCCAAGACCCACGAGCTCTGGGACAAGCACTTCCGCGTCTACCAGGTGAGCCCCAACCACGTGCGGAACTACTTCTGGGGGACGCACAAGGGCTCCGGCCTCCGCGCCTCGGCGCTCGCGCGCATCATCCAGCGCGGCAGCCCCGGGATCCTCGAGCCGACGGTCGAGGAGCTCGAGACGGCGCAGACCATGTGGCTCGAGTCGGTCACCGACCAGCTCCGCGACACGCTCGACGTCGCGAACCGGTCCTTCCAGTTCCGGAAACGGGCCGTGTCGACCACACGCGCCATCACCAAGATCCGGTCCGGGAAGGTGTCGAAGCGGAGGGTGCGCCGATGAGGGTCGACGGCTGCCGGGCGGCGCTCAAGACCGTCGTGGAGAGCACCGCGGCCGATGTCGACCCGCGCCGCGTCTCCACGCTGCGCGTCGTCGAGGCGGGCCAGCGCGACGTGCGCGCACCGAGCGACGGCGTGGTCACCATCAAGCTGACTGCCGGGCCGTCGCGGTACGAGGCCTGCTACGCCGGCGACGTCTTCGATGTCGAGTTCGACCTGACCGCGCACTTCCGCGCGGCGCCCAACGTCGAGGACCGCGCCGGCATGGTCATGGAGCGTCTCGGCGCCCGCCTGTGCACGGCGGTCGGCGGCGGCCTCGACATCGTCGAGACGGGCGACCCATCGGCGCCGGTCGAGAACGATGGTCAGGTCGAGATCTCGCTTCCGGTCCGCTGCATCTACCGCGTCGGCTCCGACGTCATCAACAACACCGCGGCCTGAGAGGACACCATGGGACGGGGCACAACGATCGTGGGGAAGGTGCTGCTCAAGCAGCAGGCGGCGAAGGGGACCGCGGTGTCGTCGTGGTCGGCCGAGGACGCCGTCTTTGCGAAGCTCTTCATCCCGCCTCGCGGCGCCGAAGTCATCGCGCCCGAGGGCTTCCTCGGTGGCTTTCACCAGGGGCCGACGATCCAGGGCAGCAAGGCCGGCCAAGACGTCGTGATGGAGATCCCGCTCCCGTCGCTGACCGACAGCCCGAGTGCGGCCGACCCGACGCCTCACCACCTCGCGCTCGCGATGGGAGACGCTCTCGGCGGTCTGTCGACGGATGGCTTCCAGAGCGACCTCACGAGCGGCAGCGACGCGAGCAACATCCACGTGACCACGGGCGTCGAGGATCACTCGGGGCACGCCATCCTCGTGCCGCAGACGGGGGCCTCGTACAGCTACGGCATCGGCTGGATCAAGAGCCACACGACCAACGTGTACGGGCTCGTCAACGCGCTCGCCGGGACGCCGGCGGCGAGCGGCACCCTCTACGGGAGCTCGGTCGCCTACCTCGACACGGCGCAGCCGGCGAAGGTCTGGACGCTCGCGCACACCCTCGGTGTCGTCGGCGGCACGAAGTACTACGACGGGACCGTCATCAAGGCGTCGCTCGTGGGCAGCAACGGCAAGCCCACGGCGGTGAAGCTGACGATCCGATTCCCGACGTGGGACCCCATCGCGGCGGCGAGCATCGCGCCGTACGCCTACAGCCACCCGATGGCACCCATCATCGAGGGGCCCGTGGGCGGCCGCTTCGTGGTGCCCGAGAAGAACACGGGCGGCACGGTCGGCGTCGCCATGTCGACCCTAGACATCACGTGCGAGGTGGAGGAGGAGCCGGACTGGTCGCGGCCGAGCGGCGTCAGCTGCTACAACGTCGTCGACCGGAAGGCGCTCTGGACCATCGACGTGCCGATCGCCGACGTGCAGGACATGTACGACGTAGGCGACGAGCTCGACCCGCTGCAGGCGGACTTCTGCGCGATCCCGGGCAAGGCCTTCGGGATCCTCATGGGCGCCCCGATCGTCGTCGCGCAGTCCCCGATCCAGCCGCTTGGGAAGCTCATCGGCCAGCGGATCCAGGTCGCGCCGGGGATCTACACCGGCGACACGGAGACGACCGCGCCCGCCGGCACCTTCCTCCGCACCTTCTTCGGCTGACAGGAGCTCGACGTGGAGATCATCCTCTTCAAGAAGACCGACCGCGGCACGGCGGTGCTCGAGCCCGCCACGACGAAGGACGGGAAGCCCGACCAGTTCGGTCAGTGGCGGCAGCTCATGCTCGGCGAGACCCGCCCCGAGGACACGCTCTGCGCGACCTTCGTCGGGCTCAACGACTACGAGCTCGCCGGCTGCCTCGGGGGCACGTCCGGCCAGAACGCCGTCGCGGTGACGGAGCTCGCGGTGACGGAGCTCGCCGGCCCCGGTCTCGAGGAGCCGCCCGAGGGCGAGACGGCCGAGGCGCGCAAGGCGCGTGTGAAGCGGAACCTCGAGCGCCTCGGGGTGCTGCGCCGGATCCGCCTCGGGTCCCTCATCGTCGCGCTCTCGCAGGTGGCCGAGGGCCCTCAGTAGCCGACCGCTGCTACGCCCTCCTGTGGTCGGACTTCATGGGCCTCGGCGACTGCGCGACCTGCGACGGGTCGCGCTGCGCGTCGCGCGCGGGAGAGTACGACGGCGTCTCCTGGCCGAAGTGCCCGGTGCGCTTCGTCGCTGAGGACCGCCGCCTGCAGCTCGCGCTCCGGATGGTGCGCGCGAAGAGCTTCGCGCCGCCGGCCGACTACCCGGACGGCTGCGTCGCGTGGGTGGCCACGTACGCGCCCGCGGTCGAGCGCGCCGTCGTCGAGCGCGCGCGCCACGACGCGCAGGGAGGTGGGACGTGAGCGAGACCCTGCAGATCGACATCCTCGCGAAGGCCATCGACGAGGCGACGGCCGAGCTCAAGAAGATCCAGTCCGAGGTCAAGAAGACGGAGGCGGTGAGCGACGAGAGCGCGTCGGCGACGTCGAAGGCGTGGGAGGGCGTCGAGGTCGCGGACAAGGTCAAGAGCGACTTCGACAAGGTCCGCGGCGTCATCGAGTTCATCCCCGTCGTCGCCGCTGTCGCCGGCACAGCGCTTGCGGCCTTGGGCGCGGAGTGGGAGTCAGCCGGCGCCCACGCCGAGGCCGCGTCACGGATCGTCGAGGGTGGCGCGAAGATCATCGCCGCGACCACGAAGGCGGTGACCGACGCCGACCAAGCACTCCTGTCGTACGCTCAGACGGTCGCTGCGCTCGCTGGCGACTGGCAGACCCTCAACGCCCTCGCCGCGGAGGGGCGCATCGAGCAGGGCCAGAAGGCGATCAGCGATCTGAACGCCGGGATCGCCGTGTCGATGGCGAACCAGACCCAGGCGCAGATCCGCCTCGCCCAGGTGGCGCGCGAGCGCGCCGAGGTGGAGTCGAGGGTGTTCCAGTTCGGGCGATCGATGACGCTCGAGCAGTTCTCCCAGATCGAGGTAGCGCAGGTCCGGCGTCCCCTCCAGGACGCCGCGCTGAGGGTTCTCCGCGAGCAGCGCGAGGCAGAGGAGCAGCTGCGCCAGGCTGGCGAGGACGTGAACCGGATCCTCGAGGCGCAGCAGGCGATCGGGGAGCGCGTCGCCGCGTCGCTCCTCGCCGGCGCCAACGTCGTCGGGAACACCATCGCCAGGCTCAGCGCCGAGGCCAGCGCGGCGGGTAACCCGGAGAAGCCGAAGCCGAAGGGCGCGGCCGCCCCCGACCGCACGCAGGAGCTGCAGCGGCAGCTCACACTCCTCGGCGCCGTCGACGACTACGAGCGCGCCTCGCTGCAGTACGAGTACGACGTCTCGGACGCGCTCTCGGCGCGCAACCGCAAGTACCGCGACCTCCTGCTGCAGATCGCCGACGAGAAGCTGGGCGCCGCCGAGGTGAAGAAGATCACCGACGACATCGCGGAGGCCGAGAAGCGCCACGAGGCCGCGCTCAAGCGCGTCGCCGCCGCGTACCGCGACGACGTCCTGCCCGTCGTGAACGACCTCGCCGATGAGGCCAGCGGCTTCCTCGAGCGCATGACCGAGGGCTTCAAGGCCAACTTCACCGGGGACCCCATCAAGAAGGCGCTCGACAAGCAGAACCTCGAGGAGACGAACCAGCAGCTCGGCGAGATGGGGAACCTCCTCGGGTCGCTGCAGGGGCTCACGGGCGGCACGGCCGCCGGGATCCTCGGCGTGGCGGGCAGCTTCGTGTCGCTCGGGGCCGCCATCAACGCGGGCCTCGGTCCGCTGGGGATCGTCGCCCAGCTCCTCGGGATCATTGGTGATGCGCTCGGGCTCTTCGGCGGCGGGTCCTCGTCGTCGCCCACCGCGACGTCCGGAGGAGGCGGGTCGCGAGGCGGCGGCAACGTCACGTCGTACAACTTCTACGGCCCGACGAACGCCCAAGATGCCGCGAATGCGGCGCGCGACATTGAGCGGTCGACGCGCGGCACGGGCGCCGACCGGAGCGATGGCCGATGGTGACCGGGCTCTCGCAGTCGCTCTCCGGCTGGACGGGGGCGATCACGGTCGAGAAGGGCGTCACGGTGACGGTGACGCCCGTCGACGGCGACAGCGTCGCGTCGCTGATGTCGCGCCTCGTGCAGCGCGCCGAGGCGCTCATCGGCTACGATTGGCAGGCTGTGGCGGACGCCGCCGGCGTGCTGACGCTCTCGTCGACCGTCGGCAACTTCGACCTCACGACGTCGGGCAACGTCGCCGCCCGGACGGCGCTGGCGTCGGGCACGAGCGCCGGGAGCTACACGGGCAGCGGCTCGCACGAGGGCGGGATCTACCCGTCGCGCGGCATGAGCGTCAGCCCCGGCACGCCGACCACGACGCGCGGTCGTTACTCCGGCGACGGGTCGATGGTCGTCCCTGGTCGGCGCGCGCCCGGCCGCGTCGTGCTCGTGGCCTACGACGTGCACGCGTCCCTCTGGTCCCTCGAGGCGTCCCTCTCCGGCGTCTACGACGTCTGGGCCGACGGTGCTCGCGGCGTGCTCGCGCGCGTCCGCGTGACGTCGACTCGGCGGGTGCGTCAGGGTCGCTCGGCGCAGGACGGTCTCGGCCTCGAGATCACGGGTCCCGAGGTGAGCCGGTGAAGGTGCCCTGGACCAACGGCGCCTGGCCCGTGCCGGCCGGCTTCCTCTACGCCTGGGTCTCGACGCGGGTCCCTGGTTACGGCGCCGTCGACGTCGCGTCGAGCGTCTACACAGCGGCCGCCGGCTACTACCGCGGCGACGACTTCGTGGGCGCGGTCGACGCCGCGGCGCCTGGGACGTGGGCGGTCGACGACCGCGGTCAGGTGCGGACCACGCAGAGCTCGCTCGACGTGACGGCGGTTGATCGGTCGCTCTGGGTCATGGGGTTCGGGCGCGAGGTCGGCGACGTCGAGACCGTCACGACGTGGTACGCGCCGTACGTGTCGCCGATCATCATCCCCCACCGCGGCGCCACCTGGGAGGCGGTCGACCTCTCGCGCGACGCCGTCGACATCGACACGGACGCGACCATGCGCGCGCTCGGTGACGTCTGGGGCGCAGCGCGCGTCTGGCGCTGGACCGTCGATCTCGACCCGTACGCCTACGCCGCGTTCCGGCAGGGCTGGTGCATGCGCGGGCGTGTCACGCTCGAGGGCGCGACGGCCGACGAGCTCGCCAGCGATGAGCCGGGAGGCGCGCTCACGGGGCAGGTCGTGGCGGTCGAGGGCGTGGCGTGGCGGAGCGCGCGCGCGCTGACGCAGGCGCGGGTGTCGCTCATCGTCGTCGGAGGTGGCTCGTGACGCAGTCGACCTGGTCGCAGCACATGGGCTACGGCTACGAGGCGGCACACGCGCTGCTCATCGAGGGCGTGCCGCTCACGTTAGCCGACCGCCACGCGCTTCGGGTCGACGCCGCGGCGGAGCCAGACGCCGCCGACGGGACGGTGCTCTCGTGCGCGCTATCGCTCACCGACGATGCCATCACGGGGGAGCGCCTCGAGCGGCAGCGAGGCGTGGCGTCGGGCCGGGCCGTCGAGGTCTTCCTCGCGTGGGACGAGCTCGAGCGTGAGGGGCTGCTCGCTGACCTCTTCTCGGCGCCGGCCTACACGGCCCGGCTCACGACGCCCATCACCGACGCGGCGACGACCACGGTCGAGGTCGACGACACGACGGGTTGGCCGAGCTCGGGGACGCTGTGCATCGGCCTCGAGACGATGACGTACTCGGGCAAGACCTCGAAGTCCTTCACCGGCTGCACGCGCGGCGTCGGCCCGCTCGGCCGGACGCACGTGCACCGCGCCGACGCCTCGAGCGGGTACGCCGAGGTGACGGACCGCCCGACGCGGTGGGCCGGTCGGCTCGCGATGATGTACGAGCACCTCGTGTCTCCCGAGGGCCGCGTCGTACCTGACACGTGGGCGACGCCAGCAGCCGGGATCTGCCGCGAGCGCTGGCTCGCCGTCGTCGACGGAGAGCCGGCGTACCCCGCCCGCGGCGTGCGCCTGCGGCTCCTGCCGATCGAGAGCCTCCTCGGCCACGCCGCGGTCGGCGGTGAGGTGAAGGGGCGTGCGCTCACGTGGCGCACTGGTGGCGCCGGGGCGACCGTCTACGTAGGAGCGTCGGACAAGATCACGCTGACCGTCGTGCACTCCGGTGGCACCTCGCAGTCCGTGGTGCCGCACGCGCCGCACAACGTGCCGTCGAACACCCTCGACTTCTTCCGGAGGATCGTCGAGGCCGACGCGAACACCGACTTGTCCGGGGAGACGTGGGCGACCGTCGACCCATCCGTGTCCGCCGAGGTTGTCGACCTGGGCTTCTACGCCGAGCTCATCATCACGGTGAAGCACGACGGGAGCGTCGAGGACGTCTTCGCGACCTCCGAGTGCTGGTTCTTGGATCCGGTGTCGCTCCCGGGCGACCGCGGCGAGCGGCATGTCACGGTGCGGTTCCCGCTGCGCCCGCCGGGGTCGCCGCCCTTCGCGTCGGGATGGCTGCCGGTCGAGATCGCCCCGTCCGAGGACGGTGAGTACCCGGAGCTCCCGGCGAGCGGCTACGCCGTCGTGACGATGGGTGACGGTCAGGAGATCATCGCCTACGACGACGTCATCGCGCAGCCGCTATACCCGCGCTGGGTGGCGCTCCACGTGTCGCAGCGGCTGGTCGGCACGAACGGGATCTACGGGCCGAGGAGCGTTGACCTCTGGGGCAGCGAGGGTGACCTCGCGATCGTGGCCGGCGCCGTGGGCCTCGTCTACGAGGCCATCGAGATCCTGCTCACGTCGAGCGGACTCGGTGACCGCGGCAGCTACGATACGGCGCCCCACGGCTACGGGCTCGGCCTCCCGGCGGCGTACATCGACACGGCGAGCCTGCGCCGCTACCCGCTCGACCAGTGGTGCATCGTCGCGAGCGACTCACAGAGTTCGGTCGCCGACCTGGTCGGCGGGTGGCTCGTCCTCTACGAGCTCTGCCTCGTGCAGCGGCGGACGAGCGCCGACACGGGCGACATCAAGCTCGCCGTGGTGAGCACGGCGGTCGGCGCCGAGGAGGCGGGCACCGACCTCGACGCGGACCGCGTCGACGAGCTCAGCGTCAGCAACATCCTCATCGGGTCGCCACCGGGGACGCCTGAGCCAGTCGAGTCGCCGAACGAAGTGCGCGTCGCGCGCGGCGTCCTGACGCTCGAGGCCGCCACGACGGAGCGCGACCCGGGGCGCGTTCAGGACCAGGGTGCCGTGCGGTGGGAGCTCGTGGCGCCGGCGATCTCGGAGAGCGCGGCACGGGACGCGTCGCGCGCGCTCATCGAGCTCGCCGCCGGCAACCTCGCGTCGTTCGCTGTCCCGGCGGACCTAGACCTGCAGGCGGGCGACGCGCTGCCGCTCACGGCCGCTCACCCTTCGACCTATGACCGCAGCTCCGGCACCCGCGCGCCGTCCTCCATCGCCGCGCGGGTGCTCGGGCTCGAGCGGGGCCTCGTGACCCGCGTCGGCGCCGCGACGACGCTCCTCGACCCAGGCACGACGGGGACGCGCTGGCTCTGCCCTGTCGCCGTGGTGACCGGCAAGACCGGCGACACGGTCGACGTCGACGAGGACACGCGTGACACCCGCTGGTTCGCAGCCGGCGAGAAGGTGCTGCTCTACAACCCCGGCGCCGAGGCGACGGAGAGCGAGCTCCTCGTCGTCGACTCGGTCGCGACCGACGGCATCACGTTCACGTCCACGCCGTCGAGCTGGGTCGGCGCCGGGACGGTCGTGACCTACCCGGGCTACTCCTACGGCTCGTCCCGCCAGCAGGACGGCTACATGTACATCGACGACGCGGCGAGGTGGCGATGAGCTGGCGCCTCATCTCTCGGACGGCGACGCGCCCCGGGGTCCGCGCGGACCTCTCGGCGCACCCCGACCTGGTCGACCTCCACGACCTCGCGTACGTGATGTACGGGTCCCCCTGCATCGCGTCGCCGATCTCGTGGACAGAGACGTCCGGAAGCGCAGTCACGCGCGCGCACTTCCGCGTCCGTGGCAACGAGGACCTGCAGCCCGTTCTCGTTCTCGTCCGCGCGAAGTGCTCGGCGGCGGGCGCCACGATCACCGCCAACGTGGGCGCCGCGAACAACACAGCGACGGTGAGCTCGAGCGAGTTCCGCTGGTTCGCGATCCTCGTGACGCCGGCGGCGTCGGGCGTCGTGGACTGCAACATCCAGACGCAGGTGTCGAGCGGCACGCTGACGGTGGCCGGCGTCGCCGTCTGGATCGCCGCCGACGACCCGGCCGCCGGCGTGCTCGATTCGGGCTTCATCCGCGCCGCCGGCATCGGCGCCGCCGACTACCCCATCACGTCCGAGCACGAGCGCCGCCTCCTCGACGGCCCGAGGCGGATCGCCATCGACCGCCCCGCAGTCGTCGCGGCGCACCTCGCCGACGTGACCGCGACGGTCAGCTCGAAGAGCTACGGCGTCTGGGGGAGCTACGACACCGACCGCTACGACAGCGTCGGCCGCCTCTTCGTGCCGCGGTTCGACCGCGAGCAGCGCGTCTGCACGCTTGACGCCTACGTCACCGCCACCGCGGGCGGCAGCGAGTTCCGCGTCGACGTCGGCGGCCAGGTCTGGACCATCGCGCCATCGACGTCCGCGGAGTGGCAGTCGACGACGATGGTGTTCCCGCCGGACGACTCCGAGATCCGCGTCGCCGTCCGCCCCTCGGGCAGCGTCGCCGCCGCGGTGCGCACCCTGCAGGTCTGGAGGACGTAGCATGGCGGTGAGGCAGGCAGAGCACGTCAGCCTGAACCGGCTCGGGGGACCCAGCTTCGACGACCTCTATCCCGGGTCGTCGCTCCTCATGCGCGACATCGATCGGCGCCAGCTGTCGCTGATGCACGGCTGGGGCTGGCCGGTGCCGCCGACCTCCGTCGACTGGTCGGCGTCCGCCGGGTCGTCGAGCTACACGCTCCCGGTCCCGGTCCCGCCGGGCGTCACGGTGATGCAGGTCGGGATCCTGGCGAGCGGCACGGGCACGGTGACGGTGACGTCGCCGCACGACGCCGCGTCGCAGACCCTCAGCGTGATCACGCCCGAGGTCTCCACGTCGGCGGCGAAGTGCTTCTGGACGTCGCCCATCTACTCGGCGGACGACCCCGGCTCCGCGCTCATCATGTCGCCGGCGGGGCTGACGCTGTGGGAGCCGGCGCTCGTCGACGTCGGGTGGACCCTGACGGCGAGCTCGGGGCAGACGGTGCGCGTCCACGCCGTCATCGTGCGGCCACTCGAGGACGATCGGGATGTCGACCTGTCGGATGCCTGGGCGTGGGCGGCGACGCACGCCATCGACCTCAACGGCACGTCGCAGTACGTCGACCTCGGGGCGGATGCCTGCGAGGCCTACGGGTTCTCGGACGGGATGACAGTCTGCGTCTGGCAGAAGCTCGACACGACGAGCGGGACACAGGTCCCGTACTCGCTGTGCCAGGGGGCCGGGACCGGGCGGATCTTCACGGGGTCGCTCAGCACGACGGCGCGGATCGGCGCGGTCAACACGTCGGGCTCGACGACGCGCAACCTGACGAAGACGTCGATGCTCACCGCCGGCGTCTACCAGCACTTCGCGTGGGGGACGCGCTTCGACTCGACAGCCGGCGCCAAGCTCTGGCGGAACGGTGTGCCGCAGACGCCGACCTCGAACACCCTGACGGCCACCGACCTCAGCGCGGTTCTCGACACGGCGCTCATCGGCGCGCAGAAGATCAGCGGCACGGTGTCGGGCTACACCAACGGCCGCATCCTCGAGGTCGCCGTCTTCGCCGGGATACTCAGGGACGCGCAGGTCGCGGCGCTCTACGGCGGCGGGACGCCGAAGGATGCGCGCCGGGTGGCGTCGGCGCGGCCATTCCTCATCGACTACCTCGTCGCGTCCGTGAACCGCACCGTCGGCGGCGTGCTGCAGTTCCCAAACCTAGGCCTGCGCCCGACGTACAGCGAGGCCGTGGCCGTCGGAGGGCCGAGCCTGTCGACGGACGTGCCGTAGTAGCCGGGCGAGCGTCATAGCGGTGAACGACCGCGACGACACCCGGAGACGCCCATGAACGAGCTCGAGCTCTACCGCCTCACCGAGAACGCGAACGGGCAGTTCAGGGTGCACGGCGAGCCCTCGAACAACGAGAAGGTCAACGCCAACTTCGACCGCGTGAAGGCGCGGCTCGCGGCCGCCGAGGCAGACAACCAGCGCCTCACCGCCAAGGTCGCGGCGCTCGAGAAGTCCGTCGCGCAGCTCGTGAAGGCGGCCGCGGCGCAGAAGGCGGACGCCTGATGGCAGCGCCGTCCACCGGCTTCGAGGTCACCAACAACCTCGCGGGCGCGACGCCGCCGTTCTTCCTCGGGCAGCAGACCATCGCCGACGGTGCAGAGCTCTCGGTCGAGCTCCTGAACGTGACGGAGCTCGTGTGCCTCACGAACACGGGCGAGGCCGACCTGAAGGTCACCGTCTACAGCGGCTCCTCGGCGTGCTTCTACCTCCTCAAGTCCGGCGCGTCCGTCACGCTGAAGATGAGCACCACGAAGTTCCAGGTGCGCAACGACAGCGGCGACGGCACGGCGGGCGCGGTGACGGGCTACGCGAGCCTCACCTCGCGCGCCGCCGCCTACTTCCCGGACCTCACCGACGCCAACGGCTTCGACGGCGTGCAGAGCCACGACGGGACGCGCGTGGCGGTGGCGTGAGGCTGGCGACCGCCATAGCTGCGGGGGTAGTCGGGGCGCGTGCCTCGGCGGCCGCCCCCGAGACATGGCTCACGGGCTACCTCGATTGCGACGGCGTCGTCGACGCGCTCGCGGCGGGGGCGCTCTCGGGGGTCGACGCGGCCAACGCGATTTGGACGATGGTCGCCATCATCGAGCCGACGAGCGGGTCGGCGACCTATTGGGGAAGTACGCGCCGCGACAACGGGCTGGCGCAAGCATTCCCGTATTGCAAATCCAGTTCTTCGTGGATTACGCAGGCGCGTCTCGCAGGGGCCTTCGGCACCAAGAACGGCGGCGAAATCAGCGTGACGGCACCGTCGTCGCCCGCGCTCGTGGCGGTAGCCATCACG
>JACKDJ010000055.1 GCA_020633625.1 Myxococcales bacterium
GGGGTCGGCGCCCGCGGACCTTGGGCCGACGCGCAGCCCGCCGCCCGCGTCGACCCGCGCGACGCTGCCACCGCCGGCGCCGACCGTGTGGATATCGAGCGCGGAGACGGACAGCGAGAAGCGCCCCACCCTGCTCTCTCGGCGCATCGGTACCGCGCCGACGCAGAGCGCGACATCGGTCGACGTGCCGCCCATGTCGAAGGTGACCACCCCTCGCAGGCGCGGCTCTCGGGCGACGACGGCGCGGGCGATCTCCTGCGCCGCCAGCGCGCCGCCGGCGGGTCCGGAGGTCGCCGTCGTCACGGGACGCGCGGCCGCCTCGACGAGCGACAGCCGACCACCGGCAGACGACATCACGCAGACGGAGGCGGCGGCCGGCTCGAGGCGCGCGAGGTAGGTGGCGAGGACGGGTTGGACCATCGCGCTCGCGACGGCCGTCGTCGCGCGCTCGACCTCGCGCGGCTCGGCGCTGACCTCCGACGAGAGCGTCACACGGTCGTCCGGACAACGCGCGAGGATGACATCGCGGATCTCGCGCTCGCGCGCGGCGTCGACGCCGGCGTGCAGGAGGCACACAGCCCAGCTTCTGGGGCGCGCGTCCATGGCGTCGATCGCAGCGTGCAGCGCGCCGAGGTCGACGGGCTCGACCGCGGCTCCGCTGGCGTCGATGCGGCCGCGCACGCCGACGGTGAGCGGGCGCGGGACGAGCGACTCGCGCGGCGCGACGTGGAGCGCGTACAGCTCCGGCCGGGTCTGCCTTCCGATCGCGAGCAGGTCTTCGAAGCCGGCGTCGACGACGAGCCAGGTCTCTGCGCCGCGCTCCTCGAGCAGCGCGTTGGTCGCGACGGTGGTCCCGTGGACGAGCTCATCTGCGTCCCCGCCGAGCGCCGCGGCGACCCGGCGGACGGCATCGAGGACCGCCGCGGCGGGATCCGCGGGAGTGCTCGGTACCTTGGCCACCGCGACGCGGTCACCGCGCCGACCGACGGCGTCTGTGAAGGTGCCGCCGGTGTCGACGGCGACGATCAGGCGCTCGGGGTCGGGGAGGGTCTCGGGCGTCGCGGGCACCGGCTTCTCGCGCGGAGCGGCTCGCGGCTACGGGAAGATGCCGCGCTCGGCGTACGATGCCTGAAGTCGGTCGAGGGCGCACGCGAGGGCTGCGATCCGGTTTGGAACCGCGAGGGCGGTCGCCTTCGCACGCATCCGCGCATAGGCGTCCTGGATCTTCGCGCGCAGGCGCGTGTCGACCTCCTTGAGGTCCCACGACTCGGACCGCCGGTTCTGCACCCACTCGAAGTACGAGACGACGACACCGCCGCCGTTCGCGAAGATGTCGGGCAAAACGGTGATCCCGCGCGACTCGAGGACGACGTCTCCGGCGGGCGTCGTGGGGCCGTTCGCGCCCTCGACGATGACGCGGCAGCGCAGGAGCTTCGCCTCGTGCGCGCCGATCTGGAACTCGAGCGCCGCGGGGATGAAGACGTCGCACGCGAGGCCGAAGAAGTCGTCGCGTGTGCACGAGGCGGCCTTCGCGTAGCCGGCGACGCCGCCGTTGGCGGCGACGTAGGCGGCGAGCTCTTCGGGGTCGATGTTCTCGTCGCAGATCGAGCCGGTGTGGTCGCTGACGCCGACGAGGATGCCGCCGGCCTTGGAGAGGATTCGGGCAGCGTGCGAGCCGACGTTTCCGAAGCCCTGGACGGTGAAGCGGGCGCCGTCGAGGCTGAAGTTGTTCTCGTCGGCCCACTCGTCGAGCGCGAAGACGACGCCCTGGCCGGTGGCCTTCTCGCGTCCGACGGAGCCGCCGGCGGTGAGCGACTTGCCGGTGACGACGCCGCGGACGGCGTTCTTCTTCGTGATGTCTTGCCCGTTCATGTAGGTGTCCATCATCCAGACCATGGTCTGGGCGTTGGTCCCCATGTCGGGCGCTGGGATGTCGTACTCGGGTCCGATGTTGGAGCCGAGGTCGTGGGTGAAGCGTCGGGTGATCCGCTCGACCTCGTTGCGGCTGAGCACGCGCGGGTTGCAGCGGACGCCGCCCTTTGCGCCGCCGAAGGGGATCTGCATGAGCGCGCACTTGTATGTCATCAGCGCCGAGAGGGCTTTGACCTCTTCGCGCGTGACGTGTTCGCTGTAGCGGATGCCGCCTTTGTAGGGGCCGAGGATGTTGTTGTGTTGGATCCGGTATCCGGTGAACAGGCGGTACTCGCCTGAGTCCATCATCGCCGGGAAGTTCACGATGATCTCGTTCTTCGGCTCGGAGAGCACGAGCCGGACCTTCGGCACGGTGCCGTTTGCCTCCATCGCGCGGTGAAGCTGCTCGAGGTGGACCTCGAAGAAGTTCAGCTCACCGCCGTCGGAGGAGTCGCCGACCGGCTTCGGGGGGTCGATCGGAGTGAAGCGGGACTGGACGCGAACGTTCGAAGCGGGCTTTTTGGCCATCGGGCACCTCCTGGGTGCCGTCGTTCAATCACCGGTGGGCCCGCTCGGTCAAATCGGTCGCGTGACGCGGCGCGTTGGCTCGATCGGCTCGGTCGTCCTCACGGCTGTGCCGAGATCGATGGTGATACGGGCGCGGGCGCCGAGGCGAACACGGAGGCCGTCGAGGAGCGCTGGCGCGTCGCCGCTGGCCGTGGCGGTGGTGGCAGCGTCGTGCGGCGAGGCGGCGACGAGCGCGTCGACGCCGAGCAGCGCGCCCATGAGACCGCCGCGCAGGCCGGGCTCGACGCGCGCCGCGTCGAGCCGGCCGTCAGCGCTGGCGGTGATCTGTGCGCCCCACGGATGGGTCGCGGGGCCGGCGTCGAGGGCGAGCTCCCACCCCCGGGCGCTGGGGTCGTCGCGAAGGAGCGCCGCGCCCGAGAGGCGACCCTCGGACGCCAGCGCGCCGAGCGAGAGTGTGCTGCCGAAGAGCGGCGCGGGGGCCGCGAGTGCGTCCACGCGCAGCAGTGGGAGCGGACGGGTGGACGCAGAGAGCGCGCGGTGAAGAGCCGCGGCGTCGACGCGGCCGCGCGCGGGGTCGACCCAGGCGAGCGCGCGCGAGCGACTCGGCGAGGCAGCGGCGGCGGCCGCGACGGCGCGGAGCCAGCCTGGGTCGCCGATGACGAAGATCGGGCGGTCGTCGTCTGCGGCGTCGACCGAGTTGGCGGCGGTGTGACTGTCGGGCGGGGTCCAGATCACGTCGACGGCGTCGAGGCATCCGCGAGCGATGGCGCTCGCCGGGACCCCGGGGGACACGTAGGCGGCTCGGGGGCTGGTCACGGTGGGTCTCGCTCGGGCCTGGGTTTCGACGTGTGGGGTCGAGCGTGGTGCGGTTGTTCAAAACGACGAACGCCCGGCTCGCGCCGGGCGTTCGTCGTTCGGAGGTCGGCGCGGGCTAGTTGCCGGCGAGGACGCGGTCGAACTCGGCGCGGATCTGCTCGGGCGGGCGAGCGCCGCCGAACTTCACGCCGTTGATGTACCACGCGGGGGTGCCGGTGACGCCGACGGCGGTGCCTTCGGCCATCTCGGCGTCGACTGCGGCGGCGTACGTGTGGTTGTCGAGGGCGGCGCGGAAGGCCTCCATGTTGAGGCCGACCTGCTCGGCGTAGCGCTCGAGGTCCGGGCGCGTGAGGTTCTGCTGGTTCTCGAACATGAGGGCGTGCATCTCCCAGAACTTGCCCTGGGCCTTGGCGGCGAGGGCGGCCTCGGCGGCGAGGTGGGCGTTCTGGTGGAAGCTGAGGGGGTACATCTTGACGACGACGCGGACGCGGTCGGCGACGCCCTCGAGCGCGGTGCGCAGGTTGTTCTCGAAGCGCGAGCAGAACGGGCACTGGTAGTCCGTCCAGATGACGATGGTGGCGCGCGCGTCGGCGGGGCCCTGCGAGGGGGCGTCGCCGATGTTGATGTTCACGGGTGCGGCGGGCGCGGCCGGAGCGGCCGGAGCGGCGGCCGGGGCGGCCGCGAGCATCGGGGCCTCGCCGCGGACGGCGTCGGCCTGCAGCGCGTCGTAGACGCCGGCGCGGGCGGTGCCGGCCGTGACGAGGTTGCGGGCCTCGGTCAGGCGCTCGTCGACGACGCTCTTGAAGCGGTCGACGGGCTGGGCGCCGCGGAGGCGGTAGCCGTTGATGAAGAAGTGCGGGGTGCCGCGGGCGGCGAGGCGGGTCGCGAGAGCCTGGTCCTCGGCGATGCGGGCCGTGGTGGCCTCGGCGGCCATGTCGGCGTTGAAGCGGTTGATGTCGAGGCCGAGCTGGCTGGCCCACGCGGTGAAGTTCTCATCGGTGAGCGCCTGCTGGTTCTGGAACATCAGGTCGTGCATCTCCCAGAACTTGCCCTGGTTCTGCGCGGCGATCGCGGCGCGGGCGGCCGGCATGGCGCGGTCGTGGAACGGGAGCGGGTTGTGCTTGAAGACGATACGGACGTCGTTGCCGTAGTCGGTGCGGAGCTGCGCGAGGGTGGGCTCGACGCGGCCGCAGAACGGGCACTGGAACTCGGAGAAGACGACGACGGTGACGAGCGCGTCGTTGGGGCCGAGGACGGGGCTCGCGCCAACCGGGACGTAGAGCTCCGCGTTCGGGTCCGGCTCGGCCGGGCGGGGCTGCGCGGCCTGCGGGGCGGCAGCCGGCGGCGCGGCGGCGGCGGCGGCGGCGAGGCGCTCGCCGTAGGCCTCGCCCACGGTCTTGCCGCCGTCGATGAGGCCCTGCATCGCCGTGATCTCCTCACGGATGATCGACGCGAAGTCGTCGAACGGGCGCGCGCCGGTGACCTGGCGACCGTTGATCATGAAGTTCGGGGTGCCGCGGATGCCGAGGCGGCTGCCGAGGTCGAGGTCGGCCTGGATGGCGGGGCCGAACGTGTTGCCGTCGAGCGCGGCGGCGAACGCGGTCATGTCGAGGCCGAGCTGCTGCGCGTAGGAGTCGAGGTTCGTGCGCTCGAGCGCGCGCTGATTCGCGAAGAGCAGGTCGTGCATCTCCCAGAACTTGCCCTGCGCGTTTGCGGCGAGGGCCGCCTGCGCCGCGAGGTTCGCGTGGCTGTGGAACGGAAGCGGGTTCTGCTTGAAGATGACACGGACCTTCCCCTCGAACTCGGGGGTCGTCATGATCTGCTCGATCGTCGGGTTGACGCGGCTGCAGAACGGGCACTCGAAGTCCGAGAAGGCGACGATCGTGACCAGGCCGTTCGGCGCGCCCTTGAGCGGCGACGCAGCGAGGTTCCAGCTGTCGCCGGGATCGAACTGGGGAGTGTTCGGGTCGACCGCGGGTGCAGCCTCCGGCGCGTTGTTCGTCGCGTCCTCGCGCGCCGTGTTCGTACGGCAGGCGCCGAGCAACAGCGCGAGCGCCATGAGCGTCAGTAGCAGTCCTCTAACTCGGTACATTCGCTTCCTCTCAGTGGTGTAGGCAGGGTAACCGACGGGGTGGCCTTACCGGAGCCGGCGCTGAAACGCAAACGCGATTGAGGCGCGCGGGCGCGGCGCAGATATCGAGGTCGTGCCAACACTCGGCCGCGGCGTCATCATTCCGCGCCCCCCGAACTTTCTGCTCTAGCCCCTACTCCAGAGGGGTCGTCCGGCGAACCGTTGGCTGGGCGCCGGTGACCGTGAAGTCCTCTACCTCGGGCACCGCGGGCACGCCCAGCGGGGTCGGGAGCTGCCACGACTCCCGGGGCAGCCGGACGACGAACTCCGACCCCTCCCCCACCTCGCTGTAGACGCGGACGTCGCCGCCGAGCGCCGAGGCGAAGTGCTTCACGATCGCGAGCCCGAGACCCGTCCCGCCGACGGCGCGGCTGCGACCCTTGTCGACACGGTAGAACCTCTCGAACAGCCGCGGCAGGTGATGCTTCTCGATGCCCATGCCGGTGTCGCGCACCGAGAGCCGCAGCCGACCCTTCTTCCGCACCTCGGCGGTCACGTAGATCTCTCCGTCGGCCGGCGAGTACTTGATCGCGTTCTCGGTCAGGTTCCGCAGCACGTACTCGAGCGCGCGTGGCTCCGAGAAGATCCGCTCCACCTCGGCCGCCACGGCGACGTGTACGCGCATCCGCTTCTCGTCGAGCGCTTGCGCCTGGTGGGTCAGCACGTCGTCGATCAGCGTGCGGAGCCGAACCTCGACGAACTGCCGCTCGAGACCGACCGACTCCGCCTTCGCGAGCGTGAGCAGGTCGTTCACCAGCGCGGTCAGCCGCTCCGCGTTGCGGTTGATCGTCACCACCTGCTCGGTCACGAACTCCGGGAGCCCGAAGTCGCCGGTGGCGAGCGTCTCGGACCACCCGCGGATCGCGGCGATCGGCGTTCGGAGTTCGTGCGAGACGTTCGCGACGAAGTCCTGGCGCACGCGCTCGAGGCGCCACACCTCCGTCCGATCCATCAACAGGATCGCCACTCCGGTCACCTTCCCCTTCTGGAGGCGCGGCATCACGCAGACGTCGACGCGGCGGATGTGGCCGCTGTCGTTGTTGATCTCGCCGCGGAACGCCTCGCCGTCGACGAGCGCCTCCTCGACGATCTGCTGCAGCGGCCGAAGGCGACAGGCTTCGCTCATCGGCGTCCCGACCAGGCGCCGCGCGCGTGCGGCGTCGTCGAGACGGATCAGCCGCGCGGCGACGTCGTTGCACTGCGCGATCGTCCCGTCGGCCCGCAGCGACATCACGCCTTCGTGCATCACCGGCATGATGACCGGGAGCAGCGCGAACGGTGGCTTGGTGCTCAATCGGTGTCCCTCGCGAAGCGGTAGCCGACACCGCGGACCGTCTCGACGTACTCGCCGGCGTCGCCGAGCTTCTCGCGCAGCCGCTTGACGTGCGTGTCGACGGTCCGCGGGGTGACGACGACGTCGACGCCCCAGACCTCGTCGAGGAGCTGGTCGCGAGTCTGAACGCGGCCGGCACGTTCCATCAGCGTCCTCAGGAGCCGGAACTCCAGCGCCGTCAGGTCGATCAGCTCTCCTTCGACCATCACGCGGTGTGCGGCGGAGTCGACCTCGATCTCCCGGTAAACCAGCGGCGCCTCGTCCGCGGCCGAAGGTGCGGCCGGCGGCGCCGCGGTGGCACGCTTCAGCAGCGCCTTCACCCGCAGCACGAGCTCGCGCGGAGAGAACGGCTTCACGACGTAGTCGTCGGCGCCGAGCTCGAAGCCGACCACTCGGTCGATCTCCTCGGCCTTTGCGGTGAGCATGATGATGGGGATCTCTGCGGTCAACGCGTCGCCCTTGAGGATCTTGCAGACGTCGGTGCCCTGCAGGTCGGGCAGCATGAGGTCGAGGAGGATCAGGCTTGGGCGGCGCTCCCGCGCAGCCGCGATGGCCGAGACTCCCGTCTGGGCCGAGATGGTCACGAAGCCTGCCTGTTTCAGGTTGAACTCGACGAGCTTGAGGAGGTCGAGCTCGTCGTCGACGATCAGGATCGGGTTCATCGGTGCGCCTCTCGGTGAGAACGATCGCCCGATATCGAGCGCTCGAACTGCCGGCAAGCACGTCACCCCTTCGTCACCGCTGTCGCCGCGCCGTCACGTTGAGAGCGGTCGCTGCGGGGCGTGCGCGACACCGAGCGTCACGGTATAGCACGCGCATGCGTCGCACCCCTCGCTTGGCACTCGCCGTCGTCCTCTGCCTGGCCGCGTGCCGCAGCGACGCGGTCGATGCACCGGAGCCGCCGTCCGCGCCGGCCGTAGCGTCGCCGACCCCGACGACACAGGCCCCGCCATCGCCGCTCGTCGCGGCCCCGGTCGAGCTGCCGCTCGCAACCGCCGACGCCGAGGGGAGCGGGGACATCGCGCCCGTTCCCGAGATGCCCATCGCGGACGGCGCGATGACGCTCGCGCCGCGCTATCGACGGGGGCAGACCATCGGACTGAAGATCCTGTGGTCGCAGGGGTCGACGGTCTCGGTGTCGGTCGACGGGGCAGACGTCGGCGCGGCCGTCGATGTTTCCGTCGATGCCGATCTCGAGCTGCGGGTCCTCGAGGCCGACAAGGGACTGCTGAGACGGGTCTCGGTGCGGTTCGACTCGGTCGCGGCGCGCGTCGCAGGGAGCGTCTCGACCTCGATCCCGGCGCCGGAGAGCGGTGCGACGTGGGAGTGTGTGGTGGCGCCGAGCTGGAGCTGTACGAGCGCGGGCGCGGCCGTCGAGGTGCCGCCGTGGCTGCCGCTGTCTCTCGAGCCGCTGATGCCGTCTCGCCGAGTGGTGCCCGGCGAGCGCTGGAGTCGCTCGGTCGGCGTCGCGCAGGCGCTCGGGATGGGGACAACCGCGATCGCGCGCGCGGAGCTGGTCGCGGAGGCACCCTACGACACCGGGACCACGCTGCTCTCGACCGTCCAGCTGACGGTGCGCGGCTCGGATCGGTCGAGCGCGCTGGGCCGCTCGGTCGATCTGACGCTCGACGGCGGCGGGGCGATCGACATCGACCTGCGTCGTCAGCGCGTGGTCGGGTTCGACACGGAGTGGACGGCGCGCGGCTCGACGGTGGCGGGCGACGCGCTGACGGCTCGACGCGTGGTTCACACGAGCCTTCGGGTGCGACGGCGCGAAGGCTAGAAGCGGCCGGGACTCGCGCCGCGAGCGCCTGCGTGGCTCAGTGGGCCGGAACGGCGGCGCCGGGGAGGCCGTGACGCAGCGCAGACTCGACGAGGGCCTCGAGGCGATCGTCGGGGAGCTCGCTGGCGAACGCGTAGGCGATCCCGCCGCGCTGATGCACCGCGATCGAGTAGCCGCTGCGCCGCGCGACGAAGAATGGGACCTCGCGCCCATCGGGCGTGTGCGCGGTCGGAAGCTGGCGACCGGCCGGGTCGAACACGATCACGCTGAGCTTCGCGCCGCCGGCGTCGTAGACCAGCATCGCGGCGTCGGCGTCTTCGACGTGGCCGAGGCGGCCGCCGAGCAGGTGTGCGGAGCGGTCGAAGTCGGGCGGGGCGACCGGGAAGTCGACCTTCCCCTCGAACCACTCCCCGACCGTCTCGGAGTCGGGGCCGGTGACCTCGACGGGGATCTGTCGCAGATGCCAGCGGACGAGCTCGTCGACGAGCGGGTCCTGGATCGACGCGGTCATCATCGCCGCCGTCTCGGCGTTCGCCACCGAGCTTACGCCCGCGGCGGCCCAGCGCATCGCGGCACCTCCGACGCCGCCTACTCCGACGAAGAGCAGCGCCACGGCAGCGGCGGCGGCGTAGCGCGGGACGTCTTCGACGGCGCGGCGCCGTGTCTGCTTGTCGAGCGCGCCGCCGAGCCGCGCGAGCAGCGCTGCATCGCAGGCCGAAGCGCCGGCGAGCGCCTGGAGCTGCCCGCGGGTGTCGAGTCGCCGGGCGAGCGCGCCGTCGCAGTGGGGACAGACAGAGGCGTGCGCCTCGATCTCGGCGGCGTCGGACGGGTCGAGCGCGCCGTCGACGTAGAGATCGACGAGCTCGACGAACGAGCTACACTCGAGGGTCGCGGTGGTCATGCGCGGGCCGCCCGGTACGCGGCGAGGTCGATCGTCTTGGCGCGGTCCTCGGCGATCTGGTCGTTGTAGTCGGCCCCAATCTCGCGCACGGCGCCGCGCTCGACGGCGTACTCGGCGAGCTGAGCGCGGAGGAGGCGGCGGCCGCGATAGAGACGGCTCATCACGGTGCCGATCGGCACCTCGAGCATCTCTGCGACCTCCTTGTACGAGAAGTCGTAGACGTCGGTCAGCAGGACCGCGACGCGGAAGTCCACCGGCACGCGCTGAAGCGCGGCGCCGATTTCGTCGCCGAACAGGCGCGCGATCGACTCCTCGTCGGTGCCGACGGGTCCGTCGAAGTCGGTCAGCTCACGGGCCACCGCCCGCTCCGCGAGCGGCTTGGTGTCCGGGTCGTCGAGCAGGAACACGCGCTCGCGCTGCGACTTGCGGTAGCGGTTGATGAAGGTGTTGGTGAGGATGCGAAAGAGCCACGCCTTGCAGTTCGTGCCGGGCTCGTACCGGTCGAAGTGCTGGAACGCCTTGAGCAGCGTGTCCTGCAGCAGGTCTTCGGCGTCGCGCCGCGACTTCGTCAGTCGCAGCGCCGCGCCGAAGAGGGCGTCCGCGTGAACCATCGCTTCGGAGTCGAAGCGGCGGCGGAGGTCCGACTGACGGGGCTTTCTTCCGAACATGGCGCTCCTCGATGTTGGCACCATTCACCGGAACATGGGACGCATTGTCGTCATTCCCGATTCAGACACCAGCGATTCGCGCCACGATCTTTTTCTGTGCGCGGCGCGCCGGCGCCCTCAGAGCAGGGCGTCGAGCGGGCGGTAGCCCATGCCGAGGTCGCGCGCGACGGCCTCGTAGGTCACGTGGCCTGCGTGCGTGTTGACGCCGAGGGCGAGGGCCGAGTCGCTGCGGACCGCGGCTGCAAAGCCGAGCCCCGCCAGCTTGCGCCCGTACGAGAGCGTGACGTTGGTGAGCCCGTACGTGCTCGTCCGCGCGACGGCGCCCGGCATGTTCGCCACGCAGTAGTGGACGACGTCGTGGATCGAGTAGGTCGGGTTGTCGTGCGTCGTCGGCCGACACGTCTCGATGCAGCCACCCTGGTCGACCGAGACGTCGACGACGACGGCGCCCGGGAGCATCTCCGTGAGGTGCGCCTCTTTGACGAGGTGCGGCGCCCTGGCCCCGGGGATGAGAACGGCGCCCACGACCAAGTCCGCGTCGACGATCTCTTCGAGGATGGTCTGCGGGTTCGAGTAGATCGTCTGGAGGCGGTTCCCGAACACGTCGTCGAGGTAGCGCAGGCGCGCCATGTTGACGTCGAGGACCGTCACGCGGGCGCCCATTCCGATCGCGATCTTGGCCGCCTCGGTGCCGACGGTGCCGCCGCCGAGGATGACGACCTTGCCCTGCGCGACGCCCGGGATGCCGCCGAGCAGCACGCCGCGGCCGCCGTACTCCTTCTCGAGGCAGCGCGCGCCGACCTGGACCGCCATGCGACCGGCGACCTCGCTCATCGGCTGCAGCAGTGGCAGGCGCCCGTCCGGCGTCTGGATCGTCTCGTAAGCCACCGCCGTCGCCTCACGCTCCACGAGCACGCGCGCCAGCTCGGGCACCGCCGCGAGGTGGAAGTACGTGTAGAGGATCTGGCCGCGGCGGATCCGGGAGTACTCCTCGGCGATCGGCTCCTTGACCTTGACGATCATGTCGCCGAGCGCCCAGGCCTCGTCGGCCGTCGCGACGATCGTGCAGCCGACGGCCTCGTATGCCTCGTCGGGGATCCCGGAGCCCACGCCGGCGCTCGTCTGCACGAAGACCTCGTGGCCATCGGCGATCAGCTGCGCTGCACCGCCGGGGACGAGCCCGACGCGGTACTCGTGGACCTTGATCTCCTTCGGAACTGCGATCTTCACGACGACCTCCTGGGTTGACGCGCGCGCTCCTATCAGCGCCGCGGCGGGCTCACAAGTCGGCGCCGCCGCTTCGCGAGATCGTCACTCGCCGAGGCGGATCGGATACATCTCGGGCGGGTCGGTGCTCCGAAACGGACGGTTCGACGGGCGGTCGGCGATGAGCTGCGAGCACTGCATCACGGGCGCCGTCCGCGCCCATCGGCACGCTCCGTCCACGCACCCGCACTCGGCGCTCGGCACGCGCGCGAAGCACTCCGAGACGTCGTTGACCTCGCAGACGGCCGGCACGTCGTCCGGCGAGCAGATCGAGCCGCCGCACCCGCGCGGCGCACAGTCGGCGTCGGCCTCGCACAGCCCAAACTCGAACGCGACGGCGGCGAGGTCGTGGTTCATCCGCTGAAACGGAGCCATCGGGCCGTCGGGCGGGGTCGACGAGCCCGACGACACCACGGGAGCCGGCGCGCACCCGACGGCGATCGCGACCACCGCGACACAAGCCGCCCACCACCGCAGCGGCGCCAGGTCTCGGGCTAGGGGCTCGTCTCGACTGCTGGACATCTAACGTTCTTCGCCCGATGGTGCGACCGCGCGCGACGCGACCGCGCGCGACGCGGCAGCGCGACGCATCAATGCACCAATCCCCGCCGAATTCAATCCGCGCGCCCTCGCGCCGCGCGACGGCCCCGCGCCGCGCAGCGGCGGTCCTGGCACTCGGCGCCGTGCTCTGCGTCGGCGGGCTGCAGCTCCTCCTCCGAGGCGAGCCCCTCCGCGGGCGCGTCGAGGCGGCGCTCGACAGCGTCGCCGTCGACCTGAACGCTCGCATCACTGTCGGCGCGATCCGGCCGGCCGGCATGTGGGGGATCGAGCTCGTCGACCTCGAGCTGCGACCTCACCGCGTCGCGCCGGCCGCCGGGGACCCTCGCCTCGTCCGCATCCCCCGCGTCGTCGTCTACCCCGCCCTCCGCGAGCTGCTCGCCGGCCGCCTCGCCCTCACGCGCGTCGTCGTCGAGCAGCCCGAGATCTCGGCGCGAGTCGACCCTCGCGGTGGATCGCACGCCGACTGGATCAGCTGGCTCACGCACTCCGTCCGCCGCGACGCCGGAGCCGGCGGCGCGGGCTCAGGGCACGACGGCGTCCCGACCCCGGTCGTCGAGATCATCGGAGGCACCGCGGCCCTCGACGATCCATCCGGAAGGATCCCAAGCCTCGGCGTCCGCTTCGAGTCGCTCACGCTCGATCTTCACGATCCCACCTGGCCGATCGCCGGACGGGTGCTGATCGAAGGCGTCGGGCGCGGCGCGCTCTCCGGCTCCCTCGCCGGATCTCACACTCAGCTCTCGCTCGAGCTGCTCGACGACGCCGATCTCTTGCCGCTGCTCCCGGCGGAGCTCCCGGTCCGCGCAGATGCGCGCGTCCAGATCGGCGGCGTGCACGTAGACTGGCCGCCACGGCTGACGTTCGACGACGTTCGTGCCAGCCGTCTCTCGGCTGCGATCCCCGGGCTGGACGGCCGTCCGCTCGAGGCGTTCGGCGCCGACTCTCTCGAGCTCGTACTCCGCGACGCCGGCGTGTTCGCGAACGCCGTCGGAGTGGATCTCGTCTTTGGCGGCGACGCGCTCGCGTCACTCCCGATCGAGCGCGTTGGCGTCGAGAGGGCGTGGGCCACAGGCGCGACGTCCGCCGCGATCGACCTCTTGGACCGTGACGGCAACCCCGCCGCCGTCGTCATCGAACACGACCCGTCGACGGGACGGACCGCGGCGCGCGCCACAGCGACGGCGTTCGACCCCGCTGCGCTCGTCGCTGTCGTCGGGCCTGTCCACGGAGTCACTGTAGGTGGCCGCTTCTCGGGGTCGGTCGGCGTCGGGTGGGCGGCGCGCTCGTCTCACCTCGACGTCGACGTCGACGCTTCGGCGATCGACCTCAGCGTCAACGCACCCCTGCTCGACTCCGCGCCGATCGACGCGATGGCGGCCGAAGTCGTCGCGCGTCTCTCGGTCGACGCGCGGACCGACCTCATCTCGCTCGAGCGCACCCGCATCTATCTCCCCGAGGTCGGGCTGTTCTTGGTAGCCGAGGGGCTGCGCGACCCGGCGCGCACGGTGCTCGACCTCCACGCCACGCTCCCGCGCCGCGACGCGAACGCGCTGGCGGCGAGCCTTCCGGGTGCCATCGGCGAGGCGTTCGACGGCTTTGTCTTTGCGGGACCGCTCGGCTTCGACGGGCGCGTGCACATCGACTCGGCCGATCCCGAGCAGACCGTGGCCTCACTGACGCTCGACGCCGACGAGTTCTCGGTCGTCCAGTTCGGTCCGCGCGCACCGATCGACCGACTCGAGG
>JACKDJ010000056.1 GCA_020633625.1 Myxococcales bacterium
GCGATCAACGCGATCGCCGAAGACGGGACCGTCACCTGCGAGGTCGACGACGACACCAACACCACGTACACGGCCGGGATCGGGCTCGCGCTCTCCGGCACGACGTTCAGCGTGAACACCGGCGTCATTCAGGCGCGTGTCGGCTCGAGCTGCCCCGCGGGGAGCTCCATCCGCGCCGTCGCGGCGAACGGCACCGTCACCTGCGAGACCGACGACGACACGACCTACGCCGCCGGCGCAGGTCTCGCGCTCACCGGCACCACCTTCGCCGTCGACACCACCGCCATCCAAGCCCGCGTCGGCGGCTCCTGCCCGACCGGGTCTTCGATCAGCTCGATTGCGGCCGACGGCACGGTCACTTGCGAGGTCGATGACGACACGAACACGACCTACTCCGCAGGCACGGGCCTCACACTCACCGGCACCACCTTCGCGGTGAGCCCGACAGCCGTCCAGACCCGCGTCGCGTCGACGTGCCCCGCCGGCTCGTCCATTCGCGCCATCGCCGCAAACGGCACCGTCACCTGCGAGGTCGACGACGACACCGACACGACCTACACCGCCGGGGCCGGTCTGACACTCACCGGCACGGCGTTCGCGGTCGACTCCGCGACCGTGCAGGCGCGCGTCGCCGCCACCTGCCCCGCCGGGTCGTCCATCCGCGCCATCGCCGCCGACGGCACGGTCACCTGCGAGACCGACGACGACACCGACACCGACACGACGTACTCCGCGGGGTCGGGCCTTGCGCTCAGCGGGACGACCTTCTCGGTCGACGCGAACAGCGTTCAGGCGCGCGTCGCAGCCACCTGCGCTGCGGGCAGCTCCATCCGCGCGATCGCCGCCGACGGCACCGTCACCTGCGAGGTCGACGACGACACGAGCACCGCGTACGCCGCGGGCACTGGCCTGACCCTCACTGGCACGACCTTCGCCGTCAACACCGCGACCGTACAGGCCCGCGTCGCGACAACCTGCCCGGCCGGCTCGTCGATCCGCGCCATCGCCGCGAACGGGACGGTGACCTGCGAGACCGACGACGACACGAACACGACGTACACCGCGGGCGCGGGCCTCGCCCTCACCGGCACGACCTTCTCGGTCGACACGGCCGCCATGCAGGCGCGCGTCGGCGCGTCCTGCCCGGCCGGCTCGTCAATCCGCGCGATCGCCGCGGACGGGACGGTCACCTGCGAGACCGACGACGACACCGACACGAACACCACGTACACGGCAGGCACCGGCCTCGCGCTGACGGGGACGACTTTCTCGGTCGATCCTGTCACCACCCAGAGCCGCGTCTCCGGGACCTGCACCGCCGGGTCGTCGATCCGCGCGATCGCGGCGAACGGAACCGTGACGTGCGAGACCGACGACAACACGACCTACACGGCGGGAACCGGCCTGACCCTGAGCGGCACGACCTTCTCGGTCAACACGTCGACGCTTCAGACACGCGTCGCCGGAACGTGCGCGGCGGGGTCTTCGATCCGCTCGATCGCTTCTGACGGCACCGTGGTCTGCGAGAACGACGACGTCGGCATCCCGGGGATCGCGTACGGCCTCGAGTTCGACGACGGTGGCAACGCGCAGGTCAACGACTCGTTCATCCAGAACCGCGTGAACGGCCTGTGCTCCACCGGCCAGTACATCGTCGGCGTGAACCAAGACGGCAGCGTCCTGTGTGGCTTCGACGCCGACACCGTCCAGTTCGCCGGATTCGGCCTCACCGAGTCCGAGGGCTACTTCGACGTCGACTTCGACCTCGTGCAGGCGCGCGTGACCGGCGGCTGCGGTGACGGCACTGCGATCATCGACATCGACTCCGAGGGCGGGGTGAGCTGTGAGCAGTTCGGCCACATCGACGGAGTCTATGGCGGCGAGGGCATCACGGCGTTCGAGGACAGCAGCGGTGGATACGTGACCGTGAACATCGCCGCTGACGGCATCGAGCCGTACATGCACTCGTGGGGCGTCCCGCTCGACGTCCCGTTCACGCTGAACCAGCCGGTCACGTACTGCGGCGACTCGTCGCCCTCCGACGGCGTGTTCGGGGCGGTCGAGGGAACCAGCGAGTATTTCATCGGCTTCGTCGGCATCGGCGAAGACCCGCTCCGCGCTGGCCTGAACCGCGGTCGAATCCAGATCAACTGCTCTGGCGACCCAGCCACCGTCCGAGTCTACGACCAGTGTGAGACCCTCGTTGCGGAGGCGGTCTGCCCCGGCGGAGTCTACGTACCGACGGTGGTGTTCGGCGACGTCTTCGAGATCGCGCAGACGGAGTACTACCTGGCTGTCCAGATCGACAGCCGCGGCGGGTTCATGGAGTTCGCGCACCCGAAGCTCGTTCTGTACTGACCGATCCGGGGCGGCTCCCGCCGGCCCGCCGCGTCAGAACAGGCTGAGCTGAGCTCGCTCGACAGGCCGCACAAGCTCCGGCCCGTCGACGCGAGCATCGTTCACGCGGCGGGACACCCGGCGCCGGGATAGCCGGCCGTCGGGGAGCGTCCGCAGAAGGCCCGCGGCGGCGGACGCGTCTCCACGACGCATCCACGGCTCCAGGTCGTCGCGCTCGAGCACCACCGGCATTCGATGGTGCGTCGGCGCGACGTCCGCGCTCGCCGCAGTCGTCAGCAGACAGAAGGTCGCCGGCGCACCACCACGCGCCGGCGTCGCGATGGCCGCGAGGAGCAGCGGTTGGTCATCGGCGCGACGAAAGAGGAACGGCTCACCCGCGTCCTCTCCGTGACCCCACTCGTAGAAGCCCGTCGCCACGACGACCCCGCGCCGCTCGACGAACGCGCTCCGAAACAGCGGGAGCGTCGCCACCGACTCCGCGCGGGCGTTGATCGGCTTCCGCGAGGACTCCGGCTCGTCGAACCCCCAGAGCGCGAGCTCCGGCGCGCGCGCACCGTTGTCGTCGGCGCGGGTGAAGATGACCTCCGTCCCCGGTGCGACGTTCCAGCGCAGCCGCATCGGCGGCACCGACGCCGGATCGATCGAGAGGACCTCCGCGATCCCCTCTGCGTCCAGGTCGGCGACGACGCGTCCACACATGCCTAGAGCTCCGAGATGTCGACGACAGGTATGGCCTGCGCGATGGCCTCGTCGAGCGCCGCCGCGCGCGGATCGGCCGGCGCCAACTCGGGTCCCGGCCCGTCGTTCGGCTCGAGCGGGGGTGGCGACTCCGCAGGCCGGCGACTGACGCCAAGCCGGGGTGCGAGCTTCGCGTACGCGGTCTCGCCCCGCTGCCGTGCGACGAGGACGCGGTCGAGGCGACCGTAGTCCTGGGCGATCTCCACGGCGTCGAAGTGCTGGCGAGCGATCTCGGCGACCGCGGCTCCCTGGCGGTGCCCGATCTCGACGAGCAGCAGCCCGCCCGGGGCCAGCGCCAGGGCGGCCTCGGCGATGACCCGCCGGACGACCGCGAGGCCATCGGCGCCGCCAAAGAGCGCGAGCCCGGGCTCGAAGCGACGGACGTTTGGCTCGACCTCGGGGTCCCACTCGGCGATGTAAGGGGGGTTCGAGACCACGATGTCGACGCTCCCAGGGCGCGTGACCAGCGGCGCGAGGACGTTGGCGCAGACGAACCGGACGCGGCCGGCGAGCCCACATCGCTCTGCGTTGGCGCGCGCCACGTCGAGAGCGTCCGAGGAGACATCGATCGCGAGGACGAGCGCGTCGGGGAGCTCAGAGGCGAGCGCCAGCGCCAGCGCGCCAGAACCCGTCCCGACGTCTACGACGCGCCACGGCGAGGGCACGTGGGTCTTGGTGTGCTCGAGCGCGAGCTCGACCAGCCGCTCGGTCTCGGGCCGCGGGACGAGGACGCGCGGATCGACGCCGAGGTCTAGCGTCCAGAAGCCCGCTACCCCGGTGATGTACGCGACGGGCTCGCCGGCACGTCGGCGCCGAACTCGCTCACGGAACGCGTCGCGCTCGACCTCGGAGACGGGCCGCTCGGCATCGCGGTACAAGTCGAGCCGCTCGCAGCCGAGTTGATCGGCGAGTAGGCGCTCAGCGTCGAGCCGCGGGCTGTGCGAGCCCGCTCGCTGCAAGACGTCGGCGGCGCTCTCGATCAGGGACTTCACGGTCCACATCGCGGTGCTCGGCGGGTGGGGTGTGGCGGCTGCAGGCGGGGCGGCGCGGGGCCGGGGCGGCGACGCCCGGCGCCGCACGCGGTCGGTCCGGCGTGAGATAGCGTTTCGTGGCGTCACATGGTAGGGCTCCTGACACTCCCGGCGCGAGTGCGCCGACTTGGCTGAAGCGGCAACCGCAGTCATGTCATCTCGCCATTGCCCTCGCTGCGGGGCTACGCTCCCCCTCGAGGACGAGGAGCTCCTCTGTCCCGGCTGTGGTGCCGCACTCGGCGCCAAGACCGAGGCGATCGAGGTCTCGGCCGACGAACTGCTGGCCGAGCTGGAGCGGCGCCGCTCGGGCTCGCGCGTGGCGATCGACGAGGAGGGCGAGCTGGAGGGCGAGGTCTCGGTGGTGACGACGACGCCATCGGGCCTGCTCAAGAGCCAGGCGATGCCGCGACTTCAGGAGCGGCGTGCGAAGGTTGACGCACGGCACTTCACGCCGTGGCTGCCGATCGCGGTCGCGGCGGCGCTGGCCCTCGTGGTGCTGCTCGTCTGGCTGACCTGGGACGCGCTGCCCTGACGAGGACGCGGGCACCGACGCCCTATCGACTCAGAACTCGAAGCCGAGGCTGAGCGTGTAGTTCTGAACGGCCGGGCTGAACTGCGCCTGGAAGCCGACGTTCGTGACGGCGAACTGCGTGCGGAGGCCGACGACACCCTGATGCACGAGCTGCGTCTCGACTGGAAAGACGAACTCGGGCTGGCTGGTCTCGGTGCCGGTGATCGGCGGTCGCGGGTCCAGGGGTGTCGCGTCGATGAGGCGCGAGGCCGAGATCACGACGGCGAGGTTGTAGCCGACGTAGGGGGTGATGTTGGCGACGTTGCCGACCCCGATCGGGAGGCCAGTGACGATCTCTGCGCCGGCGGTCGTGACGTTCAGCTCCGACGAGCCGAGGACGGTCGACACGTAGCCACGCACGGAGAGGTCGGGGACCGGCCAGAGGGTGTCTTCATGCAGCGCCCAGCGGATCTCGCTCCCGACGGCGAGGAGTTGGCTCTGCCAGAGGATGGTGAAGAAGCCGCCGAGCTCGAGGCTGAGGGGGAGACCCTTCCGCAGATGGAGCTGCGACAGGAGCATCGTGCCGCTGGCGTCGCGGTCCACGTTCGCGTCGGTCCAGTAGTCTTCGTTCGCGTCGACGACGGCGATGTTCTGGTCGAACTGGATCGCAAAGCCGGCGGGCCCGAGCGTCTCCGCGCCGGAGTTCAGCGTCGGGCCGAACATCAGGCCAAGGTCACGCGTGAGCTTGGAGAAGTCGTCGGTGCGAAGGTCGACGGTCTCACACGCGCCGGCCGGCGCGCACGTCCCGAAGCGACGGATCGTGATGTCGTTGGACGCGGCGCTCGCGGGGGCCGCGACGGCGCAGAGGGCGACGGCAGCGAGCGCAGTTCGGAGGGTGGTGGAGGCTATGCGCGGGGCCACGGGATGCCTGAGTGGTGTCGGGCAAAGCTACCGTCGCGCGACGCGCGCGGTCAAGCAAAACACCTGCCGGCTGCGGCGCCGAGCGGCGCCTACGGCCGACGCTATTGGCGCGCTGACGGCCGCGTGGACCGCGGGGTCGGCGGCGACCTACGCTCCTCGAGCGCGTCACGCAGCACCGACACTTCAGCCTCGAGCCTCTCCACCCGTGAGCGCAGGTCTGCGAGCTCACCCGAGAGGCTCGGGACATGCGTGAGGGAGTCTACCGAGTCCTTGAGCCGCTCATCGAGCCGCGTCCCGAGCTCGTCGATGCTGCGCTGCACGCCGTCGAGAAACTCGCGCACGGGCGCGACGATCTCCTCTTGCTGCTCCTCGGCGCGGCGACGAAGCCGCTCGACGCGCTGCTGCGCTTCGTCGCGGAACTCCTGGACCGGGCGCGACAGGCGCGCGAGGAAGTCCGACGGGCTCTGGATGATCATCCGCAGCGACTGCAACGGCAGGGTCTTGCGGTCGCGCTTCTCGTTCTCGAACACGATCTGGGCGAGCGTCACCGTGGTCAGGTCCTCGCCGGTCTTGTTGTCGACGATCGACACCTCCTCGCCGGCGCGGACCATCTCCGCGATCTCGTCGAGGGTCACGTAGCAGCTCCGCTCCGTGTCGTAGAGCTTCCGGTTCGTGTAGCGCTTGATCAGCTTCATCGGCTCGGTCCGAGAGGTCGGTCCTGCGCGAACGCCCCCGACGCCAACACACGGGCCGAATCGGCACCGCGAGCGCTGGGGAAGCTCGGTCGCATGGTCACGCAGAGGAGGAAAAAGGGAGCGTGTCTCCGCTCTGCTTAGGCCGGCAAAAACGTTGGGTCAAGGCGCCGAGGCCGCGTTTAGGCAATCAGAAGCGCTTCCGCCACGCCAGGGTCCGACAGCGACTCGAACACCCACTCCGCTCCCGCGGCCGCGAGCTCGACGCTCGGGACCCACCCCGTCGCCACCGCCGCGCACGCGAAGCCGTTTGCATGGGCCGCCGCGACGTCGAGGGCCGTATCCCCGATGACCACGACGCGGCACTCTTCGACCGATCGACTCAGAAGACGCGCGCCGCGCGCCGCCCCGACCGCGATCAGCTCCGCGCGCAGCTCCGCGTCGCTCCCGAACCCGCCAAACCCAAACTCGCGCCACAGGTCGACCACCCCGAGCTTCGCCTTCGCGCCCGCCTCGACGTTCCCGGTGCCGAGCCCGATCGCGACATCTGGCGCCCGGCGTAGCTCCGCAAGCAGCTCGCGGACGCCTCGGTGCACCTCGACCGCGCCCGACAGCGCGCCCGACAGGCCGGCAAGGTACTCGCTCAGCGCCGCGTCGATCGCCGCCGGCGTCGGGTCGACACCCGCCTCCGCGAGGGCGCGACGGAAGATCGCCCGGTCGGTCATGCCGCCAAACCCGAAGCTCGCGGAGTACTCGGCCACGCCGAGCTCGCGCGCCATCGCCGACTCGAGCGCGCGACGTGCGGCGCCGGCTGTCGTGATCAAGGTCCCGTCGATGTCGAACAGCAGCACGGTCGGTCGCATCTCGCCTCGCTTCGTGTCGCCAACTGACGATACACGGCAGCGCGGCGCAACCCCAGCGAGCGCGCACGGCTCGGCTTGCGGAACGCTGCGCCGCCGCATAAGCGGCCGCAATGCTCGAAGACTGGCTCATAGTCGCGATCAGCATCGTCCCCCTTCTGGTCGCACCCTACGTCTTCGCGGCGTCTCAGCGTTCACCCGCCGCACGCGACGCGCTCGACGGCTTCGTACTCGCGTCGATCGGACTGCTCGTCTTTGTCCACCTCGTTCCCCACGCGATCGACGCCGCGGGTGGAGTCGCCCTCATCGTCGCCCTCGCCGGGCTTGCAACACCCCTCCTCCTCGAGCGGGTCAACCACCTCTCCATCCGAAACGCACACACCGTCGCCCTCGGCCTTGGGCTTATCGGGCTGGGGCTCCACGCCGCCATCGACGGCGTCGCGCTCGCCACTGCCACGGGCGCCCATCGGCACGACATCGCGCTGGTCTCGGCCGTGGTGCTGCACCGGCTCCCCGTCGCCGTCGCGCTGTGGTGGCTGGTCGCCCCCCGCTTCGGCCGCCGCGCCGCCATCGGCGTACTCTCTGCCGTCGGCCTCGCCACCGTTGTGGGGTTCGGGCTCGGAGAGGCGTGGACCCGCTCAGCGTCGGCAGACGCGCTCGCGCTCTTTCAGGCGTACATCGCCGGCATGCTTCTGCACGTCATGCTGCACCGACCGCACGAGCATGACGACGGACATGACCACGGCCATGACCACGGACATGACCACGGCCACGACCACGGCATGAAGGAGCCCGAGGCCACGCTCGTGGCGACGGCGAGCACCGGCGCGATCGAGCTCAGCGCGGGCGCGCGCGGGACGTTGAGAGCGGGCGCCGGACTCGGCGGCGCCGGTTGGGGCGGCCCCAGGGCCTCACCGCCGCAGTTTTCCATCGCCGGGGCGAACGAGCGGGCCGCGGGTGAGCCCGACTGCGGCTGCTCCGCTCATGGCGACGCCTGCGCCGCAGACACGGCGGAGCGCGACGCCGCAGCCCCCCCCCGATGGGCAGAGTCGCTCGGCGCCCTCGCCGGCGTCGCCGCTGTCGTTGGCGTCTCGTTGCTGAGCAACGCACACGCGGGGCACGACCACGGATCCGACTTCGGCTCTCGTCTGCTCGAGACCAGCCTCGAAGCCGCCCCCGCGCTGCTGATCGGGTTTCTGCTCGCGGGGCTCGTGACCGTGGCCCTACCGAGGGCATCGGTGGCGTGGCTGGCTCGGGGGACCGGCCCGACGCAGGCGGTGCGCGGCGCGCTATTCGGGCTACCTCTGCCGCTCTGCTCGTGCGGCGTCGTCCCGACGTACCGCGGCCTCGTCGCGGCGGGGGCACCGGGCGCTGCCGCGATCGCGTTCCTGGTGGCGACGCCCGAGCTTGGCGTCGAGGCTGTTGTGCTCTCGGTTCCCTTCTTGGGCCCGGAGCTGACCGTAGCCCGCCTGGTGTCTGCCGCCCTCGTGGCGATCCTGGCCGGCTGGTGGGTCGGTCGGCGAATCGCGGCCACCCCTGCGCCCGCGGACCTCGACCCGGCCACGGGCAGCCCGCGCGGCTCTGTGCTGCGACGCGCGCTGCGCTTCGGGCTCGTCGAGCTCGTCGACGAGACGGCGGCGTGGCTGCTCGCGGGCATCTTGCTCGCCGCGGCGATCGAGCCCGCGGGCCTCTCTTCGTGGCTGGCGCCGATCCCGGGGCCGCTCCAGGTCGCGGGCGCCGCGGCGCTCGGGCTCCCGCTCTACGTCTGTGCGTCTGGCGCGACCCCACTCGCGGCTGCGCTTGTGCTCGCAGGGGCAACCCCCGGCGCGGCGATCGCCTTCCTACTCGCCGGACCCGCGACGAACGTGACGACCTACGGAGTGCTCGCGCGGCTTCACGGCGGCGCGACGGCGGTGCGGTTCGGAGCGACCGTCTTCGGGCTCGCCGTGGCCGCGGGGATCGCAGTGGATCTCGCCCTGCCGAACGCGACGATCCCCGCCTCTACACTCGAGGCAGGGCATCACGCGAGCCCCGTCGCGTGGCTGTCGCTCGCGGCACTCCTCGTGCTCTTCGTAGCCGCGATCTTCCGCCAGGGCCCGCGCGCGTTCCTCGACACCGTCGTGAACTTCGGCGGCGAGGCGCACTCGCACTAGGCGCCACGGGCTGAGCCGCCACGGGCTGAGCCGTCGGCGCGGGGGCCGCCACGCCTGGGCTGCACAGCCAGGCCGGCGCGGAGCTTGGGCTGCGCCGCGCACACGGGCGCCAAGGGTCTCACCGGCGACGACCCGCCGACGGCCGTCCAAAGCTACTCGTAGACCGTAACGAACGAGGTGAGCGCGATGTTGCCGCTGTTCGCCGGTGGGGTGCGCCCTTCGAACCAGCCAAAATAGTCGACGTCCGCGACGGTGCCGGCGGGCGCCAGATCCGTGATGTCGACGACGAACGGGTCCACCTGCATGCCCGGACACCAGCCGCCGCGGCCAAACCACCACGTCCCCCACTGGTTCGGCACCGCGCCCTGCTCGATCTGCTCCATGCAGCTGTGCTGGTTCCCGACCATCGGGTGCTCACGATAGAACGACCTGCCGTTGACGATGAACTCGTGTTGGTGGTTGCAAAACTCGGCGCACTGATTCGTCTCTGCGCCGTGCCCGGTGATGATCGCCCAGAGCTCGACGTGGGCCGCAGACTCGGGGATGGCGACATGAGCGAGCGTGCGGCCGTCGTTGTAGGTCTCCCCAAACGCCCCACCCGTGAACAACGGCACGAGCTGCGTCGGGCGGTAGCCCTTGCCCTGGTTCGAGTAGCGGAGCGTCAGCCAGGTCGCCGTCGGCTGCACGTTCCACTCCGGCGCCCACTCCCAGCGGAACTTGCGCACCCCTCCCTCCTGCAGGAGCGCGAGGGCCGGCGTGATGTCCACGATCCACCGCCCCTCGCGGTGATACGTCGTGATGTGGCGGCCAAGCTCGACCCGCGTCTCGTCGTCGACGTAGAGCCAGAGGTAGGCGAGGTAGTCCCATGCGCCGCAGTTTCCGGCCTCGAGCGCGTTCGGGTTCGGGCACCACTGCGTGACGTCGAGCTCGAGCGTGTCGAAGTCGGCGGCGGGCGGCAGCTCGACCTCCATGTCGGCGAACTGCTCGATCACCTCGCCCTGCCAGAAGTGCACCTCGGTCGCGTCGACGGCGTCGAGGCGTGCCTGGCGATTCGCTTCGAAGTTGTAGTACCGCACCTCGTTCGCTGCGTAGGCGAGGCTGGAGTCCCACGGGAACTCGAGCGCGGCGTTGTACCGGTCGACGTCGGCGAGCGACCCCACACCGCGGATCCGCTGCGCTCGGTCGATCGCCAGGCCGAGCTGACCGACGCCGCGGTCGACCGCATCCCCCACCCATGCATCCGTCGCGGCCGCGACCGTCGCGACCACATGGAGATGGCTCCCCCACCAGGCCGCGTCGCCGGCGTCCATCGCCCCGACCGAAGCGTCGATGCGCGCCTGCATTGCCTCGAGCACGGCGCTCGCAGCGGAGGCGGTCGGACGCCGCGAGATGAAGAAGTAGTGCGCGTTCGGCGGCGACGCGGCGACGAGATCGTCGACCCCCTGCTCCCACAGCGACGTGCTGTCGGCCGACGAGAGCGTCAGCGTGTCGGGCAAGAACACGTAGCTGTCGCAGCCGGTCCATTCCTCCGAGAGCGTCCACGTGCTGCCGTCGAGGAGCGTGACGCTGAAGTCGTCGGCGAGGTCGTGCCGGCGAAGCCCGTACGGGCCGACCGCGTCGAACGCGAGGGGCGTCGCCTCGCCGCACGTGTCCACCGGCGAGGTGTCCGCGTCGGCGGCGTCGGCGTCTTCGCCGCCGTCCGGCTCGTCGCTGATGGCATCCACTCCCACGTCGGCGTCCGCGTCGGACGAGCTCGCCGCGTCCGCGTCGTCCGACGTGCTCGCGTCCGCCTCGGCTTGGGGCTCACTCGGATCGTCGCTGCACGCGGCGAGCGCGAACACTGAGGCGAGGGCGAGAGGGAGCGAGAGAGGCCGGTGCATGAGACTCCTGGAGGCCGAGCCGAGGTGCGGCGCGAGGTCGCGTCGAGGTTAGCGGGTCGCGGCCCGGCGCGCTAGCCACCGTCGGACCGCCAGCGCCGAGCGGCGCACAGCCCGGTTGCGGGCGCCGGCAGTCCGTCACCCCATGCGGCGGCAGCGGGGATCGCGGCTCCTCCGGCTTGCCGCAGCGCGCGCGTCTCGCTAAGGCGGCGGCCAGCGATCGACGCGGTGTCGACGCGTCGCCCTCGGAGCTACATGAACGTTGAACGCCCGATCTTCATCACCGGGGTGGGACGCAGCGGGTCGACGATGTTCCACGAACTCGTCTCGTTTCACCCCGAGACGGCGTGGCTTAGCGGCCTCAACGACCGCTTCCCGGACCGTCCGGAGATCAACCGCGCGTACCTTCAGAGCGTCGACCTTCCCGTCGTCGGCGACCGCGCGCGCACCGCGATCACTCCCGGCGAGGCGTTTGCGTTCTGGGAGCACCACTGCCGCGGCTTTCGTCGACCGTGCCGGGACCTCGTCGCCGACGACCTGACCGAGAGCTCACGCCGCACGATGCCCGCGATGCTCGGTCGCAACCTGACGCCGCGTCGCCACCGTCTCGCACACAAGCTGACCGGCTGGCCCCGCATCGGCTACCTGCACGCGATGTTCCCCGACGCAAAGTTCGTCCACATCGCGCGCGACGGGCGTGCCGTTGCCAACTCCATGCTCCACGTCGAGTTCTGGTGGGGGTGGCGCGGGCCGGAAAACTGGCGCTGGGGAATGCTGTCGCCCGAGCTCCAGCAGGAGTGGGAAGCACACGGGAAGTCGTTCGCCGCGCTTGCCGCGATCGAGTGGAAGCTGATGATGCAGGCGCACGAGGCGGCCGTCGCGCGCGTGCCGGCCGGGTCGGTCCTCGACATTCGCTACGAAGAGATCTGCGAAGACCCGGTCGGCCACATCCGCGACATCATCGCGTTCTGCGATCTTCCGTGGAACGACGACTTCGAGCGACGCGTCGGGCGTGCAAACATCCGAAACACGAACGACAAGTGGCGCCGCGATCTCAACGCGCGACAGCAGGCCGACATCGAGTCTGTCCTGGCCGACGCGCTTCCTCGGTACGGCTACTCGACGTGAGCGGCGCGGGCGCGGTCGACGCAGACGCCCTCGTCACCGCGTTCTACGCCGACGACTCCGTGCTCACGCGCTATCGAGTGGCCGGTGCCCCGATCGCGTTCGCCGTTCGCCCCGGCTGGATCGGACGGGCGATCCTCATCCCGATGCCGAACACCGCGCCCGCGGCGCAGTCCGCGGTGGCCGGCCAGTCGATCCTGCGTTTGGT
>JACKDJ010000057.1 GCA_020633625.1 Myxococcales bacterium
CGCGGGGCTTCCGGCGACACCGACACGCACTTCGAAGACCGATTCGTCACGTCGGTGTCGACCGGCATCCAGATCACCGACGACGTCGAGCTCGAGGCCACCGAGCGGTTCCGGTACTCGGGCGAGAACGCAGCGCTCGTCGGCCTGAACGTCGCGACCGACGACAACTCGCGCATGTACGTACAGCAGCGGTTCGACTCACCACGGGACAACAGCACCCCGACCACCAACACCGTCGTCGGTGGCGAGCAGCGCTTCGGCGACGACCAGAGCGGCCGCACCTACGGGGAGTACCAGACCCAACGCGGCATCTCCGGGGACCGCAGCCGCGCGGTGCTCGGCTTCGGCAAGACCTGGGAGATCGCCCGCGGCCTCTCACTCGACGCCGGGTACGAGCACAGCAACACGCTCACCGCCGAGAGCGTCGAGAGCGAGAACTCGCGCGACACCGTCAGCGTGGGCTTCGAGCTCGCGCGCCTCGACGCCGTCAAGCTCTCGTCGCTGTTCGAGGCCCGCTTCGACCAGGGTTCGCTCCACTCACCCGCGGGTGGCACCTGCCTCGCCGGCTCGATCACATCGAACCCCGCGTTCTGCCGCGACGAACTCAGCGCGATTGGCGACCGGCGTCAGCTCGTCTCCATGACGACCGTCGAGGCGCAGGCCACCCGTGATGTCGCCCTGTTCGGACGATTCGACATCGTCACCACCGAGAACACCACCCTCGCTCTGCTCGAGTCGCGCGACGTCGAGGGCACAGCCGCGGTGGCCTACCGGCCGATCGACCACAACTGGCTGAACCTGCTGTTCCGCTACACCTACCTCGCCGAGATGGCCCCGTACCAACTCGAGCTCGGGCAGCAGCGCGACGAGCGGAGCCACGTGCTCAGCTTCTCGCCGATCGTCGAGTTGCCCTACAACCTGCAGCTCGTCGAGAAGGTCGCCTACCGACACATCGATCTGGCGGTCGAGGGCATGCCCGACGTCGACAACGACCTCGTGCTGCTCATCAACCGCCTCAACTACCACGTGTTCCGGCAGTGGGACGTCGGCGCCGAGTACCGCTTCCTGCGCCAGTCGCTGACGCAGGACTGGAGACACGGCCTGCTGCTCGAGGCCAACTACATCATCGCCGACCACGTGCGCCTCGGCCTCGGCTACAACTTCTCGCGCTTCGCCGAAGACGAGCTCGGCGACTTCGACGAAGACGCGCACGGCGTCTTCTTCCGCGTCACCGCGCAGTACTGACCGACTCGACACGGTCGGCGAGCTCGGTCGGGCAGGCCGGCGGGCTCGCCGTGGCAGACCGGCGACCACAGGCCGGCACACCGGCTGGAACGGCCAGTCGCACCGCCGCCGACCACCGGTCGTGCGGCCGGGGCGCCACGCGTCCTGGAGGCTGCGCCGAGATGGACGCGGCTCCCGCGCCGCGCGCGGGGGACGCAGCCGGTGTGCACGCCGCACGCAGCCGCCGCGTACTACGCCGGCGGCGAGTCGGCGAACGTCAGCTCAGGCGGCTGCGCCGTCCTCGACGCCGTCGGTCAGGAACCGGGTGAGGCGCTGCTTGATCCGCGCCTCGAGCTGGCGAGCACGCTCGCGGCTCACACCGAACTGCTGTCCGATCTCCTGCAGCGTCTCGGGCGACTCCGCGACGATCCGCTGCGCCCAGATGGCGCGGTCGCGGCCGGTCAGCGTCTCCGAGAACTCGTCGAGGCGACGCCGCATCGTGTCCGACTCCTCGGCGGTCGCGAGGCGCTCGTCTACGGGGGTCTCATCAGAGGGGACAAGGTCGGCGAGCGTTCCCGAGTCGGCATCCGCGAGCGGCGCGTCGAAGGACGTCTCGCGTCCGGCGAGTCGCGCCGACATCTCGACGACGTCGGACTCCCGGACGGAGAGGGCGCGCGCGAGCAGGCCCGGCGTCGGCGAGATCCCCTGCCGCTGAAGGCGGTCCGCCTCCTTGCGCAGGTTGTAGAAGAGCTTTCGCTGCGCCTGCGTGGTCCCGACCTTTACCAGCTTGTGGTTGTCCATCAGGTACTTGAGGATGTACGCGCGGATCCACCACTGCGCGTACGACGCGAGCCGGATGTTCTTGTCCGGGTCGAACTTTCGAACGGCGTGAATCAGCCCGACGTTCCCCTCCTGTACGAGGTCGAGCAGCGGCACCCGGATCGACTGATACTCCAGCGCCAGCTTGACCACGAGCCGGAGGTTCGCGTTGACGAGCTTACGCTCGATCGCGAGCGATCCCGACTGCTGGTACGCGATCGCGAGGGTTCGCTCCTCGTCGCGGGCCAGTACGGCGTGCCCGCGGATCTCGGCGAGGTAGCGCTGCATCGGGTCCGCCACGTACGCCTGCTCGCGCAGCTCGTCGTTGAATCCGCGATTCGCTCCCGAGATGCTGCTGCCCATCGTCTCTTCTCCGCGTGAAGTGGACTCGCTGAGTCCATTTTGTATCGAAGTGGACCAATTGTGTCCACTTCAAAGTGACGACGCCGGACTGGCTTGTAGATGCGCTCGACGCCGAAACGTCGCGGATCATTCGAACCGCCGAAGCGGCGGCTCAATTCCCGCCGAAACTCCCGGGAAAGCGGCGACGGTTGCTGTGGGTGACAACGAGAGATGAGGGACAAATTCACGGGACCCGTTTCGCCAGAGTCCGCCGGTGTTAGACTGCTTCAGCCTCGCACCGAGCCTTCGTGCCAACTCAAGCCGCCAGCCGCAGCCTCGCGCTCGTCGTTCTCCTCGCTCTCGCCCTCGGGAGCGGCGGCTGTGATGCGCTCCGAGAACTCCGCGAGCTTCAGGACCGGGCGGACGTCGGCGGGACGTCCGTGCCCCCTTCCGGCGCGACGACTGTGCCGACCGGTACCTCCGAAGTCGGCGTGCGGGACGCAGGCGACGCGGGCACGGATCTCGGCAATCCCGAAGTCGCCGATCGCGAACTCCCGACGTTCGACGAGCCGCCGGTCGTCGTCGATCTCTACCCGAACGTGGTGTCGTCCCGCGGCGGCGACCTCGTCTCGATAGAGGGCGCGCGGTTCACGCTCGACACCGAGGTCACGGTCGGTGGGCTCGCGGTGGCTCAGGTAGACCTCGTCGATCCCTACGAGATCCTCGTCTTGACCGCTCCCATGCCCGCCGGCGCGTACAGCGTGAAGCTGGCGAACGCCGTCGGTGTCGCGCTCTACGAAGGGCAGCTGTTCGTTGTGGACCCACTGACGGTGGATGGGGTCGAGCCGAACGAAGGGCCGACGCGCGGCGGTCCGCCGCTCCGCGTTCGCGGGACGGGTTTCTCCAGCTCGACGCGGGTCCTTGTCGGCGACCGCGAGGCGACCGACGTACGGCTGGTCGACGCCGAGACGCTCGAGCTGACTCTGCCGCCGGCCGCCGCACGAGGCGCAGTCGACGTCCGCGCCATCGGGGCGACCATCGCGACCGCGGCCGAGGCGTTCACGTACTACGACGCCCCAGAGCTGACGGGCGTCGCACCCTCGGTCGGCGACACGGCCACCGCGACCGCGGTCAGGCTGCTGGCCAGCGGCGTCGACGACGACTGCGAGGTCTGGTTCGGCGGAGGCCGCGCACCGCTCGCACGCGACGAGCGCGGACGCCTGATCGCGACAGCGCCCGGAGGGCCCGCGGGCGTCGTCGACGTAGTCGTCGACTGCGGAGAGCGGGGAGCGTCGCGGCTGCCCGGTGGCTTCGAGCTCGTCGCCGCGGACGGCACCCCGAGGCCGGTCCGTCTCGACCCGGCCGCGGTGTTCGTCGAGGGCGGCGCGGTCGTCACCGTATCCGGGACGTCGCTCGCGCACGCCGTCTCTGTGTCCGTCGACGGGGTCTCGGTGCCCATCGTCGCGACGGGCCCGTCGTCGATCGAGCTCGTCGCGCCTCCCCACGTCGAGGGAGACGCCGTCGTCGCGATCGACTTCGGTTCGGGCGTCGTTCGCGAGGTGAGTCCCCTCCGCTACCTGTCACGCCCACGCTTCGATTCCATCGATCCCGAGGTGGTCGACCCCGTCGGCGGCGTTGACGTCGTCCTTCGCGGCGATGGCCTCCGCGACGTCGCGGCGATCCGGCTCGACGGCGCCACCGTTGCGCCCGCCGCTGCCACCGACACGGCACTGCGCTTCGTCGCGCCGCGCGGGTCTCCCGGCTTCGCCGACGTGCTCGGCCTGGTCGCCGGACTGCCACTGGACACGGGCCTGGACCTTACGTTCGCGCGCGGACGCCGCGTCGATCGCGTCGTCCCGTCGAGCGGTCCGGTCACGGGCGGGACCATCGTCACCGTCGTCGGCGACGGGTTCGGTGCCGACTGCGTGGTCGCCATCGGAGGTCGCGTCGCCGCAACTCGAGCGATCGGCTCCGTCGCCCTCGAGGCCGTGACGCCGCCACACGCCGCGGGGACGGCCGGTGTCGAGGTGTTGCGGTGCGGAGACCGAATCCAGGCGCCGCGGGGCTTTGTCTACGTCGACCCCGCGGCGCTCCCTGGCGGCGTCGGAGGCGGCGGACTCGACGGCGAGCTCAATGTCACCGTCGTCGAGACCGGGACGGACGCCCGCATCCCCGGGGTGACCGTCATGGTCGGCGTCCGCGAGGACTCCCCGTTCGTCGGGCTCACCGACGCGCTCGGGCAGATCACGTTCCGCGGCGACACCCTGCGTGGACCGGTCACCGTCACCGCCTTCGCCGAACAGCGGTCCGCCGAGACATACGCCGACGTCGACGCGCGCGACATCACGCTCGTGCTCGCGCAGATCCCCACGCCGCCCTGCGACCCGTCCGACCCGGACTGCGTCCCCCCGCCGCCGGAGCCAACCGGCACGGTCATCGGCTTCCTGACCGGCCTCGACAAGATCGACGACCCGCCGCCCGGCGCCGTCGTCGGCGCGCGGCTCGAGACCACACGATACTCGCCAGGCTATCCCAACCCCGACCCCGGGTTTGGAGCTGTGCGCTACGACGACGGCGCCTTCCAGATCACGACCCGGCTAGGCGAGCTCGCCCTCGTCGCGCAGTGCGGTTGGTTCCTGGCCGATGGGACCTTCGTGCCACGCCGTATCGGTGTCACGCGCGGGATCTTCCTCCGCGAGGGCGACGCGCCGTGGAGGACGACCGTCGACTGCTCGATCCGCCTCGACGAGCGCGTCTCCTTCAAGCTCACCGGCGCGCCGGATCTGATCACTCCGGATCTCGAGGCCGGCGACATCTACCCCACGTTCTACCGGATCGATGTCTCGTACGAGCTCGGTGCAGACGGCCACATCGAGAGCCTCCCGCCGATCCAGTCGACCTCGGCGCTGTTCGACGCGAGCGGCTTTCCGGCGCTCGAGGGGCCGCTCGCGGGGACGCTGCTCACCCTAACCGCCAGCGCTCTCGGCGAGGGCGGAACGCTGCCGGTCGCGCAGTCGTTCGTGCGCCGGATCGGTCGCTACGATCGCGTCGTCACCTTCCCGTCGTTCATCACACTCCCGACGCTCGTTCGGCCATCCGAGGCCGACCCTACGCTCGAGGGCGGCTACCTCGAGTGGGCGCAAGATGACCGCTCCCGCGCTCCCGACTTCTACCAGATCGGGCTCGGGTCGGCCTCGGAGGCGTTCCCGCGGTGGACCGTCTTCGCGCCTGGCTACGCCCGCTCGGTCAACCTCGCCGAGTTCCCCGCATATACCGACGCGCTCGGCTGGCTGTCGGTCCCCGGCGAGCCAGAGGCCTACGTCTCCATCTACCTGCGCGCGATCGAGCTCGAGGTGTTCGACTACGACGACTTCAACCGCGTCGCGCTGCGAAGCTCGTCGTGGCGCGCCGCGTCGGCCGCCTACTGGACGGTGTTCCTGCCCGTCGAGCCCTAGGCGCCCGACGAGCCCAAACCGACGCTACACCCAGTCGGGCTGCAGGAAGGCGACGATGGCGTCGACGGCCTCCTCGACCGAGAGGACCGACGTGTCGAGCGTCAGCTCCGCCGATATCGGCGCCTCGTACGGCGCGCTGATCCCGGTGAACTCCCCGATCTGGCCGGCGCGCGCCTTCACATAGAGGCCCTTTGGGTCGCGGCCCTCGCACACCTCCAGCGGGGTCGAGATGTAGACCTCGACGAAGTCGCCCGGCTTCATCCGCTCCCGAATCCTGTCGCGATCGGCGCGGTAGGGCGAGATGAACGCTGCGACGGTCAGGACTCCAGCGTCGACGAACAGGCGGCCGACCTCGCCGACGCGGCGTACGTGCTCCTGTCGATCCTCGGGCGCGAACCCGAGGTCGTCGCACAGCCCGTAGCGGATGTTGTCGCCGTCGAGCAGGTAGCTCGCACGGCCGAGGGCGTTCAGCTTCGCGTCGAGGGCAACCGCGACCGTCGACTTCCCGCTCCCGGAGAGGCCCGTCAGCCAGAGGAGCCGACCCCGCTGACCAAGGAGCTGCTCGCGCTCGCCGCGCGTGACATCGTGTGCGTGCCACCGGATGTTCTCGGCGCGTGGCGTTCTCTCGCTGTCGTGACGTGCGTCGGACATCTGTGCTCCTCTGGGCCGGGCCGCCTCGTAGCACAGGGGAGGGGGTCTGCGAAATCCCGCCGGTGTGCCAGTCGCTGGTTGCCGACCTCTAGTTCCGTGCGCACTCTCCGCGCCCGAGCCGGAGGCGAGATGACGGAGAGCGTGCACAGAAGCGAGAACCTCGTCGTTACACGGGGTAGCGGAGCCGAGCTGCACTTCGAGCTGCGCTTCCCCACCTCGGTGGCCCGCGGCGTCGCCGACGCGACGTGCCCCCGCTGTGGTGGCCTGGGAGACCCCGAGCGCTGGGAGATCGAGGGGCCTGAGATGCGCGGCAACACCGTGTGGCTCCAGTGCGCGGCCCCTCGCTGCGCCGGGAGATCTCGGTGGACTCGCAGCATCGAGTTCGGCGACTGGGAAGACACCGAGTAGCGGCCGCGGGTCGCGCCCGGCCCCCGCTCAGTCGTCGTCGAGCAGCGAGATCTGACGCGGGCCGATCTCCGACGAG
>JACKDJ010000058.1 GCA_020633625.1 Myxococcales bacterium
GAGCAGGTGGGCACAGAGGAACCCGACGAGACCGAGACCGGTCAGCCCGGCGGCGAACTTTCGGCCGATTGACGACCCGACGACCTTGAAGAGCCAATCCACAGTGTACTCCGCGGCGGATTCGAACGCCTCGGAGCCGCGGGGGAGGCGGCGCGAGGCTTCTGGGACCGCGCGCTTAGCGCCGTGGGGGGTAGCTGTCCAGTCCGGCGCGCCGGCGGTCGACGCATCGCGTTAGCGCCCGCCGCGCCCTTGCTCGGCGCTGCGTCCCAGGCTATGGTCCCTGGGCTCTCAAGCACGCATTCAGCCGATAGAACGCACGCTCTGGTGCTACCGCGATGACGCGAACGCTCGCCACCCTGCTCTCCGTCGCCCTGGCGACTGCCCTCGCCGCATGCGCTTCGGACCGCGCCTCGGGCGTGCCCGACACTGGCGGGCGCCCTGGCCGCGACGCCGGGACCGACACGGTCCCGACAGACGGCGGCGGCGGCGGTGACGCCACGACGGACGTCCCGATCAGCGGCTTCCCGCACCTGGAGTTCGTGACCGAGCAGGTCGTCGACCTCTCGATCGCGCAGCGTCGCGACCTGTCCGTCCGATACGTCGGTGGCGATGACCAGCCGGTGCCCGACACGCAGATCGCGTTCTCCTACGACGAGCTGCGTGCTGGCGGCTCACAGCTGCGTTCGCTCACCGCGCGCACCGACGAAAGCGGGGTCGCGACCGTAGAGCTCATTGGCGGCACCGTCGCCGCCGAGTTCGAAGTGCGCGCCGCCGTTCGCGGGACCGAGGAGGTCGCACCGATCGACTTCTACGTGACCGTTCAGCAGAAGGACTCGGCCGACTACCTGATCCGCCTCTACTACGAGACCCGAGCGGTCACGCTGCAGAACGTCGAGGTGTACCTCTTCAACGACGACGTCGGCTGCGCAGACATCCCGCGCAACCCGGACGACGTCTTCGGCGCAATCGACCAGGTGCGGATCCTCCCTCTGTCCGACGGCTCGTTCGACGACATGCCGTACGAGGCGGCCCGCGAAGACATCCCGCTCACCCATGCCGTGGCCGTCGCGTTCAAGGAGGACACCCCGGTCGCGATGGGCTGCACCGACGGCCTCCCTGCGGAGATCGAGCCCGGCTCCGACACCCTCATCGAGATCGAGCTCCGCGACCTCTTCCCCGACATCAAGGGCGAGTTCCAGGTCACCAACGAGTTCGACCTCCTGGAGTTCCTCCCCGGGACCGCCCAAACCGTCGTTCGACTCATCGGGCAGTTCTTCGACTCCCCGGGCGCCACCCTCTTCGACATCCTCGACGAGCTCGGCGTCTTCGACTCGTCCGACATCCCGTTCGGCCTCGACGGGCTGCTCGCGGACGCGATCGACGGGATCCTCTTCGCGGTCCTGCCGCCCGAGGCGGTCGCCGTGTTCGAGACCGGCTCCGATATCTACAACGCGCTGCAGAACATCACCCTCCAAGGGTCGATGATCTTCTACGAGAACGCCGACGAGAACGGCGCGCTCGCCGAGTGCAACGAGCTCGTCCTCGACGAGATCATCGTCAACTTCGACACCTTCGACACCCCCGCCTTCGACCTCAGCAGCTACGGCTACCAAGGAGCCTACGGCACCTTCACCGGCTGGCTCTCCATCGAAGACGAGGGCGACATCAACTACGCGCTCAACATCCAGCAGTTCGGCCTCGAGCTGAACTACGGCGAGATCGCCGTCTTCGTCCTCGAGACCATCGTCTTCCCCCGCGTCATCGGGCCCGAGGTCGACAGCATGGAGGCGTTCGTCGAGTCGTTCGTCGACTGCGAGGCGATCGCAGCCGACATCGGGTGGTCCGGCCTCACAGGGATCTGCGACTCGCTCATCTCGGCGGCCGTCTCGGGACTCCGCGACTTCCTCACCTCACAGACCGCCGACGTCAGCTCGTTCTACGTCCTCGCGACGCCGCCGTCGGACTCCACCCCGCCCTCTGACATCGAGCTCCTCGAAGAAGGGATGCGCTGGGCGCCCTGCGCGCTCGAGGTCGGGACCGACTCCGGTGAGTTCCAGGTCGACACCCTCGGCGGTCCCGGACGCCACCGCTGCGTTTGGGACGCACGCTTCCGCACGTCGTCGGCCGACCCCACCGGCGCGCCCGTGCCCGCCGCGTTCGACGGCTACCGCCTCTCGACCCGTGCGAACGGAGTCTGCGGGGACGGCCGCTAGCCCAGGCGCCCCCGGTCGTGCCTCGCGGCGCCCGAGACTACGCCTCGCTGGTCGCATTGCTCGTCGAGCAGAACCAGTTCGCCATCAAGTACGACCTCGACGCGATGCGCGAGGCGATGGCGAGCGAGGGGCTCCAGCACGCCGCAAGCGACGGCGCGACCGTGCCCGGCCGTGCGCTCGCCCGAAGGCTCGTCCTCGTCGGAGGCACGAACGGCAAGGGCACGACGAGCGCCATGCTCGCCGCTGCCGCCCTTCACGCTGGGCTCAAGGTCGGCCTTTACACGTCGCCGCACCTCGTCGACGTCCGTGAGCGAGTCCGCGTCGACGCCGCGCCCCTCTCGCGAGAGGAGTTCGCGGCCGTCGGCTGGGAGCTGATGGAGCGCTATGGCGGCCGTGAGACCCCATCGGCCGTGTCACGGCCTCTCAGCTACTTCGAGCTGCTCACTCTGCTCGCCGCGAGGGTGTTCGCCGAGGCCGACCTCGACCTCGCGGTCGTCGAGGTCGGCCTTGGGGGCCGGCTCGACGCCACGAACGTCTTCTGTCCCGACGTCTCCGTCCTCACCAGCGTCTCGCTGGACCACCAAGCGTACCTAGGCGACAGCGAGACTGCGATCGCGCGGGAGAAGGTCCCCATCTGCCGACCTGGCCGGCCGGTCATCTTGCACCGCCGTGCCGGAGGCTTCGAAGAGCTGGTCGGCGCGCTCGGTGCGCTCGCACCGACCAGCGTCCCGGTTGTGGTGGACGAGGGCGCCACACCTCGGGAGTGGGCCGCCGCGCTCGCCGTGGCAGCCGCGTCACAGCTCCGCGAGCCCACGCTCGCTCCGCGACCCTCGCTCGAGCTCGGCGCGGCTCGCGCCCGCTGGCCGGGCCGCCAACAAGTCGTCGAGCGAGGCCGGATCCGCGTGCTGGTCGATGGTGCGCACAACGCCGCATCTATCGCCGCCTGCGCTGCCTGGATGAGCCGCGAGCTACCAACAAACAGCCGGATTCCGGTAGTCCTTGGAGTCTCCGGCGGACGCGACGCCGCGGCGCTCGCGCGGCCAATCGCCCCGTTCGCGAGCGAGCTGATCGCGGTCACCACGGAGAATGCTCCGTGCGCGCCGAGCGCGGACGTCGCCCGCGCGCTTCGTCCGCTCGGCGTTGCGGTCTCGGACGGTGGGAGCGTCGGCGCCGGCGTGCGACGCGCCGCGGTTCTCGCAGAGAGCGGCAGCGCCGGCTCGATGCTGGTGACGGGCAGCCTGTATGTGGTTGGCGAAGCGCTCGAATCGCTCGGCTTCGACGCCGACTCGCTCTCGGTGTTCGAGTAGCCGAAGCGCGTGCTCCAGCTGCGTCGCTAGGCGTCGTCGCAGCGGAGGGCCGTCTGTGACGAGTGCCCACAGTCGCGAGTCCACTTCGTCTCTGTAGTCTGTCGGCGGCACCAGGCCGCCGGCGGAGGGTCGCCAGCCGCGCTCGAAGCGGGTCGTGCAGCTAGCGAGCGCAGCGTCGCTAGCCGAGCTCGAAGCGGTCGTGCAGCTCGAGGTACCGAAGCTTCCGATCGAACCCGGCCGGATCGGTGACTCTGAAGCGCCCACCGGTGTCGAGCTCGAGGAGGCCGTCGGTGGCGAGCGACCGTAGGACGGCGTCGACAGCCCCCCGCTCCAGCGCGACCGCCTCGGGGAGGTCGTACGGGATCGGGACGAAGGCAGCGCCGTCGAGCCCGCCCGCTCTCTCCGCCTCGTGCCGCAACTGCAGCATGATGCGGCCGGTTGGCGTCCGGAGCGCGAACGCGGCGATGCGGAAGTGGGAGTATGTCAGCCGAGCCGCCATGCGGCTGACCACGCGTGCGACGACGCTCGGATTCTGGAGCAGGACGCTCTCGATCCCGTCACGGTGGACGACCACAGCCTCGACGTCGTCAACAGCGATCGCGGTCGACGGGTACTGCGCCCCTTCTGCGAACGCGATGTCGCCGCACACGTTGCCACGCCCGAGCGTCTCGAGCAGCACGCGCTCCTCGAACACTTGGCGAAAGAGCCGAACGCTTCCGGCGTTCAAGATGAACACGTGGTTCGCAGGCGCGCCTTGCTCGAACAGCACTTCGCCAGCGCGAAAGTGGACGGTCGAAGAGGGCTGTGCGTCAGGGATCGTCGCCATCGCAGTCACGGTCACGTGCGGAGAGCAGCTCCCGCGCACGCTCGAGCGTGCGCGGCGCGAGCCGATGCGCGCCGGCATCGGGCGCGGCGGAGTGTATCCACAGGCGGTGCAGGTCCGCAACGGTGTCCAGATCGTACCACCGGCCCACGACCTCCGAGCGCAGCCCGGCGTCGTCGAGTCGCGCGCGGGTCTCCTGAAGAGTGGTCTCAGCGCTCCACTGAACACCCGAGAGCACCGCTCCGATGGGGACACGCGATCCAACCAGCGTGAAGCCGCCGTCTTCTGCGGCGACGAAGGACAGGTCAGCCCGGTCGAGTGCCTCGACGGCGGCCGCGAACAGTGCGTCGGGCATGTCTGGAGAGTCGGAGCCGATCACCACTACCCGCCGCACGCTGCACAAGCCGGTGTCGATCGCCGCGGCGATCCGCACGTCGAGCCCACCTCCCGGCTGGCGGAGGAGCGTCCAAGCCCCGGCGGACCCCGGCTCGACCCGGGGCGCCGCGTCGCCGTCCCACCACAACGTGTGCGTGAGCCACGCGCGTGCGTGTCTTTCGAGCACATCGTCCAGCGTGGCCGCGTGGATGGCCGCAGCGCCGGCGGGAGACAGGGCGCCGATCATCCGGGTCTTCACGCGGCCGACGACCGGGGTCTTCGCCAGGACGGCGATCGCCGCGGGGCGCGGCGCTCCCTCCGCCGGCTCACCCACGCAGGGCCTCCCGCGCGATCGTCCACAGGATCTTGTGGCCGGCGCGGACCGACCCACGGACGGTGCCGGTGACCTTCGACTGGTCGCCGAGCCGCCGGCGATAGTGCACCGGCACCTCGGCACAGCGCATGCGCAGGCGCGCTGCGCGCACCTGCATCTCGACGGTCCAGCCGAAGTCTCGGTCCTGCATCGCCATCTTCTCGAGCGCCGCCCACGTGACGACGCGCATCGGGCCCAGGTCGGTGTACTCGTGGTCGAACAGGGCCGCGACGAGCCGAGTCGCGAGCCAGTTGCCGAAGATGGCTTGGGGCAGCAGCGCACCGCGCGAAGCGAGGCCGGACGTCCGACTACCGATCACCATGTCGAACCCGCGCGCCAGGGCGTCGAGCAGCGTCGTCATGTCGTCCGGGAAATCGGAGCCGTCGCCGTCGATGAATCCTACGACGTCAGGAGGGTCGGCCGACAGCGTCGCGAGGCCGGTGAGGCAGGCTTGGCCATACCCACGCCGAGGCTCTTGTACGACGACCGCGCCGGCCTCTCGTGCGCGGGCAGCGGTGGCGTCGCGCGAACCGTTGTCGACGACGACCACGCGCCGAACCCGTGGGTCGACGAGTGCGGAGACGACCTCGCCGATCGCCCGCTCCTCGTCGAGCGCTGGGATGATGATATCGACGACCAAAGCTGCCTCCAGGCCCGAGCACCGTGCCTCTAGTACCGCTGCGGACGTGGCGCCACCGCGCGTCGCAGTGGCAGTGGGTCTGCCGACGACCACCGTGCCGCCAGTGGTCGCGGTCTCGACCCTGCCCGGTCGCTCCCAACCAGTCGACTTCGCCGACCGTGCGTACTAACGACGCGAGCGCCTGCAGCCCCGGTGCGTCGATGAGCAGCCAGAAGTCGCCTCACTATCAGCGCTCGGGCGTCGACATCGACGCCGCGGACTCGATGATCGAGCGGATCAAGCCGCTGGCCGCCTCGACTCGCGTCCCAGGTGCGACAGGCGGGCTCGGCGGCTTCGGCGGGGTCTTCGACCTGGCCGCCGCCGGTTTCGGCGCGGGCAGTCCTCGGTTGGTCTCTGGGACCGACGGCGTTGGCACGAAGCTGAAGCTCGCGTTCGCCACGGGTGTGCACTCGACGGTCGGCATCGACTGCGTAGCGATGTGCGTGAACGATATACTCGCGGCCGGCGCGCGGCCGCTGTTCTTCCTGGACTACTTCGCGACGGGACGACTGGATCCGGCTGTCGGGGCCGCGGTGGTCGAAGGGATCGCGGAGGGGTGCCGGCAGGCTTCGTGTTGGCTCGCCGGAGGTGAGACGGCCGAGATGCCGGGGATGTACCCCGACGGCGAGTACGACCTCGCTGGGTTCGTCGTCGGAGCCGTACGCCCGGACGAAGAGCTCACTCCAGAGATGACGCGACACGGCGACGTGGTCATCGGGATCGGCTCGTCGGGGGTTCACTCCAACGGGTTCTCGCTGGTTCGCCGCGTGCTCCTCGATGAGGCTGGGCTCCCGCTCGACGCGCCGCTCGCGGGGGACACGCTGACGCTGGGGCGACGGCTGCTCACGCCGACTCGCATCTATGTTCGCGCGCTGGACGCGCTGCGGTCCGCCGGCGTCGCGTACCGGGGCGTCGCGCACATCACCGGCGGGGGACTCTGGGAGAACCCGCAGCGCTCGGTCGACGCGGCGCTGGCGG
>JACKDJ010000059.1 GCA_020633625.1 Myxococcales bacterium
GAGCGCCGCGTGAGGGATTGACCCGCCGCAAGCGCGGGAGTACAGGCCACGCGACGCTCACAAGGTGGAGTTCGACGATGTCTCTCGTGTCTCGCTGCTCTTCGCGCTCGCTCGCGCTGCTCCTCTCGCTCGCCGCGCTCCTCGCCGCCTGCGAGCCGACCCCGGGCTATCTCCGCCGCTGGGCGAACACGGAGGGTTCCGAGGCGAAGTTCGTCACGTACATGCAGGATCCCGAGCTCTCGATGGAGGTCCGCACGACCGCGCTCGAGCTGCTCGTCGACCAGTGGGACTACTCGTACACGCTCCTCGCCGGCGGCGGCGCGGTGAAGGACATCCAGGACGTCGGGCAGCGCGACCAGATTCTGCAGGGCGTCGTGCCGCACATGCGGACGCGCTACGCCGAGAGCGACGCGAGCGCCGTCGAGATGCGCGACGCCGCGTACAACCTCCGCCAGGCGACGACGACCCCCGCCGTCATCGCCGAGTTCGACGGCATCCTCGCCGACTGGCTCCTCAACAAGTGGGACCCCTGCCGCGTCGGCACCGGCGTCGTTCGCATCGTCGATCTCTTCGAGGTCCTCGGCGCCACCGTCGGCTCGCCGAAGATCGTCGAGGTCGTCCGCGAGGGCGCCTTCGACCGTGTCCTCTGCTTCGGCCGCGACGTCACCGACCTGTCGTGGATGAAGACGTCGAACGAGATCGCCCAGGCGTACATCGACCGCTGGACGGCCGGGAACGTCGACCAGAACACCCAGCTCAAGTTCGAGTACCTCGAGCAGGCCCTCCGGCTCAGCGCGGCCCCGGCCATGCGCGCCTGGATCTTCGACCAGCTCAACAACCCCGACACCGACCCGCTGTTCAAGAACGCGATGCTCGACGCCGTGTCGACGACGCGGACCGACGCAGACGCCGACGGATATCGGCGCCTGCTGACGAACGAGACGAACGCGCGCTGGGCAGCGTTCCAGGCGCTCGTCGACGGCGGCGGCTCCGAGGGGCTCGAGCTCGCGCTGTCGAGCCTGCCCCCGACCGGCGAGTACGGCTTCTACCGCGACGCCGTCCGCCCCGACGGCCTCAAGTCGGTCACCTCTAGCTTCCTCTGCACGCTCACCAAGCTCACCGAGCTCGGCGACAACGCGCGCGTCGTCTTCGAGCGCCACATCGGCGACGAGAACGTCCCGGCTCGCGTCATCTCGATCGCGTGCCTCGGCTTCTACGGCGACCGCGGCACCGTCGGGCGACTGCAAGACGCCAAGAGCGCGCTCGGGCGCACCCCCGTTCCGGCGCCCGGCTTCGGCGAGGGCGCCTCGGTGCAGGACGTCATCGACGCCACGATCTCCGCGATCGAGACGCGGCTCGCTGCGCCGCACTGACCTCGGTCGGTGCTCTTCGTCCTCGCGAGCTGGTTCGGGGTCCGGCGGCAGCCAGCCCTCGAGCGCGCTCAGCTCGAGGCGCTCGGCGACGAGCAGCTCATGGAGCGCTACGCCGGGGGTGACGTCGTCGCGTTCGAGATCCTCCTCGGCAGGCACGAGCGCAAGCTCCTGAACTTCGTCTACCGGTCCGTCGGTGACCGCGACCGGGCCACCGACCTCGTGCAGGACATCTGGGTCCGCGTCGTGAAGACCGCGGACCGCTACAAGCCGCAGGCGAAGTTCACGACGTGGCTGTTCACGATCGCGCGCAACGCCTGCATCGACGAGTCGCGCCGCCGCGCGAAGCGCCGGACGTCGTCGCTCGACGCGCCGATCAGCGACGACAGCGAGACCGCGCGCGTCGAGCGCGTTCACGATCCCGCGGCAGTCGGCGCCAGCACCCGAATGACGCGAGACGAGTTCCTGGACCGGCTCCGCGAAGGGCTCGCCGCGCTCCCCGACGAGCAGCGCGAGGTCTTCGTGCTCAGACACTACGAGGGCATGCGCTTCGTCGAGATCGCGCAGCTCTTCGGCCTGTCCGAGAACACGGTGAAGTCCCGCATGCGGTACGCGCTCGCGACGCTGCGAGGGTACGTCGCCGAGTTCGAGGGGACGTCGTTCGACGCCGACGAGGCCGACGAGGTCGGCGCCGACCGAGAGTAGACCCGAACCGCGCGTCATCCGTTCTCACCCACACGCTCCCTGAGACTCCTGCCCCGATGAACTGCGAAGACTGCAACCAGCGACTCCTCGACTACGCGTACGAGGAGCTCGACGCTCCCGACCGCGCCGCGGTGGAGGAGGCGCTCGCACGCTGTCCGCAGTGTCGCGAGGAGCTGGCGGCGATTCGCACGACGATGGCGGCGTACTCGCAGCTCGACGCGCTCGACGTGCCGGCCAAGCTGCACGCCGACATCGTGCGATCGGCGCGCCTCGCTGCCGCCGACGCGCGACCGGAGCGGAGCTGGCTCGGCTCGGTGCTCGCGAGCCCGGTGTTCGGTGTTGCGCTCTCGGTTTCGCTGCTCGCAGGTGGGGTGTGGATGTTCGAGCGGCTGACCAGTCGCTCTCCGGCCCTCGACGGAGCTGGCGCGGAGCAGGCAGCGGTCGCCGCAGGAGAGAGACCGTCGCCGGAAGCAGAAGTTCCCGGCGCTCAGCCGGAGCGTCCGACGGCACCCGCGGCCGCACCGGTCGAGGCGCCCATCGACGAGGGCGGCGCGTTCGACCAGCGCGCCGCTCCGAGCGAAGAGACACCGCTGAACCGCGACCTCGCCGAGGGCGTCGTGGCACAGCCGTCGCTCGACGCCGCCGCCCCAGCGGCCGCCGCCAGGACGACGACCCGCGAGGAGCCGGGGAACCTCCGAGGCGGCTCGATGGTGACCCTCGGTGGCACGCTCGGCGGTGGACGGACGGCGAACGAAGACACCGCAGCCGGGCGGACCGGGAGCTCGACCGGGTACGGCGCGGTTGGGGGTTCTGCCGGGTACGGCGCGGCTGCCGGCGCAGCCCCCGCCGGCGCAATGGAAGCGGAGATGCCCGACGTCGTCGCTCCAGCGCCGGCGCCCCCGGCCCGCGAGGCCGCCGCACCCGCGCAGCCGGCGCGCATCGCCGAGGCCGACTCGGCGACGGAGAGAGCCGACAGCGACGAGCTGTTCGCGATGGCCGACGACGCGGTCCGTCAGCAGGAACAGCAGGCGTCCACGCGGGAGCGTCGTCCGCGCCGGGGAGGCGCCGACGCGCCGGCGGCAGCCGAGCCGATGGCCCCAGCCGCGAGGGAGAGTGAAGAGGTGGTCGAGCTGAGCTCGGCGACGACACGGTCTTCGGCTTCTGCGGGCGCCGCGGCGCCCGCCGCCACCGCGGCACCGGC